>DKEY01000180.1 GCA_002469305.1 Sulfurospirillum sp. UBA6810
CTGCTTTGAGCCTATCTTCAAACTCTCCTCTATACTTTGCACCAGCGATAAGTGCAGCCATATCAAGAGCGATAAGTCTTTTATGTTGTAAACTTATCGGCACATCATTTGCAGAGATTTTGAGCGCCAAGCCCTCAACGATAGCTGTTTTACCAGTACCAGGTTCTCCTATGAGGATAGGATTGTTTTTAGATTTGCGTATGAGTATTTGCATCATACGGTGGATTTGCTCATCTCTACCTATAACAGGATCAAGTTTTCCCTCAGCTGCTCTTTTTGTAAGGTCGATGCCGTATTTTCCCAAAGCTTCTAGATTTTCATCTGCACTCTGGCTATCTACTTTTTTATTGCCTCTGAGTGTTTCAAAGTTTTTCTTTAACTCTAAAATATCTATATATTTTGAAAGTATCTTTTTAAAGCTCTCTAGATTTGCAACTATCCAAGTGTCAACTGCTAAAAAGCTATCACCTTGCTTGCTCATCAAACCCTCGGCTACATGTAAACTCTCAACCATGCTTTTTCCAAGCTTGATATTTTCTTTGCTTACAGATGAGCTTTGAGGGAGTTTTGCAACTTCGCTCTTTATTTCTAACTCAATTGCAGATTTATCAATGTTCATTTTGTTAAACACTTGATTTAAAATCGAGCTTGAGTTTGTACACAATGCCCATAGAACGTGCAGTGGAACCACTTCAGAATTTTTAGAATGAAGGGCCAAACTAATCGCACTTTCAATAGCACTTGTCATTTGATGCGTTAATTTTTCGAAAATAGAATTCATAATATTCCTCCACAAAAGTTTAATTTATTTCATTATACTACTTTAGTCTATTACTGTCAAGTTTATTAAATAATTTTTAGAAGATATAAGGTTTACATGTAGAATTATTACGCTCTATCTCATAAAAGTACTCTATATATTTATACAATTTTTAGGGAAATTTATATATAATCTACGTTTATTTAACAATATGGAGTGTAAATAGATAATGAAACATTTAAAATTTGTAACAATAGGTTTTGCTTCGACTATGATTGGTGCATCACTGATGTTATCCACTACACTACTTGCAAGTGAGACTAGACTTCAATCTTACGATAAATTTCAAAAAATTGTTGATGCAGTTGAAAAAAACTATGTTGATGATTTGGAATTAAAAGAGATAATTGACAAATCTATCGAAGGTCTTCTTGAAAATCTCGATGCGCACTCTTCTTACCTTGATGAAAAACATTTTAAAGAGATGAAAATACAAACTGATGGAGAATTTGGCGGTCTTGGTATCACTATCGGTATGCGAAATGGAGCACTCACTATCATCGCACCTATGGAGGGAACACCTGCTGATAAAGCTGGTGTAAAATCTGGTGACATTATCTTAAAAATCAATAAACAATCAACTCTCAATATGACGATAGATGAAGCTGTTGGTCTCATGAGAGGAAAACCAAAAACATCGCTCACACTTACGATAGTGCGTGAGGGAGAAAATAAACCACTTGAAATCCCTATCACAAGAGATATCATAAAAGTTGATTCTGTTTACTCAAAAATCATAAAAAAAGATAATATTCTTTTTCTAAGAGTAACTAATTTTGATAAAAATGTAGAGAGAAAGACAAAAGAAGCTCTCTCAAAATACAGAGACATCAAAGGAATTATTTTAGATTTGAGAAACAATCCTGGCGGACTTTTAAATCAAGCTGTTGCACTCACTGACCTTTTTGTAGAAGATGGCATCATCGTATCTCAAAAGGGAAGATATAAAGAACAAGACAGCGAATATAGAGCAACAAAAGTAGGAACAATTAGTGATATACCTTTGGTAGTTTTAGTCAATGGAGGAAGTGCGAGTGCGAGCGAAATCGTAAGTGGTGCCCTACAAGACCACAAACGTGCTGTAATCATCGGAGAAAAAACTTTTGGTAAAGGCAGTGTTCAAGTTATATTGCCTGTTGATGAAAAAGAAGCATTGAGACTTACTATCGCAAGATACTACCTTCCAAGTGGTAGAACTATCCAAGCTGTTGGTGTAACTCCTGATATCACTGTATATCCAGGTAAAGTTCCACAACAAGAAAATGAATTTATGATAAAAGAGAATGAACTGAAAAAACACTTGGAAAGTGAATTGGCAAAAGTAGATACAAACGTAAAAAAAGATAAAAGCAAAGAAAAACAAGACGAAGAAGTTATAACACAAGAGCAGTTGTTTGAAGACTTACAGCTCAAAAGCGCAGTTGATATTATCAAAGTATTGGGTATAAAACAAAAATAATTGGAGTTATTGGTGGATAAATTAGGTCTATTGTATGAAGGTAAAGGTAAAAAACTTTACAAAACAGAAGATAACAATTTATTGATTGCAGAGTTTAAAGATGACTTGACTGCTTTTAATGCTGAAAAAAAAGGAAATGAAGCTGGTAAAGGTGCACTCAACTGCAAGATAAGTACACAACTTTTTAACCTTTTAGAGGGTTATGGTATCAAAACACACTTAGTAAAAACTCTTGATGAAACGACACAACTTATCAAAAGTGTAAAAATCATCCCCATAGAAGTTGTTGTGAGAAACATAGCAACAGGTTCTCTTACAAAGCGTTTAGGTATCCCTGATGCAACAGTGTTACCATTTGCATTGGTTGAGTTTTACTACAAAGATGACTCTTTGGGTGATCCTCTTATCAATGATGAGCATTGTTTAGCGATGAACTTGGTAAAAAGTGAGTCTGACTTGGAAGAGTTAAAAAGACTTGGCCGTGAAATCAATGCAATACTAAAAAAATTCTTTTTAGAAAGAAAGCTAAATCTTGTTGATTTTAAAGTAGAGTTCGGTGTAGATGATGAGGGTAATATCTTACTTTCAGATGAAATAAGCCCTGATAGTTGTCGTTTTTGGGATGTAGATACAAATGAAAAACTAGACAAAGATAGATTTAGACAAGGTCTAGGCAATGTAAAAATTGCCTATGAAGAAGTGCTAAATAGAATTTTAAATAAAAAATAAGGAGAGATGAAAATATGAAAATCAGAGTAAATATCCAACTTAAAAATGGAGTTCTAGACCCACAAGGAAAAGCAGTACATCATGCACTGAGCTCACTTGGTTTCAATGGAGTAAATGATGTAAGAATCGGTAAGCAAATCTTGCTAGATATCCAAGAGAGTGATAAAGAAAAAGCACTCAGTAACGTAACAGCTATGTGTGAAGATTTACTAGCAAATACTGTTATAGAAAACTACGAAATAGAGATGATGTAATGAAAGTTGCCGTTGTAGTTTTTCCAGGAACAAACTGTGAAATGGATACAAAATATGCTTGTGAAAAGCTAGGTGCGACTGTAGAGCTTGTTTTCCATAAAAATGAAAAACTTCCTTCAGATATCGAACTTGTAATCCTTCCTGGTGGCTTTAGCTATGGTGATTATCTCAGAAGTGCTGCTATCGCAAAGTTTTCTCCTATCATGAAAGATGTTATAAGATTTGCCAATGAGGGTGGAAAAGTTCTTGGCATCTGCAATGGCTTCCAAATGCTTCTTGAGATGAGATTACTCCCTGGTGCTATGAAGAGAAACTCAAATGTACACTTTATCTCAAAGTATCATCACTTAAAAGTAATAGATAACAACAATAGATTTTTACAAAAACTCAATGTTGGCGATATTCTCAATGTACCTATCGCACATGGTGAGGGTAACTACTTTATCGATGAAGAAGGTTTGAAAGAGTTATATGCAAACAACCAAGTACTCTTAAAATACGTAGATGCAAATGGCGAAATAGACAATCCAAACGGCTCAATCGACTCGATAGCTTGTATCTGCAACAAAGACAAAAATGTATTTGGTCTTATGCCTCACCCTGAACGTGCGATAGAAGATATACTTGGTTCAGTTGATGGTGTGAAAATGCTTGAAGGTTTATTAGCGTAAATATATGAAAAACATTTTGGTAAAATTAACCTCTATTTTTCTATTGGTTGGCTTGTGTTTTGCAAATGATACAAATGAAACAAACACATCAATCTCAGAGGTTAATTTACCAAAGCAAAAATCTATCTTTCTCTCTTATGAAGATATCCCTTCTAAAGTTTATGTTGGAGCTTTATTTCCTATCAAAGTAAAAGCTATCATTGCAAATAATGATTTTGAAGATATAACTACTACATTTTCACATGATGAAGACCTTGTTGTAGTCAATCCTGATGTCAATTGGCAATGGTTTAGTGACAATATTTTTTATAATACTTTTTATATGAAAGTAGCTAATGAAAATACAAAACTACCAAAAATATCTGTCAATATTTTGCAAAATAGCCAGTTTATTGATTATGAGAGTATAGAGGGTGCAAAAACCAATATTATCAAACTCACTAGTGATAAATACTTTTCTCAAGTAATTGCAAAGTCACTCAAAATCAATAAGTACAAAACAACACAATTTAATGATGATAGCTACATCATCGTTCTGGAAATAGAAGCAGAATACTCAAATCTAGGTGATTTTAAACTAAATTGGACACAAAGAGATGGTATAGACTCTGCCACAGAAAACCTTCCTTACTATAAGATATTTTACTATGCGATTATCCCTAATCATTTGAAAAATTTTGTCTTTTCGTACTTCAACATAGAAAAAGACGATTTTGAAAAAATCTCAATTCCTATTATCCTTGATGATGATAGTGTAAGTACTCAGATTGACTTAAATCCAAAAGATAGCGGTATAGAGTTTTATAAAAACATCACTTATCTTATCTTTATCATTATCTTTTTTGTACTCTTTTTGAAAAGAAGAAAAATGACCTATATAGTATTTATCGTTGCTATTATAGGGCTGTTTTTATATGAAAAAGCACCAACTAACAGTGTAAAAGTTGCAACAAAAACACAAGTAAAAATTTTACCAACAAAAAACTCTACCATCTTTTATACTTTAGATAGACCAATGTATGCCGAAAAATTAGCTAAAAAAGATGATTATATAAAAATACTACTACCAAATGGAAAAATTGGTTGGATAAAGGAGTCAAGTGTTATCAAGAATTAAAGCATTGTATCTTATGATTGAGTTTGTCGTCACAGTTTTAATCACTATCGTGTTGATGTATATATTTAGAGATAAAACTTACCCTATAAGACAAGCTTGGGCAAAAATGCAATCTTTTCTTATGGGATTTAAAGTTGTACAAAAAGGGCAAATTGACCCTGAAGCAAAACTTTTACTCATCAATCACCAAAGTCTTGTAGATATAGTTGTTTTAGAGATGATCTATGGAAAAGATTTGTGTTGGATTGCAAAAAAAGAGTTACAACAAATACCTCTTTTTGGACACATCATCACGGCACCCAAGATGATAGCCATAGACAGAAAAGATAAACGCTCCATCATAAAGATACTCAAAGAGAGTAAAGATAGATTACTAAAAAATAGAGTTATTGCGATGTTTCCAGAGGGTACAAGAAGTAGTGGCGATAAACTTTTAAAGTTTCAAACAGGAGCAAAAATCTTGGCTGAAAAGCTTGAATTAAAAGTCCAACCCATAATAGTTACCAATACAAAATCTATCTTTGATTCACAAAAGATGCAAGCAAAAAGTGGTACGATAAATGTCGTCTTTTTAGATGCTATAAATCCAAAAGATGATGAAAACTGGTATGAAACTTTAAAAACCAATATGGAGGAAGGCTTAGCAAATGAGTTGGCAAACAATACTAGCCATAGGTAGTGGTGGCTTTATAGGAGCGATTACAAGAGCCTACATCAACGGACTTGTAAACAAAAACATCCCTCATGAACTTCCTTTTGGCACATTGGGAGTCAATATACTTGGTAGTTTGATTCTTGGGGTTTTATTTGCTTTTTTTACCTATACACAATTTTTTTCTCTCCCACTCAAATCTTTTCTCTCAACTGGTATCATGGGAGCTTTGACAACTTACTCCACTTTTGCATTGGAAACTTTCTGGCTTTTAAATCAAGGTAGCATAGTTCTTGGTTTTACAAATATCTTTTTAAATGTATTTTTTACTATACTTGCTGCTGGAAGTGGTTTTAAAGTTAGCGAATACTTTTTACGCTAACTCTTTTTGGATAACTGGTTTTGCTACACGCCTAAGTTTTGCAACAAACTCTCTACAAGTTTTTTCATCTTCACTATCTATGATAGGGAATTCCAAGTGGATAGTAGGTATATTGTGTGGAAAAACAGGACATATCTCTTTTGAGTAGTGACATATAGTCACAACCAAATCATACTCATTGTCCATAACATGAGAAAGTGTTTTTGGCACTAATGTACTCAAATCTACACCCTCTTCTAAAAGAATTTTCATAGCATTTTCATTTATCTCTTGATTGTCTTCTATACCAGCACCATCAAATTCTATATCATTTTGTTCTATAAAATCTTTTGTCATTATAGCCTTTGCCATAACCGCTCTACATGGTGTACCTGCACTTAAAAACAAAACTTTTTTCATAAAAATTCCTTATAAAAATACTAATAGTAGTATATAATAAATATCTTAATATGCCGTAAAAAACAAAATATAGTTTTTATCATAACTATAAATATGTTAAAATGAAATCTTTCAAAGGAGAACAGATGAGCATAACAAAAAAAGTAACATTTATAGCAAAAGAAGATTGTATAGAACAGATGAAAGAACTTTTAAGAACGATGGTACAACCATCAAAAGAGGAAAAAGGTTGTTTAGCCTATGACATATTTCAACTAAAAGATGCGCCAAAAGAATTTTTAGTAGTTGAATCTTGGGCAAATAATGATGCACTAGAAGGACATAAACACTCTGCACACTATAAGTTTTATAAAGAAAATTATGAGCCATTTTGTGCCCAAAAATACTCTGATGATTTAGAAATCATATGAAATCTCTATGGAAAGAAAACGAAGCTAAAAACTTCAAAACAGACTTAGAACTAAGAGTTTATACTTCCAACTTACTTGGACGTAGCGCTGAGCTAGTCTTGCATGGTGGAGGCAATACTTCTGTGAAATCTCTAGTAGATGATGAAGAGATACTCTATGTCAAAGGGAGTGGATGGGACTTAGTGTCTATCAAAGCGGAGGGCTTTGCTCCTGTAAAGATGTCAACTCTTTTAGAGATGGCAAAACTTCCAAGCTTGAGCGATACAGATATGGTTGCAGGTCAAAAAGAGGCGATGATAGACAAAAGTGCGCCTAATCCTTCTGTCGAAGCGATTTTACACGCACTTATCCCTTATAAGTTTGTTGACCATACTCACGCTGACGCTGTTGTAACTATATCAAACTCAAAAGATGGAGAAAAACTCATCCAAGAGTTATATCCTAACTTTTTGATAGTGCCTTATGTGATGCCTGGATTTATCCTTGCAAGGGAAATTTTTGAGATGACACAAAATTTTGATTGGCACTCTTGTGAGGGAATTATCTTGCACCATCATGGGATATTTACTTTTGATGATGATGCGAAAATCTCTTATGAAAAGATGATAAAAGCAGTAAGCAAGGCAGAAGAGTTTTTAAGCACAAATGCATACTTAGGGATACCTAGCTTACATGTAAGCAAAGAGTTCGATATAGAGAGTCTTAAAGAGCTTGTTTCCAATAAAAAAGGCTTTGAAATATCATTACATGTAAACACTTCATCTCTTGCTAGATTTTACGCTTCACAGGAGCATTTAGAGAGTTTTGCTACTCGTGGTGTTCTTACACCTGAGCATATCATACGTACAAAAAGAGTACCACTTGTTATCACCAACAACATAGCAGATAAACTTGAACAATATATAGAGCAGTATAAAGCTTACTTTAGAAAATTTGCAAAAGAGGAGATTTGTCTCAACCCAGCCCCAAACTACGTAGTTATAAAAGACTTTGGAGTTATCTGCATAGGGAAAAATGAAAAAGAAGCAAGTATCATCAATGATATCATAGAACACACTATGCTAGCTGTTTTGAGGGCTGATAAACTTGGTGGTTACAAAAGCATCAGCCTCAAAGATAGTTTTGATATGGAGTATTGGGAACTTGAACAAGCAAAGCTAAAAAAATAATCTATAATTTTTATTTCACAACTATGAAAATAGCTTTTTCATAGTTGTGAAAAATAGTTTAAAAATCCCTTGTTCTTGTACTAAAGAGTTTACAAAATCATCATAAGTAGTGTTGTTTTCTTTTAAAAAATCATGCAAGAACTTTTCACTAGCCTCCATGCCACCCTCTTTTTCTAACTCTAAAAGTTTTGCATAAATAGGCTCCACAGTCTCTTTAGCTTTTTTAGGAGCTGCTCTTCTAAATGCTGTATGAGAGATTATTTTCTTGCTTAGTGGATCTATCTTTGGTTCAAAGTCCGTTACGACCCAGTAGTGATCACCACTTTTTGATAAGTTTTTGACAACTGCTACCATGTTTTCACCTTTATTGATTCTATCCCACATCAATTTAAAAGCAATTTTTGGCATATCTGGGTGTCGCACAATTGAGTGAGGTTTTCCAAGAAGTTCTTTTTCACTGTAACCACAGACTTCTACAAAATAATCATTGCTATATATGATAATTCCCTTTGTATCTGTTTTAGATACAATATATCTTTTACTACTCAGTTTTATCTCTTTGTTTGTAGGTGTTGGACGATGCATACTATAACCTTTTAGAAAAAATATAGTAATTGTATAGTATTATTTCTGAAACAATATAAAAATTTCTTAAGAAAATAGGATATTGCTAAAAATGAATAAAACGCAAACCATAGAAAAGATGAATATGATTAAAAAAAATCATATCGCACAAACCGATAAAGTTTTTGATGCTATACATGGTAGAAAAGTTCATAAACCTACTGCACTTTCACATAAAGAGTGTGAATTTGGAGAGTGGTTATACAGCAAAAATAACCGCTTAAGAGATCTTTTTGGTTCTATGTTTTTTGAAAAACTTGAGCTTATACACGAACAATGGCACAAAGAGTATGCAAAACTTTTTAAAATACTCTTTGAAAAACAACAATCCCAAAGCTTTTTATCAAAGATGATAAGCTCTCCTAAGATAGACCCCCTTGAAATAGACAAGGCAAAACTCTACTACTCAAACCTCAAAGAGACCACTTCTGAGCTACTTAAAACGTTTGAATTGTGCGAAAAACGAATTTTAGCGCTGAATGAAGAAAGATTTATATAAACTCGTATCATTATTGAGCTCGCATTGTGTTTTGCTATAATTTCAAAACACAAAAATTAGGAACTATGATGAACTACTTGATGGCGATAGATGCAGGTACAGGAAGTGTTCGCGCTGTTATCTTTGATGTTAAAGGCAATCAGATAAGCGTAGGACAAAGAGAGTGGACGCATCTCGAAGAGCAAGATGTTCCAAACTCCATGAGTTTTGATTGTGAAACTAACTGGACTTTGGTTTGTGAGTGTATCAAAGAAGCTTTACATGTAAGCAATCTAAAGGGCGAAGACATACTCGCTTTGAGTGCTACGAGTATGCGTGAGGGCATAGTTCTTTATGACAAAGAGGGACGTGAGCTTTGGGGTGTAGCCAATGTCGATGCAAGAGCGCACAAGGAAGTACGATACCTCAAAGAACATTTTAGCGGCATAGAAGAAGAGTTTTACGCACAAAGCGGTCAAACATTTGCCCTTGGAGCATTGCCTCGTATCATGTGGCTTAAAAACAATCGCCCAGAGATATATGAAAAAGTAGCCAAAGTTTCTATGATAGGAGATTGGATACTAGCTCGTCTAAGTGGAGTCATAGCAACAGATCCTAGCAATGGTGGAACTACGGGGATATTTTCTCTAAAAAATCGTGATTGGGATTCAAGTATGGCAAAAAGAGTCGGGATAAAAGATGACATCTTCCCTCCTGTTTTAGAGGTGGGAACTCTCATGGGAAATGTTACATGTAAAGACTCTGGACTAAGCTCAAACACTCAAGTAGTCATGGGTGGAGGTGATGTGCAACTAGGAAGTGCTGGACTTGGAGTTGTACAAAAGGGACAAGTTGCGATTCTCGGTGGCTCTTTTTGGCAACAAATAGTCAATATAAAAAGTGAAGCAACTCCACCAAAAGATATGAGTATCAGAGTAAATCCACACGTCGTAAAAGGGCTTTCACAAGCAGAGGGGATTACTTTTTTTAGTGGGCTTGTTATGCGTTGGTTTAGAGATGCTTTTTGTGACTTGGAAAAACTCGAAGCTCAAAAAAGCGGGATAGATGTTTATAGACTATTAGAAAACAAAGCCAAAGATATACCAGTTGGCTCCTATGGGATAATGCCAATTTTTTCAGATAGTATGAAGTATGGCAAGTGGTATCATGCAAGTCCTAGTTTTTTAAATCTCTCTATTGACCCAGATAAGTGTAACAAAGTTTCTATGTTTAAAAGCCTACAAGAAAATGCTTGTATAGTCTCACGTATAAACTTAGAAAAGATAGAAGAGTTTACAGATATAAAGTTTGAAGAGATTGTTTTTGCAGGAGGGGCTAGTAAAGGTACACTGTGGTGTCAAACCCTAGCAGATGTAACAGGTTGTAAGATAAAAATACCACGTGTTAGGGAAGCTACAGCACTTGGTGCTGCTATGGCTGCTGGTGTAGGAGTTGGCATATATAAAGATATACAAAGTGCAGCAAATGAGTTAGTAGCTTGGGAAAAAACGTATGAGCCAAATATGAGCAATCATAAGTTATATAAAGAGATAAAAGAGAAGTGGCAAGTTGCGTACGCTAAACAGTTAGAACTTGTAGATGACAACATAACAAGTTCAATGTGGAAAGCACCTGGGTTGTAAATGAACTTTCGTTAAATCAAAACTTTTTACATCATTCTCAAAACTCTCCTGAGTTTTTCTGAGGTTACCTTTAAAAAATCTTCCTGATTTTTCTTAACGAGGTAAAATCCGTAAAAAGCTTTGTTTAACTATAATAATTAGATAAATTTTTACAAATAAAATATTATAAGTTTTTTTGCTCATTATATCTGCGAAAACATTTGCAGCGATAGGGTCAAAATCTCTGATTTTGGGGCACCCATCGTGAAACCGTTTGAGTGATGTAACTTAGCAAAAAACTGCAAAGGAAACTAGATATGAAATTAACAAATGAAAATGAACACGAATACAGATATGGAACTCACGGACCAAAGTACCTCACACAAGGTCCTATGGTAGATATGGGTGTTGTAGTGATAGGCATAGGAGAGGAGCATCCTTGTCACAAACATGAGCAACAAGAGGAGTCTTTTTTAGTTCTTGAAGGACAGTGTGCGGTGTATCTTGATGGTGTGAGAGTTGTGATAAAAAAAGGAGATTATCTCCAGTGTGATTTGGGAGAATCTCATATGTTTATCAATGAGTTNNGAGCCTTTTAAAGCAGTTTTCATCAAAGCACCCCATCTTGACTTTAAAGACTCAGTTTATATCGATTGGAAACCAGGGATGGAGTTTATAAAAAATTAATAATTTAGAGATATGATACTCTTAAAGGAGTTCATTATGAAAAAAACTTTACTTCTGTTTTTATCTCTCTTTTTTTTAGTAGGATGTTCTTACAAGGTTGATACTACAACACTTGCAATTCCAACAGATTTAGTTAAAAGTCAGTACAGCACTTATAACATAAATGAAACAAAAATCTCAACGTACTACTTTAAAAATAAAGAGGGTATTTTACATGTAAGCGAGACTATTTCTTACATTCCAAATGATGAATATGGAGATATGTATGATGCTTTTTCTCCACTCAAATGGGACTTAGATAGAATCTCAACAGAGTCAACTTTGGAAAAAGCCTTAGAGCTAGAGGTTGCAAAAAACTCTTATACAAAACTCTTTTCAAACAAAGAGGAGTATATCATAGACAATGATTTTGCTTTTAAAATCAATAGGATGATAAAAGAGTATGAAGATAGAATTCAAAGAAGAAATCGTATGGATAATTTTACTTTCAATATTTTGCTGCAACTCTAAACTTGATATCACAAGACTAAAGTTATATATATAGATTTATATAACTTTCTTGCAATTTAACTCTCTTTGTGCTAAAATTCACAAAATTCATATACAGGAGAGATACGATGTCTAAACATCAATTTCAAACAGAAGTAACGCAACTTCTCAATTTGATGATACACTCTTTATACTCAAATAAAGAGATATTTTTACGCGAACTTATATCAAACTCATCAGATGCCCTAGATAAATTAAACTATTTGGCGCTTACTGATGAAAAGTACAAGAATTTGGAGTACACTCCTAAAATCTCTATCGACATAGATAAAGAGGCAAAAACTTTAACACTCAGCGATACTGGTATCGGTATGAATGAAGAAGACTTGGTAGAAAACCTTGGTACTATCGCAAAAAGTGGAACAAAATCGTTCATCCAAAACTTAAGTGGTGATGCAAAAAAAGATTCAAGTCTTATCGGTCAATTTGGTGTGGGTTTTTACTCAGCTTTTATGGTCGCAAACAAGATAGAGGTAACGTCACGTAAAGCTGGTGAAGAAGATGCTTATATCTGGGTCAGTGAAGCCAATGGCGAATATGAAATCACAAAAACTACAAAAGAGACACATGGTACAAGCATCAAACTTTATCTCAAAGATGAAGAGAGTGAATTTTTAGAGTTTTACCGCATAGAGAGCATCATCAAAAAGTACTCAAACCACATCCCTTTTGGTATCTGGATGGATAAAGAAGAGACAAAATATAGCGACAAAGAGGGTGAAGAGCCAACAAAAGAGATAAATAATGTCCAAGTAAACAAAGCAAGTGCACTTTGGAGACTTAGTAAAACTGACATCAAAGATGAAGAGTACAAAGACTTTTACAAACAAATCTCACACGACAGTACTGACCCTATCCTTTGGTCTCACACAAAAGCTGAGGGAACATTAGAGTATAGTACACTCTTTTATATCCCATCAAAAGCACCTATGGATCTTTTCCGTATGGATTATCAACCTGGTGTAAAACTCTATGTAAAACGTGTATTTATCACTGATGATGAGAAAGAACTTCTGCCTATCTACCTTAGATTTGTAAAAGGTATCATAGATGCCGAGGATTTACCACTGAACGTAAGCCGTGAAATCTTACAACAAAACCGTATCTTAGAGACTATCAAAAAAGCGAGTGTCAAAAAAATCTTATCAGAGCTTAAAAAACTTCAAAAAGACAAAGAGAAATACCTTGAGTTTTACAAGGTATTTGGACGTGTTTTAAAAGAGGGACTTTATGGTGATTTTGAAAATCGTGATGCTTTGCTTGAACTTGTTATGTTCAAATCAAGCAAACGTGAAGGTCTTGTAAGCTTAAAAGAGTACAAAGATGCTATGAAAGAAGACCAAAAATCTATCTACTATATAACAGGTGAAGAAGAAGCACTTTTGAAAAACTCTCCACTCATCGAGCAGTTTAAAGCAAAAGATATCGAAGTTCTTTTACTTGATGAAGATGTTGATAGTATCGTTATGCCTATGGTTCATGAGTATGACAAAACTCCTATCAAACCAGTCAATAACTCAGATATAGATGACGAGATAAAAGATGAAAAAGAAGAAGATAAAGAACAAGAGGCAAGTTATCAAGAAGTTATCGTGAAGATGAAAGAGATACTTAAAGATGATGCAAAAGATGTCAAAATCTCTAGTCGTTTGAGTGACTCTCCATCTGTTCTCATCTATGATAAAAATGACCCAGATTTTCAAATGCAACAAATGCTAAAACAGATGGGACAAGATAACCTTCCTAAAGTAAAACCTATACTCGAAGTCAATCCAAAGCATGAGATTTTTGTAAAACTCATGAAAGATGCAAACTCTGCACTTTTACACGATGTATCTTACCTACTCATGGACCAAGCTAGACTTGCTGAGGGCATGAAGATAGAAGATATCAGTGGCTTTGCTAAAAGATTAAACAAAATCATCGCAAAAGCTCTGTAAAACTCTTTACATGTGAAAACCGTTAAAAGGATAACAACTGCTTGTTATCCTTAGGTTTGGAACCTTCAGTGATATATGCTCGCGTATCGCTGGAGGCTCAATTTTTCCTTACATATAACTTTAATTGTTGTTTTATTCTAATTGTATTATAATCTTTCTAAAGCGGTAGTGTTTTGTTGTAAGAGGAAGTTCTATGGCAAAAAAATTGAATGTTATAAAAAAACTACTGTTGACTCTCTTTTTTATTTGGTCAATATTGATTACTCTTCTTTTTTCTATATTCGCTTACAATAATTCAATAGATATTAAAAACTTAGCTATTGCAAAAGCAAAAACAAGTGTTGATAAAGATATGGCTTATAGGTCATGGGTTGCTTCTCATGGTGGGGTATATGTTCCTGTTACGCAAAGAACTCCTCCCAACAAGTATCTATCCCACATAAAAGAGCGTGATTTTACAGTAGATGGCAAACAATTTACTCTTATGAACCCAGCTTATACTCTTGCCCAAATGATGCATGATTACTCTAAACTTTATGGAGTAAAAACAAGTATTACAAGTTTAAATCCACTAAATAAAAACAATAAACCTGATAGTTGGGAAGTATATGCACTTGAAAAAGTTGCAAAAACAAAAAAACAATTTTATGAATTATCAGATGTTGAGGGAGAAGAGTATCTAAGACTTATGAATCCTATGATTGTTGAAGAGTCTTGTCTTAAGTGTCATGCAAAACAGGGCTATAAAGTGGGTGATTTAAGAGGTGGAGTAAGTGTTTCTATCCCTATAAAACCACTTCGTAAAGATGCAAGCAAGCATATTTTTTTAGTCTTCTCAATGTTTTTTCTCCTTTGGGCTGTTGGTACTGGCTTTTTATACTATATTTATAAAAAGTTATCTATCAACCAAAAAGAGAAACAAAGAATGTATGAGCAGTACATCTTTGGGCTCGTTGATATCGTAGAAAAACGTGACTACTATACAGCGGGACATAGTAAGCGTGTTGCAAAATACGCAAAAATAATTGCTCAAGAGTTAGGCTATGACAAAGAGCAACAAAACTTTATATACCTTGCTGCTATGCTCCATGACATAGGCAAAATTGCCATACCAGATAGTATATTTTTAAAGCCTTATAAACTAAATGATGATGAGTACAAGATGATTCAAGAGCATGTAACTATCAGCTATGATATGTTAAAAAATATTGATGTTTTTAGTGATATAGCTGAGATTATAAGAAATCACCATGAACACTACGATGGAAAAGGTTATCCAAGAGGCTTAAGCAAAGAAGAACTCGATGTACCATCACAGATTTTGAGTCTTTGTGATGCTTTTGATGCAATGACAACAAGTAGAATTTATAAAAAGAAGAAATCACTAAATCAAGCACTAGAAGAGCTTTCACGATGTTCTGGAACACAGTTCAATCCTACTTTGGTAGAAGTTGCTTTAAAAGTTTTTGATAATCAAACTCTTGTAGATGAAGATAATGAACCTTTTCAAACACCACTTGACAAAGAGAGATTTGAGTACTTTTTCAAAGACAATCTAACACGTCTTTTCAATAGTGACTACCTCAATATAAAACTACATGAAAACAGTGAGTACACATATATCTATGGTATTATCTTGAGAAATTTCAACAACTATAATAGAAAACATGGTTGGGATGAGGGAGATGTTCTTTTAAAGTATATTGCTTCATTTTTAACTGCCAACTTTACAAAAAACTCTCATCTTATCTTTAGGATTTGGGGCGATGATTTTTTTATACTTTGCAGTGAAGCACTAGAGATAGAAAGCACTTTTGCTCCTCTTATCAAAGATTTGGAAGAAAAAGAGATATCAGTTGCATTTGTAAAACTAGATATAAAAAAAGATGAGATTAAAAATATCAAAGATATAGAGAAAAAAGTTTTACCTTAAAAGCTCTTTTACTTAAGCTTTCAACTCTTCTTAGTTCTGCTAAAAAGCCTCTCTAAAAATATAATTAGCTTTTATCCTAGAATTTTTCTTTAGCAATAAACATTTCATTTTCATTTCATTTTCATTATTTACAATCTCTAAAATTTTTGGAGATTGGTATGTTACAAAATAAATCAAGTCGCTTTTACTTAGTATTTTTTCTTTTTAGTTTTTTTCTCATTATAAGCTTTTTCATAAGAACGAGCCTAGCATTGAAAAGCTTTGCCCTCATAGATATAGATTTGATAACCCTTTTAAAAACATTCGGCATAGGAACTTTTTATGATACCATTGCCTTTTTCTATTACATCCTTCCTTTGATAATTTATATTATATTTTTACCACAAAAAATATTTAATTCAATTCTGAATAAGTATTTGATTTTAGGATTTGTCTTTATGCAAATGTATGCTCTTTTATTTGGAGGAGTGAGTGAGTGGTTTTTTTGGGATGAATTTGGTAAAAGATTTAATTTTATAGCAGTTGATTATCTTGTTTATACCCAAGAAGTAATCAGAAATATTCTAGAATCCTACCCTATTGGCATACTCTTAAGTACCATCTTGTTGATAAGTATTAGTTTGTTTTATCTTAGTATAAAAAAACTAGCTTTATTAAACATAGTATTTACTTCAAATGAGAATTTTTACACAAGAATTAAAAGAGGTTTTGTATTTTTGCTCATCCCAATTCTTGCTTTTAATTTGTTACAAAAACAAGAGCTATCACATATCTCAGATAATACTTTCAATAATGAACTTGCAAAAAATGGTCTTTACTCTCTCTTTTCTGCTTTTAGAAACAATAGTCTTGACTATAACGAATTTTATGCAAATTTAGAAGATAAAGCTCTCATGAATAATCTTCAAAACTTAACTGGTTTTAGCATGACTCCAAAACAAATTTCTTCTAAAGAAAAAGAGATTAAGCCAAATGTTATCCTCATCATGGTTGAGAGTCTGAGTGCGGAGTATATGGGGATATATGGCAATCATAAAGATTTAACTCCAAATTTAGATTCTTTGACACAAAAATCACTCTTTTTTGATAATCTCTATGCAACAGGAACAAGAACTATCAGGGGTATGGAGGCCGTTACCTTGTCAATTCCTCCAACTCCAGGAAGAAGTATCGTAAAAAGACCTGAAAATGAAGAAATGTTTTCAAGTGGTTTCATCTTTCAATCAAAAGGATATGAAAATAAATTTATATATGCAGGACATGGTTACTTTGACAATATAAACTACTTTTTTGCTCACAATGGTTTTGATATCGTAGATAGAACTGATTTTACAGAGAGTGAGATTACCTTCTCAAATGCATGGGGAGTGTGCGATGAAGATTTGTTAAATCGTGTTTTAAAAGAAGCTGACAACTCCTATTCAAATGGCAAAACCTTTTTTAACTATGTCATGACAACATCAAATCATCGACCTTATACCTATCCTGATGGAAAGATAGATATCCCCTCACATAGTGGGAGAGATGGGGCTGTGAAATATACAGATTTTGCTATTGGTTCATTCTTAAAAGAAGCTCAAAATAAACCTTGGTTCGAAAATACTATTTTTGTTATCGTTGCAGATCACAATGGTGGAAGTGCTGGTAAAAGTGAACTTCCTATATCAAAATATAAAATACCTCTTATTTACTATGCACCTCATATCCTACCCTCTCAAACCATATCAAAACTCTCCTCTCAAATAGATGTTATGCCTACACTATTTTCGCTCATGCATTGGAATTATCCATCTTTATTTTATGGAGAAGATATCCTAAGTCCAGAGTTCACGCAAAGGGCTTTTATAGGAACCTATCAAAAATTAGGCTACCTTAAGGATGATAGATTGACTATCCTCAGTCCTGATAAGAGTATTCAAGAATATAAAATCACAAATCAAACGATAAAATCTACTGATTATGAGCCAATCTCTTTATTGCAAAGTGATAAAAAAGAAGCAATAATCTTTTATCAAAGTGCAAGTTACATGTATAAACATAAATTAAACAAGTGGAAACAACTTTAGCATATGTTATAATCGTACTATAAAGGAATAAATTTGAAGATACTTATTATCGAAGATGATAAACACATATCCTCACTATTACAAAGAAGTTTTCAAGAATATGAACACTTTGTTCGTATTGCTGATAACTCAGAAGATGGGGAGTATCTTGCCCTTTATGAAAGTTTCGACGTTATTGTACTAGATTGGATGCTTCCACAAAAAAGTGGTATAGAGATTTTAAAAACTTTACGTCAAAAAGAGATAAAAACACCTATTATTATGCTCAGTGCAAAATCTGAAATTGAAGATAAAGTTCAAGGTTTGGAGTATGGTGCTGATGATTATCTTGCAAAACCATTTAGTTTTAAAGAGCTTCGAGCAAGAGTCGATAGTCTTTACAGAAGAGTGCTCAGTGGTTCACATAAAACTCTAAACATTCAAAATTTAAGTATCGAAATTGATACAAAAAATGTCTTTTTAGATAAAAAACATTTAAATCTTTCAGCCAAAGAGTACGAACTCTTGCTCTTTTTAGTGAAAAATAAAAATTCAATGGTTTCAAACAACATGATACAAGAACAGCTTTGGGTAGATGAAGAGTTTATGAACAGCAATGTTATCCAAGTTACGATATACAATCTACGCAAAAAAATAGGAAAAGATTTTATCAAAAGTGAGAGAGGATTAGGATACCAACTTGATTTTTAAAAGTTTAAAAGTAAAAATTCTCTTTTGGTTTGGTTTAGTTGTTGGGTTTATATTGTCTATTTTTAGCTTTGCCTTATATTATATGTTAGAACAAAGTATCATGTCTAAAATAGAAACAACACTTTATGAAAAAGCTCTTTATATAGAATCCAATTTAGAAAAAAAAGATTTTTCTTTAGATGAAAATCTCGCTTCATATGAAATTCTAATTATAGAAAAAGAGGAGATAAAAACAAAAAAAGGTGACATAGATATAAAAGTAGCGAAGAAACTCTTAAGTCAAAAAGAAACTTATACTTTTGTCGAAGATGAAGAGTTGTTTAATGCTTATTATATATTGAAATCATTTTCAAAAAAAGACTTTACCATCATTGTAGCACAAAAAAATCTTCCAAATAAAGCAGAAAGTCTTGAAGAGGTTTTGATATTTCTTGTCCCGTTATTGCTCCTATTTTTGATTTTAGTAGTAACCCGTGTGATAGATAAAATCTTATTGCCAATTAACAATCTCACACAAGCAGCAAGTGAAATAAGCATAGGAGATTTTTCAAAATCAATAAAAATGCCAAATGAGTACAATGAACTTCAAAATTTAGTTAATGCCTTTAACAAAATGATAGATAGATTAAAATATGGTGTAGTTACCATGGAACAGTTCAATCACGATGTTTCTCATGAACTTAAAACTCCTCTTACTGTTATAAAAGGTGAAGTGGAAGTCACGCTAGACCGCCCAAGAGAAGATAAGGAATACATACAAAGTTTAGAAGTGATAAAGGACCAAGCTAATCATATAGAAAATATTATCAATACTCTTTTACTTCTTAGCAAATATACAAAAGAAAATATCAAAAAATCTTTCGAATTTTGTACGCTTGATATCATTTTACTTCAAACAATTCAATCATTTCAAAAAAGTGCAAGTGAAAAAGACATTTCTTTACATGTAAAAAAAATTGAGCCTATCATCATCGAAGCAAATGCTATTTTACTTGGAAGAGTTTTTGCAAACCTGATTGATAATGCACTCAAATATTCCAACCAAAATACAAATATAAAAATCTCTTTATTTAAAGATGAAAAAATACACTTTCTTATAGAAGATGAGGGAATAGGCATACCAAAAGAGAAACTTCAGTTTATCCAAGAAAGATTTTATCGAGTAGATAGTTCTCGAAACAAACATATAAAAGGCTATGGATTAGGACTTTCTATCATTAAAAACAGTATAGAACTTCATAATGGAACTATACAGATAAGCTCAGAAATGGGTATTGGAACAAAAGTTCATATAACCTTATAAAAACTCTGCTTTCAACTCCTCCAAGTTATCGCCACTATAAAAACAACTCTTACTGGAACAAGCCTGAAAACCCTCTATGTCAACTACTTTTATATAGATGTATGGATAGCTTAATTCGTTTAAAAAACTTTTTACATGTAAAAGATTTTTAGGAGAAGTTTTTATAACATATACCCCATAAAGATACATCAAAGCGGCTTTGATAGCTTCACTGTATGCATGAGGATATTTCATGAGTGCACTGCTATGAGTTTCAAGCATCTCTAAAAAACTTACATGTAAACTTTCATCTTCACATAACAAGCCAAGTAGGGCTATATTTTGTATCATTTTTGCTTGTGCACTTTTATAGCTAGAATCCTCAAGCGGTGCAATCGCTTCAAAATCATCATCACTCAGATACCAACTCTCTTTTTTATGAAACTTCCTTATCGCTTCTTGACTTAACTTATAAGCAAGACCAAGGTACTTTTCATCTAAACTATACTGATGTGCCTTTATCAAAGCATCAATCAAAAAGGCATAATCTTCAAGCAGTGCTTTTACTTTTAACTTTGAGCCAAAGACAAACTGATGGTATAAAATATTTTCTACATGTAAGTTTTTTAAAAGAGTATCTAGTGAACTGATAGCATCTTTTGCATACTGTTCATCAACACAACGCCCTGCTTCAAACAAGGCACTTATAAAAAGAGCATTCCATGAGGTGAGCACCTTATAATCAACAAAGGGATAGCTAATTTTTGAGCGTAACTCTTTGAGTATTTTCTTTACATGTAAGATTTCTTTTGGTCTCTCTTGTGTTGTTACATATGGATTTGAAAAGCCATGTTCAAAGTTTCCAGACTTTGTGATACCTAAAAATGCCAAGTTTTCATTTGGCTCTAAGCCCTTTTTTTCTAAAGCACTCTTTGCCTCTTCATAATCAAAAACAAAGTATCTTCCCTCGATGCCATCACTATCTGCATCACTTGCGCTCATAAAAAGATTTTCTTGTAAAAAACGCTCTTTCATACAAGCGATACTCTCATCAACAACTTGTTTGAAAAGTGGATTTTGCTCACATGTATAGAGTTTTGCATAAGACTCTATAAGCTCTGCATTGGTATAGAGCATCTTCTCAAAATGTGGAATCATCCAAGCTTCATCTACACTATAACGATAAAAACCACCCTCAATCTGATCATAAATCCCACCTTTTGCCATAGCTTCAAAAGCTTCTAAAACAAGATACAAAGGCTCATAAGAGTGGGTGATGTTGTATAAGTCTATAAGTGTATCAAAAGTACTTGCATGAGGAAACTTTGGAGCAGTTCCTATGCCTTTATACTCCTCATCAAAACTCTGTTTTGTATTGGTTATGAAAGTATCAAGAAGATTTTTATCGAGCTTTTGTTTCTCGTTTTTTTGCTTAGAGTATCTTTCATAGGCATTTTTTATACTATCTGCACTTTTTTGTACTTCTTCAAAATCGTTATAGTATTTATCAGCTATAAAGCTAGTTAAGTCAACAAAACCCATCATGTTGTTTCTTGAACTTGGAGGAAGATATGTTGCAGCAAAAATCACCTCTTTTTGAGGTGTCATGATGATGCTCAAAGGCCATCCACCAGCACGTCGTTGCAAAAGATAATGCACATCTTGATAGTATTTATCTATATGAGGCATCTCTTCTCTATCCACTTTGATGCTGATATAGTTTTTATTGATTTTTTGTGCTACTTCTTCATTTTCAAAACTCTCTCGCTCCATCACGTGACACCAATGGCACGTACTATAACCGATAGATAAAAAGATGAGTTTGTTTTCTTGTTTTGCCTTTACAAATGCCTCTTCTCCCCAAGCCATCCAATCAAGTGGGTTATGTGCGTGTTGGCGAAGATAAGGAGAGTCTTCGTTTATGAGGGCATTTGTAAAGGAAGTTTTCATGGGTTGTACTTACTTAACTCATAACCCTGAGATACAAGATGTTTTACACCACCTTGCAAGTTTATAACTTTATACCCAAGTTCTCCCAAAAACTTTGAGACAGCTGTTGTTCTGTTGCCACTCCTACAGATGATAGCAAACTCTTCATTTTTATTCACATATCCATCAAGAGCTACTAAAAACTTTTGCGCATCATAACCACCTCTCTCATCAAAAAAAGTGATAGGAACAGCACCTTTTACTATACCTGTTTGTATCCACTCAGGCTTTGTCCTGATATCAATGATAGTGATACCACTTTGTACTATCTCTGGACTTGCTGGTATATTTTTAGCCCCAGCAAACAAAAAAGTTAGAGAAAGAAAAATTCCTAAAACAACTCGTTTCATTACACACTCCTATATTTATAAGAGTAATTTTATCCTAATCAATTTATTTTTGGCTTTTAGAAAATAACTATGTTATAAGTTTAGCTTCATTTAAAAATGGAGAGTGTACATACTGTATCTTTTTTATCTTATCAAATTTAGCATAGGAGAGTGCAAGTTTATCTTTCGCTCTAGTAGTTGCTACATAAAAGAGTCTTCTCTCCTCTTCCAAAGAGCCTCCCTTACTCATAAGTTTGCGATTTGGGAAACGTCCATCCATCAAATCAATCACATAAACCTCTTTGAACTCTAAACCTTTTGAAGCATGAACACTCAAAAGATTGATACCCTCTCCCTCGCTCATCTCACTGCTGCCAAGTGTCAGTGCATTTAAAAACTTCTCGCTTGAACTGTATCCATCTGCCAAATCTTTTAAAAGATGCCCTTTTCGAAATATCCTTGAACGTGCCTCTTTTTTTAACTCTTCATCAACAGTTGCATCTTTTCTTGTCGCCCTCATCGTTGCTAAAGTATCTGCAATCTTGTTAAACACTTCTGCACTCATAACATGATTTATCAAACTTTTTGCATTTTTGATACGAGTTGAGTTTTTTAAAAATTTATAAAAATCATAGATAAACTTCGCTCCCTCAACGCTGAGTTTTGCATGTTTGAGTATAGGATTTGAGAGAAATGTCTCATCAAATCCAAGGTTATAAAAGCGGGATGTACTTCCAAACTCATGACACTCATCAAATAAACCAAGCTGATAGTTTTTGACCTTTTGCTTGAAAGGATTTGGGATATCACGAGGATGAAAAAATCCTCTGTATATATCTCCATCACCCAACTCAAAAAGTGCTTCAAAAATCTCACGTGAGAGAGAAGAACCTACACCTTTTGCATACTCAAAAACATGTATAAATGACATCATATCTTTTGGATTTACAACTACACTCACCAAATCAATCATCGCTTTTACTTCACGAGAATCAAAAAAGCTAACACCACCTTTTCGCTTACATGTAAGACCCTGTTCTCTAAGTGTTGCCTCTATACCATCAGCGCTTGAGTTGTTTCTAAATATCACAGCTATATCGTGATGTGGGGTCATTGAGTCTTTTATCATCGATGAGATAGACTTATACTGCATGAAGAGTTCATCGTATATAAGAAGCCTTGGAGACTCACATTCACCCTCTCTTGTTACTTCAAGTTTTTTTTCATAAAGCCTTGGATTGTGTTCTATAACCCTGTTTGCCAAAGAGAGGATTTTTGAACTTGAACGGTAGTTTTTATTAAGTGTAAATACTTTTGCATCTTTATAACGAGTCGCAAATGAACCTATAATCTCTATATTTGCTCCATTGAACGCATAGATACTTTGGTCATAATCACCAACACAAAAGAGTGAACGCTTATCAAATGCATCTATGAGTGAGCCTTGGAGTGTGTTTGTATCTTGGTACTCATCAACCAAAACTTCAGAAAACTTCAAATCCTCACTTTTAAGCGCAAGGGAACGCATCATGATGAGTAAATCGTTAAAGTCCACATATCCATACTCTTTTTTAAGCCCTTGAAACTCTTCAAAGATATCATCATATATATCAAAATAAACTCCATGCTCACTATCTTCTTCTTTCAACCACTCAGAAAAACTAAGCTCGATGGTTGAATTTTGATAGAGTGAAAAAAGGTCATAAAGATAAGAAGATTGATAAGGATTTACCCCTGAGTCTATATGGTCAAACCTTCTTCTAGCGTGGATCGTTTTTAAGAGAATCTTTAAATCTTTTGGTTGCTTTAGTGAAATCTTTTTGCCATATTTTTTGAGTAGTTTATAACTCACAGCATGAAATGTTCCTGATACTATTTTTGAAACTGTTGATTTATCAAAGTACTTTTCAACTCTCTCAAGCATTTCTGAGGCTGCTTTATTTGTAAATGTTAGTAAAAGTATATGTTCAGGCTTAACACCTTGTCCTAAAAGATAAGCGATACGAGCTACTATGGTAGATGTTTTTCCTGTTCCTGCACTTGCTATGATAAGATTTGCTCCAGCTGGAGCTGTTGCTGCTAGTTTTTGTTCTTCATTTAGCCTTGAAAGTGGCATTTTCATCCTTACATTCTTTAAAGAGTGGAAGTATAGTAGAAAATAGTTTCATATTTAATAAAATTTAATGTTCTCTTATGGCATATATGGTAAAATCATTTCAAAATTCACACAAAAAGGTTTCAAATGAGAAGAAGTGGTTTTACAATGGTTGAGTTGATCTTCGTGATCGTTATCATAGGTATATTAGCAGCAACTGCATTGCCAAAGTTTAAAGACGTAAGCAAAAATGCTACGGTAGCAAACTTTACAAAAATCATCGGTGATATAGAGTCAGGCGCTGTAAGTGCTTTTACAAACGAGAAGCAACTTGTTAAAAATGAACAAATTAAATTGTCTGATATTTTGTCTGTAAATGGAAAAGATTGGAATACAACTGCTGATAATACTGTTGCAACAAATGATGGACAAACTCAATATAAATTTGAAGATAGCATAAATGAGATTAATGCGACTATAACATTAAACAATGGACAAACTACTCCATCAACTGATGCAAATCTAACTATTGTTATTAGTGTTGGTAGTACAAAAGTTGCAGATGAGATCAAAACAAAATATTCTATGTCTGGTAGTACAAAAACTATCACTTACGATTTAAACTAAAAACTTAGGGGCTTTTGCCCCTTTTTTGATATAATCAATCTATGAAAAAAACTACCCAATTTAAAAAAGCTTTTACCATGATAGAACTTATCTTTGTGATAGTTATCATAGGTGTACTCTCCTCTTTTGCTCTTCCAAAGTTCCGTGGACTTACAAGTGGTGCTAAGATATCTGCTGAGATAGCTACTATGTCTTCTGTTGTCACTGCACTAGAAAGTATAAATGGTGAATGGAGTATAAATGAAGGCTCTTTTAAGTGGGGTATAGGAACAAATACCGAGGCTGACTTAAATGCTTATGGCTATCCTGTGGACTTAAACTCTTCTACAACTTTTGGAAGAGTTATAAAAGATAACTCTAACGAATACACAAAACAGTATGACTCAGGAACATTTTCCATCTTTACAGGACCTGCATCAGATCCAACTGATGGAGTAAGCAGTAGTGATGAAAAAACAAATAAACCAGATCGTAATGACTATTGGATTTATGCACACAGTGTATCAAAAGATGGATGTTCAGTCGATAAAGGTACAATAAAAGCAAAGGCTAAAAAAATCTATCCAGGTGACTTTATCCTCATAGATGTTGATACAGATACTTTTGAATACCCAGAGATCGGATGTTTCCCTTAGATATTTGTTATCTTATGGATAATCCAAAAAGTCACACCTAAAATAATCGCACTAAATATAGCAACCCCGATAGTCCCAACTTCCATATCCATCACACACCTCCCACTGCTTCAGCGATAGACCACATAGGCAAAAATATCCCAAGGGCAAGTAAAAGTACAAATCCAGCGATAGCTGTTATAAGTAGTGGCTCTATCATCGTAGCTACATTATCGACAAGATAGCTATACTTGTTTCTGTATATCGTACTTATCTTTCCTAGCATTGCATTGATTGCACCACTTGTTTCACCAGCACTTATCATTTGCAGTATCATACTCTCAAACTGCTTAGTATCTCTAAATCCTTCAGTCAAACTTCTTCCCTCTTCTATCGCATCTATCACTTGTGTGAGTCTATCTTTGAGATATACATTATCCACGATATCAATAGCTGTTTTGAGTGATTCTATAATCGGTAATCCAGAAGTTGAAAGTCTATCAAACACATAGATAAAACGTCCTATCATAGAGAGGTAGATAACTTGTCCAACGATATAAGTTTTTAGCATATACTTATCAAATGCCAATCTGAAGCGATAACTTTTTTTATAATACACAGAAAGCCCCATACCAGTCCCGATAGCCCCTAAAAGTATATATGGACCATATGTGGTAAGGGCATGCTCCATCCAAAGTAAAAAAAGTGTTGGAAAAGGAAGTTCTGCCTTGTACTCTTTAAACATATCTTGAAATTGCGGTATAACCATCGTAATCACAAGAGAAAAAGCTATAATCATCGCAAAGATAACAGTGATAGGATAACGAGTAGCTTTTTTGAGTTTCATTCTGTTGTCGTATATCTCTTGAAGAATATCTGCTAGTTTATTCATAGATTCATCAAGCGTACCTGTCTTTTCTCCCAAATCTATCATGGCAACAGTGATACTTCCCACTTCAGAGCTAAACTGTTTAAAAGACTCTGAGATACTCACACCAGATTCAACTTCTGTTAGTACAGTTTGAAAAATCTCTTGCAATCTTTTGTTATCAGTAGAGTTTATAACATCTTTTATACAGCTATTTATAGGAAGTCCTGCATCAAGCATAACAGCTATTTGACGTAGGGAAGCTATAAAAGGCTCAAGTGGAACTTTTCCTGCACGAAGCATATCTTTGAGTTTTTTTTGTATCTTTTGCATCTTAAAATCAAATGGCTCTGAAACTTCTTTGATACTGATAAAAACTCCCAAGCCCAACTCTTTAAACTCTTGGATAGCTTCTATCTTATGAACTGCCATATAGACTTTTTTAAGTTTTTGTCCATTTTTAAGATACTCGATCTCAAAGTACTTCACTACTGCCACCTTTTACTTTGCAACTCTGAGAACTTCTTCAATAGTAGTTATACCATTTAGTGCTTTTGTTATACCATCATTTAACATAGGGATAAACTCCCCATCTTCTTCTGCTTTTCTTGCTATCTCATACTTGTTCATATTGATAGAGATAAGATGCGATATAGTTTCACTGATTTTTAAAATTTCACTTATCATCGTTCTCCCACTATAACCACTAAAGCCACATCTTACACAACCATCACCTTTATAAAATGTATAGGTTTCAGGTAATCTATCTTTGATACTTCTTAGGGCTGAAAGTGGTGGTTTATGCTCTTTTTTACAGTGAGGACAAATTTTGCGTACGAGTCTTTGTGCCATAACACCTATTAAGGAGTCTGCTATAAGATATGGTTCTAAATTCATCTGTATCATACGAGTTATGGCACTTGGAGCATCGTTTGTATGTAAGGTAGAAAAAACCAAGTGACCTGTAAGTGAAGCTTGTACAGAGATATTGAGTGTTTCACTATCTCTTACCTCACCAACCATGATAACATCAGGGTCTTGCCTTAGGATAGAGCGAAGCGCATCTGCAAAGGTGTAGTTTATCTTATCATTTATCTGAATTTGTTGTGCAAGTGGCAACTGATACTCGATAGGGTCTTCTATCGTTATCATTTTGTTTTCGATACTTTTTATCTCATTGAGTGCTGCATAAAGCGTTGTTGTCTTTCCACTACCAGTTGGACCTGTAACAAAAACAATCCCATATGGAGATTTTAAAATTTCTTCAAAACTTTTGAGATTATGCTCTTCCATACCCAAGTCTTTGAGCTTTAGAAGTATCTTTTGTTGATCTAGTATCCTCATAACGATAGATTCACCAAACATAGTTGGTGCAGTTGAAAGTCTAAAATCATAGTTATAGTTTGCAATTTTCATGGAAAATCTACCATCTTGTGATTTTCTTTTTTCACTGATATCTAGATTTCCTAAAATCTTTATACGAGAAGCAAGAGCATTGTAAACTTCTAAATCAAATACAAAACTCTCACGCAAAACTCCATCAACTCTTACTCTAACAGATACATTATAACTAGAAGGTTCTATATGTATATCACTTGCATTATTTTTAACCGCACTCTTTACGATAAGCTCGATTAACTGCATGATAGAACTTTGGTCACTATCTGCTTTATAGTTACCTGAGGCTATCTCTTTTTTTATATTATCAACGATAGATTTTGTAGCAGAGATTATCTCTAGTCTATCAAAAACATGAGTGATATCCCCTTTGAGTGATACATAAAGTTTTATAGGCTTTGTAGCGATAGTTCGCTCAAGGAGTTCTAGTGCTTCATAATTGAGAGGATCAGAAACAGCTACATGTATAAAATCTTCATCTTCTTTAAATACAATAGCATCTGCATTTTTAAGCATATTTGTTGAAAATTTACTTAAGAGATTGAAATCTATCTTGACTCCATAAAGGTCTATAAAATCTATATTCAGCTGATCTGCAAGTAACTCTGTAAAAGCTCTATCAGCAATCCAACCCTCATCAACAAAGACTTGTCCTAGCTTTTTAGTAAAGTTACTCTCTTTTTGAACTTTAAGAGCAATGTTAAGCTGCTCTTGTGTAATCAAGCCCTTTTCAATTAAAATATCCCCTATTCTAATCTTTTGTTTTATCATTATATATACCAATGCCTTGTCGATAATTTGTCGTTTTTATACTCTTCTAAAATCATCCAAGTATTTTTATCTTTTAACTCTTTATAAAGTAAGATATAGCTCATTTTATCTAGCTTTATTTTGATTTTATCACCATCTATCTCATAGTTTTTCGTAGCTAACTTTTCAAAAACAACAGATAAAACATGCTCTGTTTTAGGAAGCCTTAAATTTGTCAAATCAAGACTATCATTTACAAACTGATAGATGAGTTTTTTTTGTAGTAAAATCGTACTAAAATAAGAAGCATTTTGCCTTGCTTGTGGTGTTGTGATAAGATTTTTTACTATATATCCCAAAGGATTTATAAAATCACTTTTCACACAAGAATCACCAATTATTGAAAGTAAATCTTCATCTTTGCTACCATTTTTATAAAAATATGCACTCTCTAAACATATCTTTTTATATTTTGCTTCAGTATAATCTTGCAAGATATCCTCTTTATCATAGGCAAATCCCGATACTACAAAAAGAAAGAAGGCGAGTAAAAATCTAAATATCACTTACTCTTTCCTTTTAAATTAACCAACAATTCATGTGCTACTTTTGAGGAGAAAAAACTAAGATAGTTTTCCAACGCTTTTATAGCTTCTTGATTTTGTCCCAATTTTTCTTTTGCTCTAGCATAAACTATCCAAGGTGATGCGGATTCTGGTTTTAGTCTGCTTGCTTCTTTTGCCCAAAAGATAGCTTTTGCATAAGAGGCTTGTGCAAAGTAAACTTCACAGAGTTCCATAGCAGTTTCAAATGTTTTGTTAGAGCTAAAATCACGGAGTAAAACTTCTTCTTTTTTTGTTGATTTTACCTCTAAAACAAATGATTTATCTTCTACTTTATCCACTACTTGGGTTTCTCTCTTTTCCTCTTTTATAGTATCTTTTGCAACTTCAACTTCTTTTACATGTAAGATTTGTGATGAGGGAATAGACAAAGAGAGTGTAGGTGTATCATAAGCGTTATCTACTATGGTTTTCTCACTCTTTTGAGTTGCGGGTTGTTCTTTAACAACTACTTCTTGGGTGATGGTTTTTTCTATTTGTATAGGTGCTACAACTTGTGGAATAGTACGGCTTTTATAAACTACAAAGCTACCAAAAACTACTATACCAAGCAAAGTAAAAAGCAAAGCATATTTTAGATACATTTTATATATAAGCTTCTTAGCTCTTTTTTCTAAATCTTCAAATCTACTATTTGTCATGTAAAACACCTATCTCAAGTGCTGCCATACATAAAAGAGTTTTGTTTATCTCTTGATGTTTACGCAAGCCATTTTGTTTCGCATAATCCAGCAATCTTAAAAGCGTAAAGATGAACTTTTTAACTGTTCTAAAGTTGCCACTTGTATATTTGTAGATTTTTTTAGTGTGAGATTTTTGAAACATCCCCGTGATATCTCCAAATGAATTTTCAAGAAGTGTGCTTTGGATATATCGATATATCTCTTCTAAACTCAAATTGCCATATCTTATAACAACTTTTGTGCGAGATTTAAAATGTTTTTTCTGCAAAATCACTTCACCCTCTTCTTTATGCATAGACAAAACAAATTGAAAAACTTTTGTATCACTCAAAATTCTTATCAGTTCAAACTGCTCTTCGTTAAGAAGTTGCGCCTCATCTATAAAGATAGTATGCTTTGTATCTTTATATGCTCTTAGGATATTGTCTTTGAGTTCATTAAAACTAATCTCTTTATCAAAATCCAAATCAATAGCATCATAAAGCATTTTGAGTAAGTCTCTTTTATCAAAAAAAGGATGGTCTATAAATATACTAAGTTGTTCATCTGCTATACGATTGTTTATGTATTTTAAGATATAGCTTTTACCAACACCAGGGTCTCCTATGATAAATATCAAAGGAGCGACTCTATCTTTTATGGATTCTAGTATTTTGTTTTTAGCTATCTCCGCACTCATACTATCAAAGTAAAGATTTGGATTTACCTTATCGGCAAATAACTCTTTTGCACTCGCATAATCTCTCATTAGAGTTCTTCTTTAAACTCTTTATCAAGCTTGTCCAAACTTGGAGCTTGTTCCCCATGTACTATATGAGGGATTAAAACGATAATCATTTCACTCTTTGTCTTTACCTTGGCAGAACTCTTAAAAGCTTCCCCAAAAAATGGTATAGCAGAAAGTCCTGGAACACTTGTATCTGTGATATCATCTTTTTTACTGATAAGTCCGCCTACTAAAACTTTATCACCATCTTTTACTCTCACGATAGATGAAAGCTGTCTTATCTTTACGTTTGGTGCAAGATAGGGGATATTGGTTACAGCGTCTATGTGCTCTTTTGAAACTTCACTTACAACAGGGTTGATTTTGAGGACGATAAAACCATCATCAGTTACTTGTGGCGTTATATCAAGAGTGACTCCCACAAAAGTAGAATCTGTTTCATAACTAGGTGTTGTTGTTGTTACACCATTTGAAACATTTGTTGTGCTTCCAGTATCATAACGATAATTTATCTCTTCACCAACATTTATGATAGCTGCTTGGTTATTTAAAGTCATAATTTTTGGATTTGAAACTATCTTAACATCACCTTGTGTTTTGAGAAATTTTATCAATCCATCCATAGAAAAACTATATCCTATCATGTAGTTTGGATTTTTAAGTGTATTGACAAAGCCATCTGTTATGCTTTGATAATCCTGAGAGTCCACTGCTCCTGTTGAACTCGTTGCACGTGAACGATAGCCGTCTGATTTTGCACTGATTGCTAAGTCAAACTTACTCCAGTCTATCCCTGTCGTTTTGTTATCGTTGTACTGAACTTCTATAACCTTTGCTTCAACAAGTATCTCTTTATGGAGTCTCTTCATCATCATTTTTATATACTTTTCAACACGTTCTAACTGCTTCTTTGTCCCAGTTACAGTAAGCATACCAGCATCTTGATTTATAAGGACATCACTGTTTTTGCTAGATTTACCTTGTGAGAGGATATAGTTTATCTCACTTTGGATTTGATCCCAAAATTTAAACTCTGATTCAAAATCTATCGTAGTACCACCTGTGTTGCCATTGTTGCTATTATTTGATGTATCATCGTTATTTGTATCGTTATTATTGTTATTGTTACTATTTGAAGAGGTACCTGTTTTGACTACTTGATTTCCAGTACTCTTTCTTTTAGTAAAGCTTACATAATCTATGTAAAAAGTTTTTGTCTTTTTATAAGAGAGTTTTAAAACTCTGTTGTTTTGTATCTCATAGTACAAATCATTGCTTCCTAAAAACAGATCAAATAGCTCATTTAAAGAGGCGTCTTTTATATTTATATAATTTAAGTTAGTATTTACGATATTTCTTGCATCAACATCTTCAAAAACTAAACTTAACTTACACTCATCAGAGATATTTTCCAAAACATTGAGTATGGAGACATTTTGATTTTTAATAGTAAATGAAAAGAGTTTGTTTTCGCAATTTGCAGATAAAACAACACTATTAAATAGAAACAATACAACTACCAAGACTTTTTTCATATTTATTTTTCCTTCACTGATACATACTGCTTGAATTCAGTAAGTTTTAAATTTTTATATTCATTCCCTTTTGCTAAATAAACCGTATCTTTCGTAATTTTTACAATCCTAAATCCACCTAAAATATCACCTACACTATACCAACTCTCATTGATAAAAGCTTTATCGTTCAAGATTGCTTTGAGGGTATCTGAGGCATCTTTATCTAAAAATTGATTACCAAATGAGGTACTTTTGCCTGCTGTCTTAAAAGGGTCATAACTCAAATCCAAATTTGTTTTTATACTTTTAAAATTGATAAGTTTTTCTAGTATCAAATTTGTTTCTTGAGAAAAAGCAATCAACGGTATCACAAGATAGATGAGTTTTTTCATAGTCCTACTCCATAAAAATCTAGTGTCATTGAAAAATGAACACCCAAAGCATCTTTTGACTCTTCAATATTCACGTTCTTTATTATAATGCCACCAATAATTTAGAC
>DKEY01000176.1 GCA_002469305.1 Sulfurospirillum sp. UBA6810
CCAATAAGTAATTAATAGAGGTTTTGATGTATAAGATAGTAGATATTTTTTATTCTTTGCAAAGCGAGGATACTTATGTAGGAGTGCCTAGCATATTTGTAAGATTTTATGGATGTAACTTGGGATGCTACTTTTGCGATGATGAAAAGCATAGAGGAAACTTTGATGTTTTAACGCAAGAAGAGTTACTAGAGAAGTTAAAAAACTTTACATGTAAGCAAGTAGTCATCACAGGTGGAGAGCCTACTATCTACAATCTCAATGAACTCATAGGCTTCTTACAAGATGAAGGATACTATGTTTGTGTTGAGAGTAATGGCTATGAACTTGGAAATGTCAAAAAAGCAGATTGGATAACATACTCTCCTAAAAATTGGGATGAGATAGAGAGCGAAGGTTTTAGCGAGTATAAGTTTATCGTTGCAACAGTGAGTGAAGTAGATAAAATCTTGGCTCTTCAAAGTGACAAACCTATCTATATACAGCCAGAAAATCACTTTGACAGTGCAAATATTGTCAATGTAAAGTACTGTATAGATTTTGTAAAAGCACACCCTCATCTAAAACTGAGTGTGCAGTTACATAAGTATTTAGGCGTAGAATAAATACTTATGTCTTCACGAAGTGAAAGCTTCAGTGAGAGGAATTTTGCAAGGGTTTTACTCATGCAAAAGGAGAAAGTAAAATAAAAGTATTTGGGCGTAGAATAGTATAAAAATATTTTATAAAGTGTATCTACGAATAACATTTGCAGTGGAAGGGTCGAGATTTTTAATCTCGAGGTACCCACCACGAAACCGTTTGAGAAGATACAGCTTTTTAAAATTTAAAGATTACAAATACAAACTTTTAATCTCATTCTCGAAATTATGTCCTATAATTTCTCCGAGGTTTACTCTAAAAAATCTTCCTGATTTTTCTTCACGAGTCAAAATCCGTTAAAAGTTCGTTTTGTAATCTTGTTGAGTTAACTTAGAAATTGGAGAATAAATGTCAAGCGCGTTAGTAGTTTTTAGTGGGGGACAAGATAGTACGACTTGTCTAGGTTGGGCAAAAAATAGATTTGATAGAGTGGAAACTTTGACTTTTGATTATGGGCAAAAGCACCGAGTTGAAATCTATCAAGCCAAAAAGATAGCTGATATACTAGGTGTTGAAAACAGGGTTTTGAGTATAGATGCTTTTTCGCAGCTCAATGACTCAGCTTTGATAGATGGCAGTATGGATATCTCAAGTGCACATAAACACAAGCCAAATTTGCCAGCTTCTTTTGTTCCAAATCGCAATGCGATATTTTTCACACTCGCTCATGCCTTTGCACAAAAACAAGGTATAACAAATGTCATCGTAGGGATAAATCAGACTGATTACTCAGGTTATCCTGATTGTAGAGAAAACTTTATCCAAGCGCTTGAACTCGCACTCAATCTTGGGAGTGAATCAGAGATAAAATTTCACTATCCACTTATCCATCTGACAAAAGGAGAAACCTTTGAAATGTCAAAAGAAGAGGGTGTGTTAGAGATAGTTTTAAACGAATCACATACCTGCTACAACGGTAACCACAACACCAAAAATGAGTGGGGTTATGGTTGTGGTGAGTGTCCTGCTTGTATTTTGCGAGCCAAGGGTTGGAGTGATTATAAAGAGCACTTGTAGTGCTCTTTTACTCTGCATTGAGGATAGCTACTACTCTAAAAGGGCTTGTTTTATTTGATTTTGCGATTTGAGAGATAGTTGTTTCTTCTTTAACTATGATTTGATTTTTCTCAAGTTTAGCCAAGGCAGTCTCTCGTGTTACACTTAAAAGAGCTAATGAAGTTTCAAGTGGGGCATCGAGAGCTTTTTGGATAAGGAGTGTTTTAGGGTTTTCGCCTTGTTGTTGCATCCCCTCAAAAACAAATACACCACTTACTAAAAGCCCTAAAACAGTAGCAAAAACAAAAATCTTTTTAGAAAAATATCTTTTCATACTAGCAAAATTAAACACTACATGTAAGAGTGCTACGATGACAAAACCTATACCCAAAATCTCATGAAGTTCTTTGACTTGTGCTTCAAAAAGATGGAAAAATAGAAACAATCCACTCACAGAGATGATAAAAAAGAGAATAGTCGTAAAAGAAGTTGCAAACTCTCGATTTAAAATTTTTTTCATAAGAAACCTTTTTATATATTTTGTAGCGAAAGTATAAAGTAACTACTTTAACACTCTGTTAATCATCTTTAATCAAGCATAAACAATTTCATCTAAAATTAATTTTTTTTACTTTGTTCTCTTTATGAAAATCTCTGATAAGATTTTTAAAATGTCACTAAAAAGGAACTCAAATGGAAAAGCCAAAAATTACCCAAGAGATTATCGAGTTGTATGACGAATACACACATGCTCCACTTCAAAGAAGAGATTTCTTTGCAAGACTTGGAAAATTAGCTGGTGGCTCAGCAGTGGCTATTGCGCTGATGCCGCTTTTACAAAACAACTATGCACAAGCTGCTATCGTGGATCCAAATGACCAAGATATAGAGACTCAAACACTTAAATTTGAACTCAATGGCAAAGAGATAAGTTATTATCAAGCCAAGCCAAAGGGTGAGGGAAAGTTTGGAGCTGTTTTGGTTATCCATGAAAACAGAGGACTCAATCCTCACATCAAAGATATCGTAAGACGCTTAGCAAAAGAGGGATTTTTAGCTTATGCTCCAGATGCTCTTAGTCTTGATGGAGGAACACCTGAGGATGAAGATAAAGCAAGAGAGATGATAAAAGCTCTCAATCCAAAAGATGTGATAGATATCTATACTACAAGCGTAGCAAACATAAAAAAACAATCTTCATGTAACGGCAAAGTGGGAGCTGTTGGATTTTGTTGGGGAGGAGGCTATGCAAACAAACTAGCTGCCACACCAAATGTTTTAGATGCAAGTGTAGCTTACTATGGTATGCAACTCTCAGCAGAACAGAGCGCAAATATCAATATCCCTATCATGCTTCACTATGCAGGGCTCGATAAACGTATCAATGCTGGTATCGTAGAGTTTGTCAAAGCTTTGAGTGAAAACGATAAAAACTTTACTATGCACACCTATGCAGGAGTCAATCATGCTTTTAACAATGACACAAACGCAGCAAGATATAACAAAGAAGCAGCTTTGCTTTCTTGGAGTAGAACGGTAGAGTTTTTAAAGCAAAATCTCTAAAAAAGGAGGGAGTAAATCCCTCTTTTACAAGTCTTTGTATCTCTCTCTAATCGCAAATATCTCATCAAGATTTTCAAAAAAGATATCGATGATTTTTGGGTCAAAGTGTTTGCCTCTCTCCTCTTTAAAAAGCGTAAATATCCGCTCATCTTCCCACGCTTTTTTATAAACTCTATCACTTCCTAGTGCATCAAAAACATCAGCAACTGCCGTGATACGTCCATAGATATGTATCTCTTCGCCCTTGAGTCCATAAGGATAGCCACTTCCATCGTANNTTTTCATGATGCTCTTTTGAAACGATAGCTGCTGTTTGGAGTATCTTTTTCTTGGAGTGCTTGAGCATATCGTAGCCAAGGATAGCATGAGTTTTCATCACTTCAAACTCTTGGGCAGTTAGCTTTGCTGGTTTGTTTAAAATACTATCAGCTATGCCTACTTTGCCAACATCGTGCATAGGCGAAGCGAGTTTGAGCATATCGGCTTCTTCTAAGGGAAGCCCTAGTTTTAGTGCTAAAAGTCTTGAGTACTCTGCAACTCTTATGACATGTTGTCCTGTCTCTTTACTTCGGCTCTCAGCGATAGTTCCCATCGCATAGATAATCTCTTTTTGTGTGTTTATTATCTCATCACTGAGTGATTCTATCTCATCTATGCCATCGTGAATGGATTTGCCCATATCTTTGATAGCATAAGAGATTTCACCAAGTTCATCAGCTCTATTGATGACTTTTGAAACGATGTAGTTTCCACTGTTTATCTTATTGATGTTTTCTATCAAAATCTTTGTATCTTCTTTGAGTACTTTCGCAAAAACAAAGGCTAGCATCAGCGCACAAAAAAGTAAGAATAACCCTAAAAAGAGCATCTCATAAGTAACTTTTGTATCGATTGTCCCATCGAGGTTATATCTTCCTATGGTTAAAAGAAGTGTCAAAATAGGTATAAATGTAAAGAGTAAAAATGTCTCAACAATCCTTTTAGAAAGCTTCTCATTGAAGAGGGTAAATTTTTGTGTAATAGAAATCTTTTTAAATTCACTCTCAAAGAGTATGTACTCAAGCTGCGCTAAAATCCCACCACCCAAAGCGATATAAGAGCTTAAAAGTTTGATGTGACTTCCTATTGGAAAATTTGGATAGAGATAAGCGTGCAAAGCAAAGGCACTAAGCCCTGCTAAAAACCAAGAGATGATAGAGAGAAAATAGGCGTGTCTAGGGAGTGAGAGAGTTTTCCACGGAGTTTTAAAGTAGTGGTATAAAGACTCTCTGTATATAAGATGTAGTATAAAAATAAAGCCGAGATTTCTATATATCTGAGAAGTTTTCAAACCATCTATAAAAGGGCAAACATTTGTACAATAAGTTTGCAGAAAAAACAAAGAAGTAAAAGAGAGGAGATAGATGATGGTTCTTGTTTTTAGGTTGAGAAGTTGTGGCACTTGATAAGACATAAATACCCTTTACATGTAAAGATGCTTATATGGTATAACAAAATGTCTAAATAGACAATATTCTAAGCCATAAAGCACTCTTACATGTAAGCTTTTGTATAATTTTGCTATGAAATATATAAGCCATTATCCAAAACATTTACAAGACCAAATCCAGCTTTTGATAGACAATAAAAGGCTAGGGGAGTATATCCTCAGCAAGTATCCCAAAAAGCATGATATCCCAACGGACAAAGCACTCTATGAGTATGTGATGGGATATAAAAATGAGTATCTCAAAAAGCATCAACTTACAAAAATAAGCTACGATGGCAAGATAAATGAGGTTGCTCAAGCTCTTGGAACACATACTTTTGTCTCTCGTGTGCAAGGGGCAAAACTAAAGGCTAAAAATATCATCAAAGTAGCCACGCTTTTCAAAGAAGTGCCACTTGAATTTTTAGAGATGATAGTCGTGCATGAGTTAGCGCATTTTAAAGAGAAAGAGCATAACAAAGCCTTTTATAAATTTTGTGAATACATGAAGAGTGATTATCATCAAGTGGAGTTTGATGTGAGGGTTTATCTTTTACATGTAGAACATTTTGGCAAACTCTATACAAAAGAGGAAGTATGAAAAAGATATATATCGCTGGGTTTGATGTTTTTAAACCTGATTCTATTGAGATAGGAAAAGCGCATAAGCTTACATGTAAAGAGTATGGATATGAGGGACTCTATCCACTAGATAATGAGATAGACACCTCATGGAGCAAAGAAGTTGCAAGAGAGTTTATCTATACAAAAAACATAGAACTTATCCATCAAGCTGACATAGTTATAGCCAATGCAAATCCATTTCGCGGGGATGAATTAGATAGTGGAACTGCTTTTGAGATAGGCTATGCAAAGGCGTTAAACAAACAAGTGATTCTCTATATGGACGATACCAGAGCTTACAAAGAGAAGCTTACATGTAAGAAAACTGAGAGTGTGGATGAACAGGGGATGTTTATCGAGGATTTTAACTTTCCACTCAATCTTATGTTCTCTGATTGTTTTATCGTCCAAGGTGGCTTTGAAGAGGCTCTAAAAACTCTTGATGACAAATAGTCCAAAACTATTGTCTTTTTCTATCTTGACATCACTATGCAGACGTTATAATATACAAGTAAATTTAATAATGAAGGCTAAAGAATGGAAAACAAATTTTTAGATGCTATGGCATTTAGACATGCTTGTAAAGAGTTTGAGAGTACAAAGAAAATTGACAGTAAAGACTTTGATACTATCTTGGAGATAGGGAGATTGAGCCCAAGTTCCTTTGGATTTGAGCCTTGGAAATTTTTAGTAATCCAAAACGAAAATCTAAGAGCAAAACTGAAAGAGTTTACATGGGGAGCACAAGGAACACTTCCAACGGCGAGTCATTTTGTTATCATCTTGGCGAGAAAAGCCAATGGCATGAGATACGATGCTGATTATATCAATCATATGATGTGCGATGTAAAGCAACTTCCAGCTGATATCGAAGCGATGTATAAAGGTCGTTATGAAAAGTTTCAAAAAGAGGATTTTAAACTTTTAGAGAGTGAGAGAAATCTCTTTGATTGGGCCTCAAAACAAACATATATAGCAATGGCAAATATGATGAGTGGAGCTGCTTTTATGGGGATTGACTCATGTCCGATAGAGGGGTTTGATTATGCACTCACTGAAGCTTTTTTGCGTGATGCACTTGGCATAGATACCGATGAGTTTGGTGCTTCTGTCATGGTTGCATTTGGATATAGAAAAAA
>DKEY01000042.1:0-12728 GCA_002469305.1 Sulfurospirillum sp. UBA6810
CAAAGTGATTTTCTGGCTGTATATAGATAGGTTTGTCACTTTGAAGAGCCAAGATTTTATCTACTTCACTCACTGTTGCAACGATAAACTTATACTCGCTAAAACCTTCGCTCTCTATCTCATCCCAATTTTTAGGAGAGTATGTTATCCAATCTGCTTTTTTGACATTTCCAAGTTCATAGCCATTACTCTCAACACAAACATAGTATCCTTCATCTTGTAAGAAGCCTATGAGTTCATTGAGATTGTAGATAGTAGGCTCTCCACCTGTGATGACTACTTGCTTACATGTAAAGTTTTTTAACTTCTCTAGTAACTCTTCTTGCGTTAAAACATCAAAGTTTCCTCTATGCTTTTCATCATCGCAAAAGTAGCATCCCAAGTTACATCCATAAAATCTTACAAATATGCTAGGCACTCCTACATAAGTAGCCTCGCCTTGCAAAGAATAAAAAATATCTACTATCTTATACATCAAAACCTCTATTAATTACTTATTGGTTATAATAACAAATAAGTAATTAATAGGTTGTAAAATGAAGTGGGAAATAGCTAAACAATTTGATTTTTGTTATGGGCATAGAGTCTGGTCACAAACACTCAATGTTGAGTACTCCATGGATAGCTGTTTGGCATGTCGTCATCTACATGGTCATCAAGGTCGCCTTATCGTTTATCTTAGTAGTGATAAGTTAGAGCGTGGCATGGTAACTGACTTTCACCATCTCAACTGGTTTAAAGTTTTTTTAGACAAAACGCTTGATCACAAGTTCATCATAGATATCAATGACCCATTGTTTGAAACATTACTTCCTGATTTTGCAGATAAGCAAAACTTGATAGAGTTTGAGGGAGGCTTTAAAAGACCAAATCTTGAGATACTTCAAGAGAGTCCTGATCATCTTTTTGAGATGTATGAGGGATATATCATCGTGGACTTCGTACCTACAAGTGAAAACATCTCAACTTGGCTCCTTGATATCGTCCAAGAGAAAATGGCAAAGATAAATGTACATGTTTCTCATATAGAGTTTTTTGAAACTCCAAAAAGCAGAAGTATTGTTTATAACGATACAAAAGAGAGCTAGAAATTAATCTAGCTTCGCTTCTCTTTTAATTAAGTCCATATTTCTCATAACTCTTTGATAGTATGGATGATTGTAATTTCCACCATTGTATCTGCTTACTGTTCTAAAGTAGTGTTGCTCTGTATAATCATTGAGCCATACGATAAATCTCACCGCAACTGTGGCATTAAATCGATCATCGCCTAGTAGTTTATTGACAAGTTTTACGTCACTTAGTTCCATAACTTCTTGCCACTGTAATTTTTCAGCTAAAAATCTAGCTGTTTGTAGTCTTACTTGCATAATTCCTAATGAAGCATTGAAGATATTTGGATCTTTGCCAATGTCCCCAACTTTAAATATACCAGCACTTGTTTCTGTTAAACAAATTGCCATTGCAGTATTTTCAAAAGTTTCACCTTTTGAATTTGGATACATAAGAGCTACCTCACGTACCATTTTTAAAGTTTCTAATTGCTTGGGAGAAAAAACATCTGCTGTTGCGATATTCAAAAACAACCCTATAATTATAACGCTTCTTAGGAATGAAAAATTTATAAAATTAATCATTAAAAATCCTAAAAATAAAAATGTCTGAGATTATATCTCTTTTGGTATAAATATAAAGTTAAATTAAAAAACTATTTTTCTTTAAGATAAGATGTAGTTACTTTTATACTCAACTATCTTGATTTTGAAAGAAAGAAGTGACTCAAATATGTCACAAAGAAAACTTGCAAAAACAGCCCTAAAAATGGTACTAAAGAGAGTGTAAAAAATACAAGCATAACAAATAAAAGATAAAATTTATACTCATGCATAATGCTATGAGCATCTTTACTTATACCATTTGAGATGATGTCATAAAGTAAGAATTTATAAAATAGATAAAAAAATGGAATATTAAGTATAAAAAATGAAACAAAAGGCAGAATCAAAAAAGGTAAACATATCAAAAAAAGCACTATAAATTTGAGAAATATAATAGATACACTTAAAAGTGACTTCCCTATACCATCGCCTCTAATCGCTTCTACATTTGGATAGTGAACACCTCTAACATAGCTTATGATAAGAGGAGTCAAAAACCCAACAACAAGCATAGCGATAACCAAAGAGATAAGGACAACTCCAAGTGTCCCAAAAACTCCCATCAAAGTCAATATAACCCAATGAACAGCACTAAAGCCAAGTAAAAATGCAAGTATAGGATGAGCACTCTCATCTAAAAATGAAAAATCTCCACTTTGACTTCCTTGCACAAGAAGTACTGAAAATTCACTCCCACCAAAGTAAAAGATAGCAGAGAAAAGAATTATCGGTATAAAAAAAGGAGCGAGAGTTAAAAATAAAAATCTCTTAGAAAAAAAGTCTCTAAGAGATTTTATGAGTATGATTTCTTTCATCATTTAAAGAGATTTATAAACTTTTTCTAACTCTTTATACAGTTCATCTGCACTCAGTGTTTTTTTGTTTAAAAGCTCCAGCATCACTTCGTTGTCTTCTTTCTTACCCCAAGTCTTTCTATATGTACCCTCTTTATATCCGTGGTCTTGTCTAAATTTATTGAGGATATTTTTTGCAACATAAAATTTATAAAGTACCTTGAGATTTATGCCACATTTTATCGAAAGTGAAAAATACTCTTTTAGTAAACTATCAAACACGTCAACTTTCATCTTTGTTGTTTCGTGAATTATTGACTCGATATCGTTGATAATTTGCATTGTATCTACGTTTTCTCTTATACCAGGCTCTTTTGTAAAAGTTTCAAAGCCTTGGACATCTAAAACATCTTTTACAAGTTGTTCCAAATCTCCTCTGTTATTTGCTTTGTAGTCTTCTAAAACTAAGCTCATGATAAAGTGCCAAATATCAACTATCTCAACAGTTGCATTTTCCCAATCTGTCTCACTGTTTATATTTTTCCAGTGTTTCCAATTGAAACTATCTATAAGCTCTGCACTCTCCATATAGATACATCTTTTCCAATTAATAATTCGGTTATTTTTTGTGTATCCATTTTCCCAGCCTAAACCATTTGTTTCATCATTTAATTTTTGTTGCAAAGCAAACATTTCTCTTATGTAATCACTGCTCGTCATCATCTTCCTTCTTCTTAGTATGTTCTATGAGTTTCCCAACACTCTTTGTAAATATAGTAGCACCCAAGAAGATAAATGTCCCCAAAACTATGTACTTCGCTACAATCAAAAGTGTTTCCAAAATGCTCACCTTTTTATAAAAGTTGATTATTATAGCATTATTTTGGTTTTACAACATTAAAGCCCGAGAGCACCCAGTCTTGTAAACCACCCCTAAACCAAAGTAACTTCTCTTTTGGATATCCCATAGCAAGGAGTATCTTGATCGCCTGAGGAGATTGACCACACCAAGAAGCATTACAAAATAAAAGTGCCGTTTTTACCTCACTAAAATCAAATTTGTCACCTACTTTTTTGATGTTTAAAAGCTTTAACATACGAGCAAAATCTTCCTCAAAATCTTTGTCATAACTCATCTCATCATAGGGGATATTTACTGCACCTGGTATCGTTGAGACTTCAAACCAATTTGGCCTACGTGAATCAACAAGCACATACTTGTTAGGTTCTTTCATAAGTCTATTTTTTATAAAATCCAAAACTTCTATCTCTCCTACTGTCAAAATCCCTTTTGCGATACTCATAGGTTGTATTTTCCCAACAGTTGTAACAAAAGTTTTTTTACATGTAGCAGGAACTTCTTGAGCAGCCAAATTTCCCCCATATATAGTCTCTGGATTGATATGCACATCCATACACTCTTTCCCACGTGCCCTTTCTATAAGGATACTCTCACTTACACTAGAGTGTTGGTGCGTAACTTGAACCCCACTATATTGTAAACTTGTAGCGTTTGAAGCAAAAGCACTTAAACCTATAAGGCTTATAAACAGTAAAAATCCTCTCATAATTTTATCCTTGTAAAATGTGTGTTATACTCTCAATAAAAAAAGAGTTTCTCATGTGTTGTAATAGTTACAAAATCCTCGTGCTTTTCACTTTTGTATTTATTTCCTATTTGTTAAACGGAGTTATCCCGTCAATTCCTGTGATACTTTGGTACCTGTTTTGTATAAATATATTCACATTTTTACTCTTTATAATAGATAAATTTCACGCACTAAAAAATAGAAAAAGAGTTCCTGAAGTGAGCCTCTACTTTTTATCTCTTGGAGGCGGTATATTTGGAGCTTTACTCTCCATGTTACTTACAAAACACAAGCTTAAAAAAAGTGGATTTCTATACATCCAAGTTGCTATATTTGTCGCTTGGGTTACGGCTATATTTTTAGTACTTTCAAATTTACAAAGTATCCAAGAAGCACTGGGGCAACTTTTCAAATGATAGATGAAAAAATCGTCACTTTTTTGAGAGAACACCACCTTTTAACACTCGCTACATGTAAAGAAAATGTACCCTACTGTGCCAACTGTTTTTATGCTTTTATTGAAGAAAGTTTTAGGTTTGTCATAGCTTCAGATGAGAACACAAAACATATGCAATTTGCCAAAGAAAATCCAAATATATCTGGGACTATCGCACTAGAAACCAAGGAGATAGGAAAGATTCAGGGATTGCAATTTTGTGGGATTATGGAAAAAGCCACCATGGGTGAAAAAGCTCATTATCTAAAAACATATCCCTATGCCATAGCGCTCAATCCAACGCTTTGGAGTTTACATGTAAAGTATATAAAGTTTACAGACAATCGTCTTGGTTTTGGAAAAAAACTCGAATACAACTTGGAAGATTTTTAAAAACTGTTTAAGGAAAAAAGAGGGAGAGGACTTTAAAAAAGTCCTCTAAAAATTAACAAGATGGTACGTTACCACTGTCACTAGCGTATTCGATAGCGAAATCTCTGATATGTTCCATATATTTTTCTTTGAATTTATCACCTTTGAAAAATTCTGCTGCACCTGGATACTTAGCAGAGTACTCTTCTATAAACTTTGCACCACCATCAGCAAATAGAGCTTTCCACTCTGCTTGTGTGTGTTGTGTTGCAAATTTTGCACCAGTGATACCTGTTGTTTTCTTTAAAAACTTTAAGTAGTACTTTTGTCCTTTAGCTGCATCAGCAAAAGCTGACGTACTAACCATTCCAACCATCATAAATGCCATTACTAGCATTGCCATCAATTTTTTCATTTTTGACTCCTTGTTTTATTTTTAGAATTATCACACAAAAAAGTGAACAAATTGTGAATAGTACTCTACCCTATTTTTGATAAATCTAATTTTAATTCTTCATTACTCATCACGCCAATTTCTGAACTGAGTATTTTTTTCGCAATATTTTTGGCATCTTCAAGTGAGTGCATAGCACAAGTGCCACATTGATACACATTGAGCTCTGGTATATCTTCTTGTCTTTTTACTTCTAAGATATCTTCCATAGACTCCCTCCAAGCACGTGCAACTCTTTGCTCATTTGGTTCTCCAATCAAGCTCATGTAAAATCCTGTTCTACATCCCATCGGAGAGATATCTATAATTTCAACGCCCTCGCCATTGAGATGTTCTCTCATAAAGCCTGCATACAAATGTTCAAGTGTATGGATTCCCTCACTTGAGAGGATATCTTTGTTTGGTTTACAAAACCTAAGGTCAAAAACTGTTATGGTGTCACCTGAGGGTGTTTTCATTGTTTTTGCAACTCTCACAGCAGGTGCTGGCATCTTTTTATGGTCAACTGTAAAACTATCCAATAATGGCATAGGTAATCCTTATGTTTTTTTTCGATTATAACATACTATGATATAATTTGCCTTATGAAAAACATTCTATTTATCTTCATGATACCGATAATTTTTCTTCTTTTTGGTTGTACTCCAAAACAATCAAAAGTCAATGAATTTTTACAATCAAGCAGTGCAACAGCTCTTGAAAAAGACTACTATGAAGTGACAAAACTTCTTCTTTCACTCAAACAAAAACTAGATGCAAGAAATCCAAACCAGTATGATAAACAACGAGTTTTTTATATAGAAAAAGAGATAAAAGAAGGTACTAACAAACTCTTTTTAGCATATGAGGGCAAATATCTTAAAGATTATGATGCTTATCTCAAAGTTGCTTTTACGAAAAAACCAGACATACAAAAAAGAAATGACTACCTCATCTTAGGACTTAACAAACTCATCAATGAAACCTATAAAAAACAAGAGGGACATAAGTTCACAACACTTGGCTTTGAGAAAGAAAATTTTAAAAAGCTCTACTACTACCTCAAAGTGCTCAACTGGAAACTAAAAACGGATAGAGATGAAAAAGGGGACTATCTCTTTTTGACTTGGCAAAAAAACTGGCAAATAGAGTTAGAAAAATCCCTAAAGACACAAACTCTTAAAAATTTAGAAGAATTACCACACATCAAATCAAAAAAAGAGACTCTGCTAGAGCCCTCCAACTTTAGCTTTGAAGTCATCATGAATCAAATGTTTTTTCATGTAAAAAATAGTTCTGTACATGTAGGTGATGAGCCTTTAGAACTTAGCTTGGAAGCTATGAAAAGTTTAGTCTTTTTCTTATAAATTGATACTTATTTTCAATTTGCCTTGATTTATTTCATACCTTTTTTTACAATACTGATGTATAATTTTTCAAAATTTACTACAAGGAAAAAATGATGGAAATAAATGGCGTACAAGTATGTAACGTATGTTTAAAACCAAGTGATGAAGTTAAGGGTGCTGTATATATCAAAGCAGTAGCAAATGGAGAAGATATCCATGTATGTACAGGTTGTATCCCTGTTATCATTCATGGTGATGGAAGTGCTATAAGATCTAATGCTGAAGTAAAAGCAGCTAGCGGCAAATAATCCTCTAAAGCAAGTTGTTATGTAACTTTTTTATGACAACTTGCTTTAAAAACGTTTTGTTATAATACTTATAAAATTAAACGATAAAGAAGTATTATGCAAGACAAAGCTTACATATGGTCAAAAATCACAAGATACTTCCACTGGTTGCTAGTTATTTGTATCCTTGTAACTTTTCTCTCCTCTTTATTTGAAAACGCACTTTTAATCCATATAGCATTTGGCTCGCTTGCTGGAGGACTTCTTACCTTTAGGCTTATATGGGGATTTATAGGTCCAAAGTATGAGCGTTTTTCTCACTTTGACTTTTCTCTTTCTGATTTGTGGTTTTACCTTAGCAACCTTTTTAAAGATAGAAAAATTTATGTAGGACACAACCCTGCTGCTTCTTGGGCAACTGTACTGCTTATCGTATTTGGCTTTTTTTGTACACTTAGTGGGGTTATGCTTATGGGAAGCGAAGAAGAGAGAGGGCTCTTTAGCTTTTTAAGTGCTGATTACTACAAAGAGATTTTATACATCCACTCTATCAGTAAAAATGTAGTTGGTATAGTAGCCCTCATCCATATAGTAGGCGCACTTTTAGAGCATTTTTGGCATAAAACAAAAATCATCAACACTATGATAGATGGCTATAAAAATGTAAATGCCCCAAGTACACAAACAACACCATTTCAAAAAGCTTTTGGAACATTTTCGATTATTTTTTCATTGCTTATGGGAATTTTTACTCTCATAGCACCCGCATACTCTATCATGACAAACAATGCAAATGAAGTTATCTATCATATAGACAATCCTCTCTATGCAAAAGAGTGTTCAGAGTGTCACAATCTCTACCCACCTATACTTCTTAGCAAAGAGAGTTGGAGTGTGGTTCTTGATGATCCAAAAGAGCATTTTAAAGAAGATTTGACAAAAAAAGTTCCTCATTTTGAGAGTATCAAAAGCTACATACTTGCTCACTCTGCCCAAAGTGCATCCAATGAAATCTCAAGAAATATCTTAGAGAGTACAGAGGGTAAAAATATATACAGAATCACTCGTACAAAGTACTGGAAAGATACACATGCCTTTATCCCAAGAGATGCATATAAACATCCCAAAATCAAAACAAAGTCAAATTGCAGTGCTTGTCATATGAACTTTGGAATCTCAAATTATATCAATGATGAAGAGATCTCTTTACAGTATTTTTCACTTTATGAAGCTATGAAAATATACTTACATGTAAAGAATTAAATCACAAGATATCGCAAAACTCTAAAGACTTGAGAGGAGGAAGTTTTTGAGCATCTATTTGATTATCTGCAAGGTAGAGATTTTTGAGTTTTTGCAAACGCTCAAAAGATTGTGGTAACTCTTTAAGCTCATTATCCTCTATATCAAGTTCAAGTAGATTTTCCAAATCCCCTATAAAAAAAGGCAACTCTTGTAACTTGTTGCCACTGATACTTAGATAATTTAACCTCTCCAACCCACAGATACAATCAGGTAAATGTGAGATGTTATTGTCATCTAAAGTGAGGATTTGCAAATCTTCCAATCTTCCAACTTTAAAATCAAGCTTTGTGAGATTGTTGTTGTTCAGGTTAAGTTTTATAAGCATATCATGTGCTTCAAGAGAAGGTAAAGAGCTAAGCTTATTTCCCTCTAGCAAAAGTGTTTCCAACTCGGCAATCTTTCCTATGGAAGAGGGGATAGAAGCGAGTTCATTGTAAGAGAGGTCTAAAAAGTAAAGCGAATGCATATCTTCAAAGATATCGGGTAACTCTTGGAGATAGTTCGTATCAAAAGAGACATACAAAAGCTTTTTGAGTTTCTTCATCTGCAAAGGAAGCTCTTTGATGTAGTTTGTACTCAAAGTGAGACGTGTTAAATTTTTTAATTCACAAAGAGAAGTTGGAAACTCTTGAAGTCTATTGCCATTTAAGTTGAGAACTACGAGGTTTTGCAATTCGCTTATACCTTGAGGCAACTCTTCTAAGAGATTATTTTCACACTGCAAATTTCTCAGTTTTTTTAACTCTTTTATGCTTGAAGGCAGTCTTTTGAGACGGTTATTTGAGAGTTTTAAAACACTCAAGTTTGTAAAAGCACCTATACATTCAGGCAATTCACGTATCTTCAGACCACTCAAATCTAAAGTACTTGTGTTTTTTAACACTTCTATATCAGTATATACTCTTGATGTAAATCCATTGGTTTTAACCCATCTGATAAACTCTTGATACATCTTCTACCTCTCCCTCATCTGCTCAATCAAAAAATCAATCTGTTCATAATCTATCTTGCCAAACTCTACCATGTTGTACAGTGCCATCAATGGTCTTCTACAACAGGTTCTGCTACACTCTGTTACGAGTTTTTTTGCTTTTTTGTATGGGAGTGTTGTATCTTTAAAAATTTCCACAGCTTGTGAAACGCTCTTGTTACCACACTCGCAGATGATTTTATCTTCTAACATCGTTTTACTTTAAAAAGTCATACTTTGATTTAAAATCTAACATCTCTTGCATCTGTACTTGGATAAGTTCACTAAGACTTAGCAATTTGACATAATCAACCCAAAGTGTATCTTCAACTATGTCATGAATCATGCCAGCAGTTTCTGTGATTTTTCGCTTATATCCTGCTAACTCTTTTTTTATCTCTTTCTCATCTTCACTCATTCCCATACTTCCCTCCTAAAATCCATATATCATTTTTGTATTGATATCTGGTTTGTCATTTTTATATAGCAACTCATAATCTTCCAAAAATTCAAATTTGTAACTCTTATACAAATTTGTAATTTCCTCTTCATCCGCAGGAACAAATGCAAGTATCTTTTTGAGTCCTCTATGATAAAGCACTCCTCGTAAGAGTTTTTCTCCATCATCAAAATTGTCCTCTTGCATAATCCAAGGAGAGAGTTTGATGATGTTTTTACTGAGAGCATAAGAGTGTTGGTATCCAAGTTCACTTGAGAGGAGTAAAGAAGAAGTTTTAAACATACTTTTGGTGATATATACACTTCTATCTTCAGCAAAACACTTCGTATCTACCCTTTTGAGTGTTGGCAAAAAGTTTTCGTTGCTTATGGCTTTTGAAGTTGCATTTGTAAAGTTAAACACTGCACCCCCACTGTAAAGCACTTGTTTAAAAGGGGCTAAACTCTTAAAACCAAAGCCCTCAAACATACTTTTTTCATCACCTCTTGAAAGGACAAGTACAGATTTGTCCTCTTCACTGATGTTTTTTAAAAGTATATTTATAAGTCTTGTTTTCAAAGAAGATTCTAACTCTTGGGTGTAGTAAAAGTTGTTGATAAGGATTGTTTTTTCAAAGCAATAAGCACTGATAAGTCCTTTGAGTAAGTTTCCCTCATAGATACCAAAACAAAGACTTTGATTGTAAAAAGCAGAGTTTAGGACAAGATTTTTATCCACAACACAACTTTTTTCAAACTCATTTAAGTCCTTCTCTAGGCTTGCTTGCCTTATCCATCCTACGAACACAGGTACAACTCTTTTAACTCATTTGCACTGAGTACTTGTTTTCTACATGTAACGATTTCTCTCACAAGAGGAAGGAGTTTTTCAATTTTCTCTTTTGTAGGCGTTATACCGATTTGTTGCAAGTGAAAAAAGAGTGTTGAACTGCCCGAATGCTTCCCGATAGGAAAGTTTCTATCAAGTCCAACAAGTTCGGCTCCAAAAGCTTCGTAAGCACTGCGTGATTTCATCATGCCATTTACATGTATGCCTGATTCATGAGAAAAGATATGCTCACCTACTATTGGTTGGTTTGTATTGATAGGTTTGTTCGCAGCCAGTGAGACTGTACTTACCAACTCTCTTAGCTTTTTAGAATCCATCTGCCTTGCTTCACCAAATTGATGTGTAAGACTCATCAAAACTTGTTCAAAAGAGGCATTGCCAGCACGTTCACCCAAACCTATGACCGTAGTATTTGCACTTTTTGCACCAGCTTCTATCCCTGCTATCGCATTTGCTGTTGCCATACCAAAGTCGTTGTGTGTGTGCATCTCGATATCTAAAAGTTCCAGACTACTGAGATAGGAGATATTTTCATATGTTTTATGAGGACTCAAAACTCCAACAGTATCACAGTAGCGAAATCTGTCAGCTCCTAAAGAGCGACCAAACTCCATAATCTCTTTAAGAAGTGGCAATTCTGCACGACTTGCATCTTCTCCGCCGATACACACAAAAAGTCCCTCTTTTTTTGCAACAGTGACTACCTCTTGTAGATTTCTAAAAAGTCTCTCTTTATCACCACGAAATTTCACATCAATGAGGATATCTGAAACAGGTATGGACAAATCAACTGCCCTGACACCACACTTTAAACTCGCTTCCAAATCAACAAGTGTTGCCCTGTTCCAACTCATGATAGGGATAGGAAGACCTAGAGCGAGTATCTCTTTTAAATCTTCTTGCTCTTTTTCACCCATGATAGGGATACCGACTTCAAGTTCATCGGCACCGCACTCATACAAAAGTTTTGCTATGAGAAGTTTCTCTTTTGTGTTAAATGCAACATAAGGTGCTTGTTCTCCATCACGCAGTGTTGTGTCGTTTATGAGAGCCATTTGATTACCCTACTTCTTTCTCATCTTTTATAAAATGTTTTTTATACGCTTCGTAAACTGACTTCTCGATTGGCTGAGAAGCAAAACTCTCATCACACAAAAGCCCGATAGAATTTAACTCATCCATAGGACACTCACCAATCTTTTGTGTAAGTAATACAGCACAGTCTTTGAGTGTCTCTTTTATCTCACCTATTGGATTGTTGTCACAGTTTTCAGGGCCACTACAATAAGCACTTTCGATTTTGCGGTGCATTAAAAACTTGATAGCCTTATCGCCTGCTTCATATATCAAGAACTCTTTTGCTGAACCAAAGTGCATATTTATCATGCCCTCGCCCGAGCTTGTGACTGCTATAAGCTTTGTTTGAGAAGTCGAACTTAACTGCTCTTTTGTTGCTTGTTCTATCTTGATTTTTTTATTTGCATTCTCAAGATGCTTTCTCCAGTTCTCTATCATTTCATGTTTTTTAACTCTAGCTTCTAAGTTATATTTTTTCTCCAGAGCATCAAAGTCCATGTTTACAAAGTTTTCTTTGCCAAACTCTTCCCCTCTATCCTCTCCGATAAGACCAACAGCATCGGCACGACATTGGCGACAGTGACTCATAAGCTTCATATCCATACCACAAGCCTCTTGTGCAGCCATAACCTCTTGGTCAGTAGCACTTACGACGCCATCGAGTCCAAATTTTGTTCCAAATTCTGGAGCTGAAAGTAAAGGCATGATATTGTGCAAAAATACATTTAACTCTTTGAGTTTTTTAGCAACATTTGGTAAATCTTTGTCATTGACTCCTGGGATTAAAACAGAGTTTGCTTTGACTAAAACACCACGTTCCGTGAGCATCTTTATCCCTTTAAGTTGTTGCTCTAAAAGTTTTTTAGCAGCCTCTTTTCCTCTTAGTTTTTTATGTTCCCAGTGTACCCAAGGATAAATCTGGCTTCCTATCTCACCACTTGCATCAACAGTGTTTATAGTCACTGTTACATGATCAACATTGTACTTGACTATCTCATCTATATACTCTGGTAGTTTTAAGCCATTGGTTGAGAGACAAAACTTCAAATCAGGTGCTTTTTGGCTCAATAATTCAAAAGTTTCAAATGTAGCTTTAGGATTTGCAAGCGCGTCACCTGGTCCTGCTATACCCACAACAGAGAGTTGTGCTATCTCACCACCTACATAAAG
>DKEY01000042.1:12828-29016 GCA_002469305.1 Sulfurospirillum sp. UBA6810
TAATGTTGATGAGCACCCTCAGAGTAACATGGGTGATTTTTTATCTTTTCTTGTATCTCTTCGCTTATATTTTGTGTTGGGCTTGCAGTACAGGAACAACTCATAATGCATCCTTTCATTTTTTAGATGCCAATAGCTATTCATATAGTGTTCCATTGCCCAATGGAATAGTTTATGTATCTTTACATGTAGAAATAGGGGTCATTGCCAATACTTTAAATCTTTTAAAATAAAAGTTTATAAGTTTAGCTTTGACTCCCATCATATCAAAAGGAGGAAAAAATGGCAGTAATGATAACAGATGAGTGTATCTCGTGTGATGCTTGTGCGCCTGAATGTCCAGTAGCAGCGATACTAGATGCAGCAAATGAAAAAAATCCAAAAGATGACATGTACTATGTTAAACCTGAGTCTTGTGTAGAGTGTGTAGGTCATGCTGAAGCCCCAAGATGTGCTGAGGCTTGTCCTACTGAGGGTGCGATAGTATGGGATATGCCTTTTACAGTAGAATTTAGTGAGTACTATAAAGCGGGGCATGAGGCAGGGGTTTACAAGATAAGAGAACACAAATCAAAAGGCTTGATGCTTCCTGAAGTAAAATCTCAACCATTTAGCGCACAAATCACGAGTGAGGCAAGAGAATCTCACGCAAATGTAAGTGAGTAAATCATGGCAGTCATGATAACTGATCTTTGTATCAACTGTAACTCTTGTGTAGATGAGTGTCCAGCAACTGCGATAGTGAGTGCCGATGAGTCTCCACTAGCAAATGCAGAGTTTACTTATGTAAAACCTGAAAAGTGTATCGAGTGTGTGGATTGTACTGTGCCAAAATGTGTGGATGTCTGTCCGACTGAGGGTGCGATAGTATGGGATATGCCATATACTGCTGCGTTTAATGAGTACTATATGAGTGGTCACGAAAACGGTACATATAGCATCAGAGTTCATGCTAAAAAAGGCATCTTCTCACCTGAAAATCAACCTCGTCCTTTCAGGGATGTGATTGCTATGCAAGAGCGAATAGCTCACAATCCAGTAGATTTATAATCTTTACATGTAAGGTTTTTCCTTACATGTAAACTTTTTCAAATCCTAAACTTTTCAAACAACTCTTTTTTATCTTTTTCTATCTCCACATGTTCACTACTCACTCTTTTTCTGAACTTTTTATACAAAATAAATTGAAAGTAAATCCCAACAATTCCCAAAAAGGAAAGATACCACAGAAGGTTTGTCAAATCTTTTGTAAAATAATCAAAAAGCATAGCACTCAAACTCCCACCCACGATAGCCCCTGAAATCATCAAAGAGCGAATCATAAGATAGTCTTTTAACTCGACCTTTTCATCTTGCATAAAATCAACAGTATGAATTCTAGCTATCTCAAACGTGATGCCTTGTATGGTAAAAATACTCAAAATGAGATAGGTAAAAACCACTATCGACTCACTAAAAACCATATAGCTTGTTATCTGAACGATATCCAAACATATAGCAAAAAGATAGATATGGTGAATTTTGATATTTTTAAACAGAGGTTGTAAAAAGCCATCAAGTGCCCCGATAAGCATATAAACGCTTATCATAAAAACAGGCAGATGTGTACCTTCCAGTTTTGTGATAAAAGGGATAAGTGTCCAGTCTATATAGGTGATTATAAACAATGTGATTGATTGGATACGCAAAAAGCGACAGTTTTTCATCTCTTGGAACATAAGAGCATAATTTTTGTAAGCCATCTTCATCTCCTTGGCCTAGCAATTTTGCGAATTATACTCTTATTTTATGTGGTTTTATGCAAAAAAAAATTAGCCTCTCAAACACCTGATACCAAGGGCTTCTAGAGTACTAAAAATCTTTTTCTATCTTAAATGCATCAAAGATGATATCAATAGCGCTCATACGTGCCCCATGGTTTGTAGCATCAAGTATATCACCATCACTATAACCAAAATCACGAAGTTTTTGAACATCAGCGGCCTCTACATCGTGAGGTGTACGCACTGCTTTTAGTACAAAAAGAAGCATCGCTTTCTCTCTTTCCTCTAACCTCGCATTGCTTGGGTTTGCTCTCATGGCTTCAACATCTTTTGGCATCCAGCCTAGCATATTGATAAGCATAGAAGAGTTAAAATCCACACAATAGCTACAATTGTTTTTATCAGAAACGAGTGTTCTGATACATGCTAAAAGAGCCATCGAAAGAGTATTGTGGTTTAAGTAGTGTCCTATAAAACTCATCTGCTGTTTTAACAAACTTGGACTTGCACTAAAAAGCATTGCTGTGTTTGCTATCTTTCCTCGCATCATTTTGATTTGCGTATAGAGTTCTGCTAACTCACCTGTTGCATCTTCTGGTTTGATTGTATTTATGATTGGCATGATTTCTCCTTTTTAAGTAGTTTTTCCCAAGGTTCAAGTGTTAAAACACGACTAAATCCAAACTCTTGTGCTGCCTTTATCGAGGTTCTTATACTCTCAAAACTTTTTACTTGACTGTTTGGTCAATAGAAGTTTATCAAAACTAGACTGATTAGTCAAGTGGTAAAAAATTATGCTATAATTCAAATACAAAATAAGGACTATATATGGAAAATACAAGAGATAAACTCATCAATGCAGCTTTTGAAGAAGTCTATTCACACGGTTTTCAAGGAGCTTCACTTGCCAATATCCTCGCAAAAGCAGGCGTACACAAAGGCTCGATGTATCACTTCTTTCCTAGTAAAAAAGAGATGGCTTTAGTCTCCATCAAAGAAAAAATGTTTGATAAATTTGATGAGCGATACGGATATGTCAATAGCTGTGAAAAAGGCGTACTTGAAGAGTTTTACAAAAGACTTCGAGATACAACACAAAGAGATTTTAAACGTGGTTGCCCCATCGCAAATATCGTTCAAGAGATGTCAAATATCGACCTTGATTTTAATACTCTTATGAAATCTATCTACGAAGCTTTTCGCTCAAATGTAAAAAAGATACTCGATAAAGCTATCGAGGTAAAAGAGTTACAACCTTGTGATACAAAAAAACTCTCCCTTTTTATCACTTCGACTATTGAAGGAGCTATCCTCTCAGCAAAAGCGAGTGGCGATGCACAAGACTATCTTGATGTGATTGAAGAGTTGATAGAACATATCCAGAGTAAAAGATAGACTCTATTTTCTTACATGTAAGCTTTATTTGAGTTCTTGTTTTAGTTTTTCAAACTCATCCACATGCTTTAAAAACAGATCTATAAGCACAGGGTCAAACTGTTTGCCTCGCTCTTCTTTGAAAAATTCGATGATTTGCTCTAGCTCCCACTTTGCTTTATAAACTCTATCATTGCCTAGGGCATCATACACATCCACTACCATCGAAATCCGTCCATAGATGTGTATCTCTTCGCCTTTGAGTCCATGAGGATAGCCTTTACCATCGTACCTCTCATGATGTTGCAAAGCGATGATAGCAGCAGCTTTGAGTATCTCTCGCTCGGAGTGTTTGAGCATATCGTATCCTATGAGAGGATGTTCTTTGATGACTTCCCACTCTTGTGCATCAAGTGGACCTGGTTTGTTTAAAACAGCATCAGGGATACCAATCTTTCCGATATCATGCATAGGACTTGCAAACTTGATAAGTTCAGCTTCTTGTTCACTCAGTCCACAAAGCTTCGCTAAAAGGTAAGAGTAGTGTGCAACTCTTCTTACATGTAAGCCTGTTTCCAAACTGCGTTTCTCTCCGATAGTCCCCATCGTATAGATAATCTCTTTTTGGGTTTCAACTATCTCTTTTGTGCTTTTATTGAGTTTTACTTCTAAGCTTTGTCTATAAGTTTCAAGTTCCGTGATATCTTTTCTGATAGCGATAAACTCGTGAACTTCTCCCTTTGCATCGATGATAGGATTGATATAACTTTTAACATAGTAGGCACTGCCATCTTTTTTACGATTTTTTAAAATCCCATGCCAAGGTTGTTTCTTTTTTATCGCATCCCACATTTGCTCATAAGCGAGTGAGGGCATATCTGGGTGACGGACGATACTGTGAGGCTTTCCCAAAAGCTCTTCTGGTGTGTAGCCACAAACGTTGCAAAAAGATTCATTGACATAAGTTATATTTCCTTTTGTATCTGTTTTTGAGACGATAGTACTTCTATCTATGGCTTCTTTATACTGATTAAGAAGAGATTCATTGTGTATGCTCTGCTTCATTAAACTCATTTTGTTGGTTATCTGCAGAATCTTCTCTATAAATTTTTCTTGTGTAGTAGATTTGAGGATATATCCTTCTATACCGATGTCGATCGCCTCTCTAAGAAGTTCAAAATTGTCAAATGCAGAAAAAATGACAACAGGAGTAAGAGGATGTATTTTTTTAACTTCCTTTGCTAATTGTAGTCCATTGACATTTGGGATACTTACAGCTGTTAAAAAAAGATCATATGAGGTGTTATGTACAGCTTCAAGTGCGTCAGCCCCATCAGCAAAGCAGATAACATTTTCAAAATATTGTGACAAAATATTTGAAAATACTTCTTGCGTTGCAATCTCATCTTCAACATATATAAAAGTATATGGGAACATACGTGAAACCTTCTAAAGTTTTTAAAAAGACATTATTGTATCATAACTTATTTTTATTTTTCAAACTCCAATTCTACTTCTTTTTTGCCCTCAATAAACTCTTTTGTGATTTTGCACTTTTGTACATCAGCGCGTGATGGCAAATCATACTGTAAAGGGAGCATAATTTTTTCTATGATACCGCGCAAGCCTCTAGCACCAACGCCCTTTTCCTCCGCACTTTTAGCGATACTTTGCAGTGCATCTTCACTAAATTCTAGCTCAATTCCATCAAGTTCAAAGAGTGCTTGGTACTGTTTGATTATTGCATTTTTTGGCTCTTGTAAAACTTTTACCAAATCTTCAATCGAAAGCTCATTTAACGTAGCGATAATTGGGATTCTTCCGATAAATTCTGGGATAAGTCCAAAAGATATCAAATCTTTCGACTCGATTTCATCTTTTGCATTGGCTACTTCTTCTTTTAAAAATCCCAACTTTTTAGGTCTATTTTTATTTTTCTTCTCTTTATCTCCCACAAGCCCAACAAAAGCGCCCCCACAGATAAAAAGCACATGGGTTGTGTCAAACAAAACTGTCTCAGCACTTGAGCTTTTACGACTTCCTTTGAGTGGTACATATACTTCTCCACCCTCAAGTATCTTCAGTAAACCTTGCTGTACACCCTCTCCACTTACATCTCGTCCACTTGTGCTACTTTCAGATTTGTTTGCGATTTTGTCTATCTCATCTATATAGATGATACCCTTTTGCGCTTTGTCTATATCAAAATCAGCCGCAGCTAAAAGACGTGAGAGTATCGACTCAACATCTTCTCCAACATATCCAGCCTCAGTCAAAGCCGTTGCATCTGCCACAGCAAATGGTACATCCATGATACGCGCTAGTGATTTTGCTAAAAGTGTTTTTCCACTTCCAGTAGGTCCTATAAGCATGATGTTTGATTTTTCTATCTCTACGTTTTTGTAGCTTGGTCTATCTATGCGTTTGTAGTGCGAGTAAAGTGCGACAGAGAGAACTTTTTTAGCCTCATCTTGTCCTATCACATAAGAGTCCAAATGCTCTTTTATCTTGATAGGAACTTTCAAGCCTTTTTGAAAGTTATTTTTTGCCTCTTTTAACTCTTCTTTGTTTAAAACCATCGAGCAAGTTTGAACACACTCGTTACAGATGTGTGCATTTTCTGCACTAAAGATTTTTTTGACTTCGCTTACACCTTTGCCACAAAAGTCACAGATGAGAGGAGTGTTCATGAGAGTGTTTCCAAAAATCTCTCTACACTTGTTCTCACAAGTGCCAAGTTATGTTTTTTGATAAACTGGGTCTCTTTTTTAGAGAGGTTTTCTTTATCTGCTACAACGATACCATCTTTAAGACCTAGTGTGATTTCATTGGAGACCATTCTAAAAGTATCTTTGCTAAAATCAACTCCCAAAAAGAGGTATGATTTTTCTTTTTTATACTCTTTTAAAAAAGCAGGCATTGCATATCCACCCATCGCTTCAGTAAGCCAATCCACAAAATCAGCATCACTGATGATAAAGTTCTTTGCAGGTATCATACATCCCATAGGTTTAAAAAGTATAGGAAGCGAGTCATTTAGCTCACTCTTATCTACCACTTCATAGCTTTTGGTCTTTACATCATAGAGATAGACTATAAATCTATCATATCCACCCATGATACGAGAAACCCCCGTAATCATAAAATGAGCTACATCTTCGTAGATTTTGCAACTACTGTCATCTACATTTGTATCTATAAAGTACTTTGGTTTTATAGTTTTGAAAAACTCATAAACATAAGGCAAATCATACTCTTTTGAAGCGTAGATATGATTTGTCATCTGCGTGATGTACTCTCTTCCTTTTCGCTGTTCCAAACTCATAGCAGCTCTTGTATATTCATACATGAGTCTAGCACTCATCGCACGACCACCATTGAGTGCTAAGATAAAAGAATCACTATCATAAGGAAGTCCACTTCCATCTTTACATGTAACATTTTTAAAAACACCCATACCCAAAAAAGGCACAAGCTCTCCACTGCTAAGTTTTTCTATGATTTCACCCATGGCAGCCAACTCCTGTGTATGTGACATAAGCTCTGTTTAACTCTGCTTGCAATCTCTCTAAGTTAAACAAATCTTCTATGTTTTGAGGCATATTTAGATAAAAAACTGCCCCATCTTTTGAGATGAGAAAGAGTGATTTTGTAAGTTTTCCCTCTAAGCTACCATTTACAATAAGTGTTCCGTACATGTTGCCAAACTCTTCTTCACTGTCATAAACCACTTCAAATTTTTGGAGTTTCTTCTGGAGTGCTTGTGTCTCTTCGCTTCTTTCTTTAAAGATAAAATAACATGCGATATCTACTTGTATATCACTCATAAAAGCATCAATGCTTAAAATCTCCTCTTGAAATTCTTTACATGTAGGAAAAGACAAAAGCAGTGTCATAGAACGCTCTGGGTTACTTCTTTTGACAACTCTCTTTTGCTCATTTGTATCTAAAACTTCTATATTTTCAGCCATATAGCCTATGTCTATAAAGTCTTCAACCAACTCTTGGATTTTTCCTTGATAGAGTATGTTAGATTCCATATTTGCTCATTTTGTATTTGATTTGTCTTGGTGTGATACTCAGCATCTGCGCTGCTTCTATGGCATTGTCATGGCACATTTTAAGGGCTGCAACTATGGCATCTTTTTCCAAATCTTCCAAAGATTTGTTTTTGATAGATATCTCTTTGTACTCTTCTTCTAGTTTTTCACTTTTAAGCGCTGGAAGCATCAAAAACATATCGCTTTTGCTTATGCCATCTTCATTCCCCATCAAAACTATACGTTCTATCGTATTTTCAAGTTCACGTACATTGCCTGGCCATGGATACTCCATCAGTTTTTCCATAGCTTCATCCAAAATCTTCACTCTTTTTTTATGGTTTTTCATAGATTTTTCTAAGAAAAAGTTTACAAGAAGTTCTATATCTTTACCTCTTTCTCTGAGAGGTGGTAAGTCGATAGGTATGACGTTGAGTCGGTAGTATAGATCTTCTCTAAACTTACCCTCTTTTACCATCGCTTCTAAGTCACGGTTTGTCGCGGCAACTAAACGGACATTGACCTTGATAGTTTTACTGCCACCTACTCTCTCAAACTCTCTCTCTTGTAAAACACGAAGTAGTTTGACTTGGGCAGAAGCTGAGATATCTCCTATCTCATCCAAAAAGAGCGTACCACCATCTGCAAGTTCAAAACGTCCTTTTCTTGTATCTTTTGCATCTGTAAAAGCACCCTTTTCGTGTCCAAAAAGTTCACTCTCTAAAAGAGTATCGGTGATAGCAGCACAGTTGAGTTTGATGAAAGCACCCTCTTTTCTCTTACTTCTTTTATGAATTGCCGCAGCTACGAGTTCTTTCCCTGTACCCGTTTCTCCACGCACTAAGATAGTCACATCGCTACTTGCTATACGCTCGATGACGTTGTAAACATTTTTCATCTTAGTACTCTCTCCAACTATATCCCCAAAGTTATGTACTTTTGCATCCCACTCCATCTTATAGTACTGTTTGAGGTCGTTTAGTTTCTCTTTTTCGGTTTCTACTATGTTGTGTGTGTGCATAGCTTGTGCAAAAAGTGTGCTTATGATAGAGAGGATTCTCACACTCTCATCAAAGCTGATTTGAGCAGATTTCATAAGATTTGTAGCAAGAACTCCAACCACTTGGTTTTCTACTACCATGGGTACTGCTATGTAAGATATCGTATCGCTATTTCTACTGCCTGTTTTGTTTAAAAAAAGGATATCGTTATGGATATTTTCTATCACAACAGGCTCTTTGCTCTGCGCTGCAAGTCCCGTTGCACCCTCTCCTATCTTATAAGAAGAGGCTGCTTTTTGATGCTTACTGAGATTTATCGAAGCACAGATATTGAGCATGTCATCTTCTAGCTTGTAGATAACACAATTTTCAAGATGTATGGCACTTTTTAAAGCTTTCAATGACTTTTCAAGTGCGCCAACTATATCTCCCCGTGAGTCAGAGATAAGATTTGCTATATCATATAAAACACTCAATTCTCTTTGCGTTAAACAGGTACTGCACTCTTTTGCCATTTTGTCTTCTTTTGAGGTTAATTTTATATAAATATACTAAAATTTAGACCTTTTTTGTGCAGTTATTTGATGTATTTTTAATCAATCAGCCAATTTCTTGCAAACTTCCTCTTTTGGCAAGTCCTTCACACCAGGTTGAATCCACCATATCTCCCCATTGCTCAGCTCCACTTCTCCACCCCATTTTTCATCACTGTTAAACTCTATCTTGGATATAGTCTCTTCCATATCTTTCTTTGCTATATAAAAGTATATCTCGCCGCCATTTTCTCTTAACATTACTTTTGCCATTTTTTTATCCTTATCGTATGTTTGTAAATCTTTTTTTCAAAGCTGCCATAAAGTTGCTATCTTGAAACCAAAGTTTGAAAAATCCCTTTTTCACTTCATTGATGAGTATAGACTTGTTGCAACTCTTAAGACTTTGTGGAAAATCTTCCCTACTGTGAGCGCCTCTGCTCTCTGCCCTTTTTTTAGCACTGAGCACGATAGCTTCTGCTACTTCTATCGCATTTTTAAGCTCTAAGATAGAGACAACTTCTACATTGTTTACCCTACCTTTGTCTATGCAGTGAAGCGTACTTGCCTCTTTGCGCAGATAACTCAGATAATCAAATGCTCTCTCTAAACCCTCTTTGTTTCTAAATATCCCTGCGTGTTTGAACATGGTATTGCCAAGGTTTACTCTCATGGCATTGAAGTTTTTTGTAGTGTCTGATTGGAAGATATAATCCACCATCTTTACATTTTTGACTACGATATTGTAGTCTATCGGTAAAAAACCTTTGTGTTCAGAATACTTTAGTGCTTCCATACCTGCTAACTCACCAAATACAGCTCCCTCTAACAAAGAGTTTCCTCCGAGCCTATTTGCTCCGTGAACTCCCGTAACAGAACACTCACCACACACAAAAAGACCTTTGAGCGCTGTTTTGGTCATATCACACTCAATCCCACCCATACTATAATGCGCCACAGGTTTTATAGGCAGAAGTTCTGTGCAAACATCAACTCCAGCTTGCATCAAGGCTGCTTTTTGCAAAGAGGGTAGCTTTGTCTCTATCTCTTTTTTACTTAAGTGTCTCAAATCTATAAAAACTTTTTCACCAGCTTCTATCTGTTTGAGTATGGCTCTGGCTACTACATCTCTGGTATCTAGTTCATTGACAAATCTCTCTTCTTTAGAGTTTACAAGATACCCACCCTCACCACGAGCAGCTTCACTCACAAGATAACTTGTCTTTGCAAGTCCTGTTGGATGAAACTGCACAAACTCCATATCTTTGAGATTGAGCCCAGCACGAAGAGCGATAGCGTGCATATCTCCAGTATAGTCCTGAGCATTTGTACTGTAACCTCGATATATTCCAGCGTATCCACCACCTGCTAGGATGACTGACTTTGCAGGATAGACAACCACCGAAGAATCAAAACGTCTAAACGCTACTACTCCGCTGACTTGGTTATCTAGTTTGGTTAAGTTCATGATAAAAGTGTTTACTACAAAAGTTACACCCACACTTTTGGCTTTTTTGATGAGGGCTTGTGTGAGGGCTGAGCCTGTTTTATCCCCAACATAGCAAGTTCGCTTACTGCTTCCTCCACCAAAACTTCTCTGTGCTATGTTTCCCTCGCTGTCTTTATCAAAAACCACCCCATAATCACAAAGCTTTTGGATGATATCGGGTGCTCGTTTGCACATATACTCTATGGCACTTTTTTCACCAAGCTCATAGGTTGCTTTGTAAGTGTCTTCTATGTGGGCTTTTATCCCTTTTTTATCTTTTTTATCTAAGACGGCATTTATCCCACCACTTGCCAAAGAGGAGTTGGACTTGAAAAGGTTGCCTTTTGTTAAAATCGCTACTCGGTTTGTCGCTGTTTTTGCCTCGATAGCCGCCATAAGACCCGCAACACCGCCACCTACTACTATAATGTCATATATCATGTTTACAACCTATAAAGCAAATCATACTTTGCTCGCGGTACTGATTTTATCTTGGAAATTTCTATATTTTGTTTTACATGTAAAGGAACAATCGAGCCAAAAAGAGAGCTGATAAGTCCTGGTGTTGAGCGCACAAACTGTAAAGCAAGCTGTACATCACTCTCAAGGGTCATAGTGCTATCTAGGACAACTCCACTCTCAGGCGAAAAAGACTTCTTAAAAAGCTTCATCTGTAAAAGCGAAGAGGAACTGATAACTCCTATGCCAAGACGATGTGCCGCTTGTAAAAGCGTACAACTCTGCCCTGCTACACTTTGTGTCTCTTGGGTATAGATGTTGGTTTTTGCCATGTTAAAAGGTGTCTGGATGTACTTGAAGCGATGGTTTGAGCCACCAACTTTTTGCGCTATCTTGACCAACTTCTCCAAACTCAAAAGCTCTCCTGTTTGTGAAGTGAAGCCATTCCACACGGCTACACCATAGTACTTAAAGTATCCCTCGCTTGCTAGTCTCTCAAACCTTGTGAAGACCTTTTCTATCTGTTTATAAAACTCTTTTTCTCCAAGTCTCATATACTGCATCTCAGGGTTGTGTAAGTAGTAGATATCAAAGCTTTTTATCCCTACATTTTCCAAGCTTTTTTTGCATGAAAACTCTAAAAAATCAGGGCTCATACAGTGCTGGTCTAGTTCTATATCCTCAGGTGTTGCGAGATTTTTTTGGAGGATGTTTTCTTCTATCCAAGTGTAAGGATTGGTTGGAAAAGGAAAGTCTAACTGTATAAATCCACCCTTTGAGCAGATGATAAGCTCTTCTCGCTTTACCTCATCCTCTAACTCTTTAAGTGCTATACCTATCTCTTTTTCGCTTTGCCCATAGCGATAGTTACTCGCTGTATCTATGAGATTTATACCACTCTTTATAGCCTCTTTAACACTCTCTACATAGTGAAAAAGATAGTTTTCTTCTTTGTAAGGCTCAAGGTTAAAAGTACCAAGACCAAGCTTTGAGAAAATAAGCTCATTGTGACGGATATAAAAGTCTTTGTAGTGTGAAAACTTCTTTGCAAACGAAAGTGTATCTTGTGGTGTAGCCATACTCATCTTTTATCTTTCGCTCTTGATTTGTTGATGAAGGTGTAAATCCCTATGATATAAAGTATAAGACAGCTAGCAAGTGCAAAGTACAAATCCATAACAAACCTTTCATAAATATATATGTCAGGTTATATACAAGATGTGTTCCGTTAGATTTTTGGTGAGATTAAACGTCCTTTTGGAGGAGTTTAAAGAGTGCCACATTTACAAAATAGACTTCTCGCCCCATCTTTACATTTTGTAAAATGCCTATCTCTTCTAGTTGTTTGAGGTAATTTGAAGCTGTTTTTCTTGTCATTTTTAATTCTTCTACTAAAAAATTTATCTTTGTATATGGGTGCACAAATAGTAACTCCAACAAATCTTTTGAGTATATCTTTGGCAATTCTGTTTTCATCTTTACTTTTGTATCTTCGATAAGCTCTTGGATTTGCTCTATGAGTACTACACTCTTTTTTGAGGTATTTTCCACACCATCAAGCATAAACAGTATCCACTCTTCCCAGCTATCCTCTGTTCTTACTTGGTTCAAAAGTTTATAGTAGTTTGTTTTTTCGTTGATGATATAAGAGCTAAGATACAAAATAGGCAAGTCCAAAAGACCTTTGAGTACAAGATACAAGATATTGATGATTCTTCCTGTCCTGCCATTGCCATCATAAAAAGGATGTATGCTCTCAAACTGATAATGTAAAATTGCCATTTTCGTTAAAGTATCATAATCATCCAAGCTGTCATCATTGATATACATTTCTAAATTGTCCATCAAATCATGTATATCTTTAGAATTTTGAGGAGGAGTATAGATAACTTCGCCTGTTATGCTATTTTTTAGTTTTGTTCCACTTTGTGTTCTTATGCCAGCGTTATTATCTTCTAAAACTTGCTGAATCTGGACTATATGCTTTTTCAAAAAAAGAGTGTTTTGCCCTATCAGCTCAAAACCTTTATATAAAGCTTCTTTGTATCTTTGTACTTCTTTAGCTCCATTTGATATGTTTGTAGTACTCACAGTCGCACGGTATAGTTCATCATGCGTTGTGATGATATTTTCTATCTCGGAACTATCTTTTGCTTCTTGCAAAGATAAAGCATTGATAAGTATCGCTTGATTTGGTATTGCTTTTGCAGCACCTTTTAACTCAGCTAAGGCTACATTGGCACGGATAACCTTTTTTAAAACTTGTTTGGTTTCTATATTTTTTTTGAGTGGTAATTTTGAAGGTATGTATTCACTATTCATTTTCATATCCATATATGGGTAAATTTTTCTATATTTTACCCTAATTATACAAATATGAGTAATTTTTTGAGTTTTTTACCCATATTGTTAGAATATGGGTAAAAATAGCTTTACATGTAAAGCTATTTATCCAATAATTGCAACGCTTTTTTCGTCATCGAAGAGATAGGAGCTTGCAAAAGTTCTTCATAGCTAAAGTATCTAGCTTCTTGTGGGGTGGTTTGCGTTTTATACAAAGATACAGTTATACGGTATTTCGTATAAGAGTGCTTAAAACTAGCGATAAAATCTTCTTCTATTGGCTCAACTGGTGGCAAGACATATAAATCTTTATAGAGTTTATCGCTTGATTTGACGAGGGCAAGTTTTTTATCTACGAGACAAACTCCAAGATAAAGTTCAAGATTTTCATACTGCGTTTTTTTAGTAAGCGTAAAGATTTCTGGCTCATTTTTTCCTTTACATGTAAGACTTAGTGGACAAAGCTTACATGTAAGATTTTTAGGAGTACACACAAGTGAACCCAAGTCCATGAGAGCAAGGTTGTGTTTGGTTGGCTCTTTGGTATTTAAGAACTCTTCAGCTTTGTGTAAAACAAGTTTTTCATCCATAAGTGCAAAGTAGCGTTTTAAAACTCTACTGATGTTTGTATCGACCACTGCAACACTTTGGTTAAGTGCAAAACTGCACACAGCACTTGCGGTATAGCGACCAACACCAGGGAGTTTTTGTAGCTCACTCATAGAGGTAGGAAGCCCTGAGTTTATACAAAGTTGCAAAGCCTTGTGAAGATTGCGTGCACGTGAATAGTAACCAAGCCCACTCCAATCGCTCAAAACCTCATCGAGTGTTGCATTTGCCAAGTCCTGAAGCGTTGGATACTTTTGTAAAAAATGCGGATAATAGTGCTCCGCCACCCGATTCGCTTGGGTTTGTTGCAACATCACCTCAGATAAAAAGATATGGTAAACATCGTTTGTTTTTCTCCAAGGAAGCTCATGGCGACCCTGTTTTTCAAACCAAGCCAGAAGGCTTACATGTACATTTTTCATAATTTGATTTTGGAAAGAAGTTAAGAAGCTTTAAGTTCGTGTTTTATCTTGTAAGAGATGATGCCACTAAGAGAGATATCTTCATCTATCTCTTCAAAATGCACTCCGATACCGCCACCAATAAGGCGATAATTTAACAGTTGTTCTTTATTTGCATTTTGGATTTTTTTTGTATAACTATAGGGGATACTTAGGATATCATCACTTTGAAGATAAACATATATCTTCTCACCAAAATCAAGTCTATTGATTAAAGTATTCATTCCATGCTCCTATCAGTTTTTCGTGATGCTCTTTGATGATAGACATTATCTTTTTTTCATCATTTTTAGTAAATTTTTGTTTATTTGTCACTTTGAGTGTTTCAAGTTCTACTCTCATATATCCATCACCCTTTTCAACGTGTATATGCACTGGATTATGTTCATCACTAAAAAAGAAAAACCTAAATCCATCTATTTTGAACACAGGAGGCAAACCAACTCCTCTTTTTTAACTTAGACATTATAACATATATAGAGATATGCCCCTTTTACATGTAAGCTTGTCTTGGTGAAAGTTTAGAGTTTAGCTCCCGTATAAATTTCCGTAAGAAAAAGGGTAACTATTCTTTAATTAATTTCTTTTCAATAGCATTAGCATCAAATAAAATATCTATCCGCTTGAAACTATTATCAATACCATTTAAAACTTGAGTTATCATTTTCTTATCTACTTTGATAACTCTTCCATCCTGAGTTTTCATTTCTTGTTTATGAGCAGCTGCGTATAAGAGAGAGTTTATATTGCGTATGCTTTGCTCATGCCTTTTTGTAAATGCTTGAAAAAAAGAATTATACTCTTTAGTTCCTTTTTCATAAGGATTGCTATTAATAACATTATTAAAATTTTGAGAGATTAAATTTTCCAACTCTTTTGTTTTGACTATTTTTTCTTGCACATATGATTTAAGAGCACTACGCCAAGTTTCTCTTGAAACTAAAGAAGATGTAATTATAGATTTTTTAAATGCTAAAGTAATTGCTTTTATTTCATTAGTAGAAGCATTCCTTCTTAATTCATTCCAAAAATCTTGATACATTTTTTTACTAAGTGTACCATCAACAGCCATAGTCATCTTTATGATATTTTCTAAAAAATGTTTGTCAACATTAGCAAAAGAAGAAGATACAAGTAAAAAAATTATAAGTAGTATCTTTTTCATAGTTTTATTTCTTTAAATTTTTTGTTCTTTATCTAAGGTCAAAAAGGTCAGAGCAAATCTCTAAGCCTCATCATCTTTTCTTCAAGTTCTGCCAGTTCATTTTCACATATGTCATAAACAGTTTCAGCATCCAAGTCTATATAATGATGCGATATAAAATCTCTTGCTTTTATAATCTCACTCCAATACCTCGCATCTGCAACTTGTAGTAAAAATGCTTTTTCTCTTTTATCGATATTTTTAAGAGCCTCTCCGATAGATTGTAATCGCATAGAGATAGAGTCAAGCTTTTCAAGACCATTTTCATCCGCTAAAAAATCATCTGATGATTTTATAACGGAAAATCTTTTTTTAACAAGCTGAATACTTTCAAGTATAAACTCCACAAGCTCTTTCAGGGTTGATTTATCCATAAATAACCTCTTTTTGTATAGCTTCAAAGATAGCACCTTTACTTCTTTTATGCTTATGAACTAAGTCGATTTTTTTATGGTAAAGATTTTCAAGATATACCCAAAGCCCTGCAAGATTTCTAAAAGTTTTATTTTTAAATTCTACATAAATATCTATATCACTTTTATCTGTTTGCATATCTTTTGCATAGCTTCCAAAAAGTCCTATTTTTTCAACTTCATAGTTCTCTTGTATATAAGATTTGTGTTCTTTTAGTGTTTTGAGTATCTCTTCTTTTTTCATACTTTCTTCCAATTCTAAAGTGCTATACTTTTTTATCTTACTTCAAGATAAAATTATACCATCTTCAAACTCGAATTTTTTACAATATACTCATCCTAGTGCCTATATTTGCCATGCCTTGTCCATACAAAGCGCTTGTGACGATGCCATCTATACCAGTACTTGCGTACTCTTTGGCATTTTTCAGGTTCACGCCACCAGCTACTAGAAGCTTTACATGTAAGAAATTTTCATCTCTATAAGCGACTACTTTTT
>DKEY01000030.1 GCA_002469305.1 Sulfurospirillum sp. UBA6810
GCTTCAGCAGCTTTGTCCATACCTCTTTTTACTTCGATAGGATTTGCGCCAGCAGTGATGTTTCTAAGTCCCTCTTTAAAGATAGAGTGAGCTAAAACTGTTGCAGTTGTTGTACCATCACCAGCTTCATCTGCTGTTTTACTTGCAACTTCTTTTACAAGTTGTGCACCCATGTTTTCTAGTGTATTTGGAAGCTCTATCTCTTTTGCCACAGATACACCGTCTTTTGTGATACTTGGTGCTCCAAAACTTTTTTGGATAAGTACATTACGTCCACGTGGTCCCATAGTGACTTTTACAGCGTCACTTAGCTTTCTTACGCCTTCATAGAGTGCATTTCTAGCACTGTCAGAAAATTGAATATCTTTTGCCATGTTTATAAATCCTTAATTATTTTAATATTCCCAAAATATCTTTTTTCTCCATCACTAAGTAAGTTTTACCTTCTAGCGACAACTCAGTCCCTGAATACTTACCAAATACCACTTTATCACCAATCGTAATTAAACCAGCATCTGATATCTTTTGGCTTACAGCAACAACATTACCACTCAAAGGTTTTTCTTTTGCATTGTCAGGTATAATAATGCCTGATGCAGTTGTTGTTGGTTCTTCTAAGCGTTCTATAAGAACTCTGTTACCTAATGGTTGAAATGCCATTTGTGATTCCTTTTGTAAATGTATTTTTAGCACTCTTTTAAATTGAGTGCTGAAATTTTACAAGAATTATGGATAAAAGTCAATAAAAATAGCATCAAAATTTATTAAACTTTAGTCATTTGCACTAAGGTTTAGTGAGTCTAGCTTTTATATTAAGGATTTTTTATGAAGTATATTTTAATTTTTCTCGCATTTATCAGTTCTCTTGCAATTTTTTGTTATTTTTTACTTTTTACAAGCAGTGGAAATGACTTTTTAAAACCTTATATACAAAAACAGATTCAAGCAAAAGTAAAAAATGAGATAAAACTAGAATCATACACGCTAAGGACAAACTTTATAGATATAGAGATACTCGCAGATAACAAATCAAGAGTCATCGTTAATGGAGACTTTTCTATTTTTGATTCTAATTTTAATCTAAACTATATAACCATCGCCAACAATCTTAAAAGTGAGTATATCAATCTTGATGGGCTATTTGCTTTAAAAGGAAAGATAAAAGGAGATATAGAGAACTTTAACGTAACAGGCGAGGGTGAAATTTTTAGAGCTAAAACAAATTTTAGTGCTCAAATCATCGATAAAAAGCCAAAAAGTATAACGATAAACTCTAAAGGCATCCAAGTAGAAGAAGTTTTGGCATTTGTGAAACAACCTATATACACAAAGGGCATCGTTGATATAGATACGAAGATTGTGCCAAATGAAGCCAATGAACTTAGTGGTGATGGAGTTATAAACATCCAATTTGGACAGCTTAATGCTCAAGTTATCAACAAAGCCCATGAAATAAATATCCCAAATAATTTGACATATAGAGGTGACATAAAGTACACAATCACAAACAATGTCCTGAATGCAACTTCAAATATCATCTCAAATATAGCTAGATTTGAAACGAAAAGTACAGTTTTTGATATAAAAGAGGAAAAGCTAAAAAGTGATTTTACTCTTAGCATCGGCAACCTTGGTATTTTAAAAGATATCATCGGAGTTGATCTGTTTGGGAGTTTAAAGCTTGAGGGCGATGTAGAAAAAACAAAAGACACTTTGAGTGCAAATATAAAGTCTCAAATACTAGGTGGAGAGATAGTTGGAAAGCTTGTAGATGAAAAAGCAAGTTTACATGTAAAAGATATTTTTGTAGCTGAGTTACTAAAGATGCTAAAACTTGAGAGATACTCAACAGGGTTTATCAATGCAAATGTAGAAGCTTCCGATATAAATACCCTTGAGTTTACATCTACTATGGATATTAAAGAAGCAAATATCAATGCAAAAGTTTTATCAAAGATATTGGATAAAAATGTACCAAATGATATAGCCTACACAACAGAGATAAAAGCAGAAGGAAAAGATAAAAAGATAGATTTTGTTGCAACGCTAGATTCAAAGCTTGCAATACTTAAAGTAGAAAATGCTATCTTTGATACAACTGACAAAAGTACAAGAGGTGATTTTTCACTTGATATAGAAAATTTAGAAGATTTAGATTTCTTACTTGGACAAAAGGTATATGCTCCTTTTAAAACATATGGAGAGTTTAAAAAAGATACAAAACTTTTAGTAAATGGCGAAAGCGATTTTTTAGGTGCTAAAACAGCATATAGTTTAAAAAATGATGTTTTTAGCATAAAATCAGATGAACTTCTCATCCAAAATGTAACAAAGGCGTTACAGTATCCAAATGTTTTTGAATCATACTCATCTTTAGCTGCAGATTATAACCTTACATCACAAAGTGGCAAGTTTAATGTAGATGCGATAAACGGAAAACTGACAAGTTCAGAGCTTACAAATCTTGTGCAGTTGCTAACTCAGTTTGATATGACACAAGAAGTGTATAAGCAAAGTATCCTAAAAGGTTTGATAAACAAAGATGATGTTGATTTTGCGCTTTCTATGGAAGGGCTCAATAGCCACATGAAAGTAGAAAATGGAAAGTATAATCTTGTTTCAAAAGATATCAATTCTAACTTTGAAGTAAAAATCCAAAATAAAGATTTAAAAGGAAGTATAAAAGGAAAAGTAGAGAATCCAAAAGTAAAGATAGATGATAGTGTTTATATAAAACAAAAAATCGATAAAGCGATAGATAAAAATGTACCAGATGAGTGGAAAGCTCCAGTGAAAAATCTACTGAAGCTTTTTGGTTAACCAATTTCTAAGCTTCGAGGATGTATAATTTCGTCCTTATTAAAACGTGTCAAGGTAGCTCAGCTGGTTANNTTCAAGTCTCCCTCTTGACACCATCCCTTTTAAATCCCCTAAAATACGATATCTTAAGACTTCAGCTAACCTGATTGTTCCAATTTTGTACCAAATTACAAGTCCTTTGTTGACTCTCAAGCGATGTGCAGAAGTTGTAAGTTTTTAATGCAAGAAAGTTTCACTTTTAAACCTAAAGAACTTCTGGATTTTCTCCTGCAACTCTTCTTTATTTTCCTAAAGTATACTAAATTATGTAACTTTAATAAAAAAACAACTAAAATTGTCACAGCGTTTTGTGTGGATACAAAAGGTTATAGTTGCATATAGTACACTTTTCAGATACTCACTTAGGCTTCAATGACCTTGATATCTTAGATGAGAATAACATAAACCAAAGAGAAACTGACTTTTATGATGCTTTCTCGCAAGTTATTAAACGCCTTGAAG
>DKEY01000109.1 GCA_002469305.1 Sulfurospirillum sp. UBA6810
TAGTAGCTACGACTTTAATCTTTGGGCTAGTTTTACTTGTCTCTGATAGAGTAGCTGGGAAAAAAGGTGAAGAGAAGATTACGATTTTTGTAGCTGTTTTCATTGGTATTGCTCAAGCTATCGCTTTGATACCAGGAACATCACGCTCTGGTATCACGATGAGTGCTGCGATGCTTTTAGGATTTTCCCGTGTTGCTTCAGCCAAATTTTCATTTTTACTCTCTATCCCTGTTATCACTTTAGCAGGTGGATTAAAGATAGTGGAACTTATCCAAGCAAATACGGCTGTTCATTGGGGTGCGTTATGTAGTGCGGTAATTTTATCAGCTATTAGCGCGTATATCTGTATATATTATTTTTTAAAGCTTATTTCAAAAAGTTCTATGTTACCTTTTGTGGTGTATAGATTGGCTCTTGGGGTGTTTTTGTTTTACGTCTTTATTTAAGTGTTGTATAATGTTTTCAAGCAAAGGAAAACGATGGAAAAACTTGTAGGAAGATATACTTTAGTTGAAGAGATTTTAAATGCTTCAACTCATGGGTTTGGGATAGTTCTTAGTATCGTAGGATTGGCTGTTTTGGTTGCTTTTGCTTCTTTAAATGGCTCTGCCATGCTCATCACAAGCTGTGCCATCTTTGGTGGTGCTTTGATAGTAGCATACGCTTCTTCCACACTTTATCATGCTGTAACCAATGAAAAAGCAAAGCAGATATTTAGACAGTTTGACCACTCTTCTATCTACCTTCTTATAGCTGGAACTTACACACCTATCGTACTTACCATGCTGAACCCTATCCTAGGATGGAGTATTTTTGGAATTATTTGGGCGACTACTATCTTTGGGATTGTGCTTAAGTTTGTTTTCCCTCATAGGTTCAAAAAACTCTCTGTGGCACTCTATCTCATCATGGGTTGGTTTATCATCGTAGCCATCAATGAACTCATCGCAACGATGCCTTCAAATGGTTTTTTACTGATGCTCGTTGGTGGACTTTTTTACTCCATAGGTGTAATTTTTTATGTATGGAAGAAACTTCCTTACAATCATGCCATCTGGCACCTTTTTGTACTTGGTGGGAGTATTTCTCACTATTTTATGGTGTTGTTTTATGTTATACCGTGATAACTTTTTGGGAAGATAACTATGTTACCTTGGATGATGCCAAATCTTATAAATGAAGACAATAAAGATTATAGAAGATTAGTCATCACAAAAATAATTATATTTTTTGCTTTTGCAATTATGATTTTTTTTACAACGTTTCACTACTTCAATGACAATGCAATACTTTTTGTACTTGATGCAATTATCTTGCTTTTGTTGATTTTTTTCTACGCTATCTTTAGAAAGCGAAACATTTATCTACTTGCAAAGATTTTACTTTTTATCATGTCTGTTGGACTTCTTTGCTTGATATACTTAAATGAAGGAAAAGACAGCGTTACACTTTGGTCGATAGTTTTGCTTTTTTATCTCATGCCTTTATATGGATATAAAAAAGGGCTCATTATCTCCAGTAGCTTTTTTATAATAGTTTTTTTTATACTATATGATTTGATAGGCGTAAGTATCAGTTTTGAGGGATATGTCAGATTTGCAGTAGTTTGTTTTGTGCTTACTTTGATATCTTTTGCCCATGAGTATTCGACCCAGAGAACTCTTGAAAAACTCTCCCAGATGAAAAACTCACTCAATGAACTAACAAAGATAGACTCTTTAACAAAACTCTACAACAGAAGGCACTTTGATGAAGTGTTTTTAATGCAAAAAAAGCTAGCAAAACGCAATGGAGTCCTCTTTGTTTTCGCCATTGTTGATATAGATTTTTTTAAACTTTACAATGACACATATGGGCATCAAGCAGGAGATAGAGTTTTAGTAACAGTTGCAAATGCATTCAAAAAGCATATGAAAAGAGTAGATGACTATGTTTTTCGACTTGGCGGGGAAGAGTTTGGGATTGTATTTCACGCGCAAACACAAGAAGATGCTTTGCATATCATGGAGGCATTAAGAATTTATATAGAAAATCTGGGCATAGAACATGTCAAAAATACAATTAGCCCTTGTGTGACAGTCTCTATCGGGATGCAAATAGTCCAACCAAACAAAGAGGTTACTCAAGATGAAGTTTTTAAACTAGCAGATAACGCTTTATATGAAGCAAAAGTAGAAGGGCGCAATAGAGTAAAATTATCCACAAAAAATAGGATATAAGATGATAAAAGCATATGAAAAAACACTACTGATAAAATCAGCTCTAGGCATTTTACTCGCTATTTTTTTGATGTTTGCATCAAGTTTGAAGATACCATATGTAGATGCTATGGTCGATAGCTACTTTAAAGATGCTATTACAAAAGCAGGACTTGCATATGCTACGACAAGAGTTGTCAATGCTTCAGTTTCAGTTATCCAAGAGTCAAAGCTTCAACTTGAACCAGCTGGTGTAGGTGTTTCTATCGCTGTTGGACAAGTTCTCGATCCGCTCAACGATATGAGTGAAAGACTCTCTGATGTGCTTGTTATGGCTATCACTTCACTAGGACTTCAAAAGTTACTTTTTGAGATAGGAATCTCTATTTTTCCTCTTTTTTTTGGAGTTTTTCTTTTTTTACTCTCTCTTTTAGTATGGTTTAACTCTGCAAAAGTAAAAGCTTTATACTCTTTGCTTATCCAATTAAGCATACTGCTTTTGATAGTACGTCTTTGTTTGCCTTTTTCCTCTTTTGCAAATGAATTTCTGTACAAAAACTTTTTTGAAAGCCAGATAAATGAAGCAAGAAGTTCACTTGAATTTGGAGTTTCCAAAATGGATGCTCTAAAAGAAGTAGAGTTTCCAACCCAAGGAACTTTTGGGATACTCTCCAATAGTGCAGAATTTTTGAGCAAAAAAGCTATCGAGTTTAAAAATACAGTCATATACAGTATAGACAATGCAGGAACTTTGATAGAAAATCTCCTCAAACTCACCTTCTTGTATATGGGGATTTTTATCATACAAGTTATCATTTTGCCACTTCTTTGCTTTTGGCTTATGATAAAAATGGCACGTATAGTTTTTGTAAAATAAAAAGCTTACATGTAAGCAAAAAATCATCTAAAAAATCTAAGCTAAAGTAATAAAAAGTAATTTTTAGATAGAATTGGCAGAAACTATGCAAATAGTTCGGTATAAACAATAGGGTATTGCATGATTGATGAACACGAAATTCCATTGGGAAGTAGATTGTACTTTGGTAAAAGTGCAAAGTTAAAAAGAGATATAGAATCTGTTGCGAGCAAATTTTTGTACGAAGCGGGCTTTGAAGAGATAGTAACTCCATTTTTTTCATACCATCAGCATCAAAGTATCGATGCAAAAGAGTTGATCAGATTTTCAGATGTTGATAATCACATCGTCTCTTTAAGAGCTGACAGTACACAAGATGTTGTAAGGCTTATTACAAAAAGATTAGGGCGTAGCACAAACAACAATAAATGGTTTTATATACAGCCTGTTTTTAGATATCCAAGTCTTGAGATAAATCAAATCGGTGCCGAATTTATCGGAAATGAAGATTTAAGCTCAAGTATACAAGTTTGTGTTGATGTTTTTAAAAAATTTGAGTTAAAACCTCTTTTGCATATCAGCAATATAAACATCCCAAAAATCATAGCACAAGAGTTACATGTAAGCCTTGATATTTTTGAAAAAGCAGAATTACAAAAGATACTCTCTCTGAATATCCCTTGGCTTGAAGCACTTGCTTGTTTGCAAGACCCAGAGGATATGGATGAGGTGATAGCACAAGTTCCACAAAATCTTAAGGTAGAACTTTTAAAGATGAAAGAGCTTTATGAAAAGATAGATTGTGAAAATGTTAATTTTTCACCACTATATTATGTCCATATGCGCTATTATGATGAGTTATTTTTTAGATTTATTGATAAAAATATTACCTTGGCAAAAGGTGGAAACTACGAGAGTGAAGGTTTAAGTTCAACAGGTTTTGGTCTTTATACAGATGCATTTATAGAAACATTAGATAAAAGAAATTAAGTAGGATTGATGATGACAAATAAAGCAGATTTGATAGTAGGAATTCAGTGGGGCGATGAGGGAAAAGGCAAGATAGTTGATATGCTTGCTCAAAAGTATGATATGGTTTGTAGAAGCCAAGGTGGACACAATGCAGGGCACACTATCTGGGTTGATGGTGTTAGATATGCACTGCATCTTATCCCATCTGGTGTTTTAAACAAAGATGCTATAAACATCATAGGCAATGGTGTCGTTCTCTCTCCAGAGGCTATCATAAAAGAGATGGAACAGTTTGAAGGACTTGAGGGAAGACTTTTTATAAGTGATAAAGCACACCTCAATCTTCCATACCACTCACTTATAGACCAAGCAAGAGAGAAACTCAAGGGTGATAAAGCTATCGGTACGACAGGAAAAGGTATCGGACCAGCTTATGCATCAAAGATAAATAGAGTTGGAAACAGAGTGGGTGAACTTTTAAATCCAGAAAAGCTTTGTGAATCACTCATGTCAAACTTTACAATCAACAAACCAGTTTATGATGCACTGCAACTGGAAACTCCAAATGCAGCTGAACTATTAGCAGAGCTCAAATCTTACAAAGAAAAACTGGCTCCATTTATCGCAAACACAACAAACCTTGTGTGGGAAGCGATAGACCAAGGCAAGAGAATTTTACTAGAGGGAGCACAAGGTACACTTTTGGATATAGACCATGGAACATATCCTTATGTGACAAGCTCAAATACAGTGAGTGCAGGTGCTTGTACTGGTTTAGGGCTTAACCCAAAAGATATAGGTATCGTAACAGGTATCGTAAAAGCATATACAACTCGTGTAGGACATGGACCTTTCCCAACAGAAGATTTTGGTAAAGATGGTGAAACTATGGGAGATGTTGGTAAAGAGTTTGGTACAACAACAGGTAGAAGAAGAAGATGCGGTTGGTTTGACGCTGTTATCGTTAAGTACTCTGCAAGACTCAATGGCTGTGACCAATTTGCACTTATGAAGTTAGATGTTTTAGATGGTTTTGAAACTATCAAAATATGTAAGGCTTATGAGTATAATGGAGAAATTATAGATTACGTTCCAAGTGATTTGGAAAATGTAACACCAATCTATGAAGAGATAGGTGGTTGGGACACAGTTGCAGGTATATCAAAATACGAAGATTTACCACAAGGTGCAAAAGAGTATATCAAGCGTATTGAAGAGTTGACAAATACAAAAGTAGGGATTATCTCTACAAGTCCAGATAGAAACGACACGATAGTTCTGTAAGGCTTACATGTAAGCCTTACTTTTCTTTTTAAATATGGAGTTGCAGAAGTTTACTTCGTGCGATAGTTGCGAGGAATTTTCGAGGAATTACTTTCTCGAAAAGGAGAGTGTAAAATGAAAATACAGAAGTTTACTTCGTGCTTTAGTGATAGGAATTTTTAAGGAATTATTTCCTTAAAAAGGAGAAATTAAAATGAATAGCAAATTTAAAGCGATAGCTCAAGTTAGAAAGCAACAGATGGATAAGCTTGAGACAAAACTTGTTAAAGCTAGATTTGAAAAGAAAAATATAGAAAAAAAGTTAAAATCTTTATATGAAGATATAAGTAACTCTATCCCTCCAAAAAGTGGCACAGCCTCTATCATGGTTCTTTTTCATGAAAATTTAAAAGTTTTACGAAGAGAAAAAGATGATTATGCAAAACTGCTAGAGTATGTTAGCCAAGAAGTAAGAAAACTACAAAATGAATATAAAAAAGCTCATATGGAGTTTGAAAAGATTAAGTATCTTGAAGAACAAGAGTATGAAGCTTGGTTAGAAAAAATAAAAAAACAAGAGAGAATAGATATGGATGAGATATCCACGATGCTGTTTTCCAATGCAAAAGGTGTTTGATTTGAAGATTTTTTTGATAGTCCTCTCTTTGGTGAGTGGTATATATGCCCAGACGATAGATTGTACAAAGGTTTTTGAAGAGAGGAAGTTGGAGCTTTTAAAAGAGGTAGAAAAGATAGATGAAGCCAGACAATCTTTTGAAGCCTTGCGTGCTGCAACAAATGCTCTTTTTGATAAACAAAAAGAGAGTTTGGATGCGCAAAGAGTAGATTTAAACAACACAATGAGAGAAATTTCTAACAAAGAAGAGTCTATCAAAAGAATGCTAGAAGAAAATAAAAAACTTTTAGAGGCGATTGAAGGTGCTAAAAATGATAAAATAAGTACAACATACTCAAAGATGAAAGATGCAGCTGCAGCAAGTATCATTGAAGCTCTTCCAAATTATGAGGCAGCAGCTATCATGTTTACTTTACCAGCAAAAAAAGTTTCATCTATCATGGCAAAGATGAGTCCCGTAGTTGCATCAAAAATCACACAAATACTCAGAAAGGGTCCACCTTTTGAGCCTGAAGTTGGCAAAGAGGCAAACTGATGGAAAACTACAATGACTTGATACACACTATAACGCTTGCCATGGGAGCTTCTTGGGCAAGTGGGATTAATCTGTATGCGACTATATTTGTACTGGGCTTTAGTGCCTTAAATGGTGCTTTTGTTTTACCTACAGGCTTAGAGATTTTGAGTAATCCTCTTGTGATAGGTGCAGCAGGATTCATGTACTGTGTAGAATTTTTTGCAGATAAAATCCCAGGAGTAGATACAAGTTGGGATGCGATACATACTTTCATCAGAATCCCAGCAGGTGCAATGCTTGCAGCAGGGGCACTTGGAGATATGGGCGCGGCAGCAGAACTGAGTGCTGCGATTTTGGGTGGCAGTATTGCAGCTGCAACACATGCAACAAAAGCTGGAAGTAGGGTCTTGATAAACACTTCGCCTGAGCCTTTTTCAAATTGGGGAGCAAGTATCGGTGAAGATGTTTTGGTTTTTGCCGGCCTTTGGACAGCACTCAATCACCCTATAATCTTTTCTATCGCTTTTATCCTTTTTATCATACTTCTTATTTGGCTTTTGCCAAAACTTTGGAGAGGGATAAAAAAAGTATTTGGATTTTTAGCAAAACTTTTAGGCTTTAAAAAAGAGGAGCCATCTTTACATGTAGAAGAAAATTCTAAGGAGTCATAGTGGATATTTTAACTATCTTGGCATTTAGTGGAGCGCTTTTTAT
>DKEY01000061.1:0-3092 GCA_002469305.1 Sulfurospirillum sp. UBA6810
GTACTTTCTCAAAATCTTGAGTTGATGTGAAACATGTGATTGGGGGAGTTCTAGCAAGTTTGCCATCTCTCCAACACATATCTCATATCTTAAAAGAGCAAATAAAATCTTTACTCGCATAGGATCACTCAGCGCTTTGTAGATGCAAGTGATATCTTTGATCTCTTTTTCGCTTGGGAGTGTTTGTCTGATTTGGGGTATGAAACTCACACCCTCACAACAAGACCTTGTAAGGTTATCCATCTATGATATCAAACCCGATTTCACTCATCTGCTCTTTAAACTTAGCTTCACTCTTTTCATCAGCTATCTCTAGGGTTACTTCTTTTGGGCTAGTGCTTAAATTTACCTCTATCTTGCCAAACTCTTCTTCAAGAGAGTTTTTTATCATATTTGCACAGTTTATGCAGTTGATGTTTTGTGCCTTGAAAGTCTTTTTCATTTTTATGTTCCTTTTATATGTGCTTTGCGCATATAAAATTCCTTACACTGAAGCTACAGCTTCGCTGAGAAATTTCTACGTCTTAACACATGAAATAATTTTCATATGAAAAGTTTATCATATGAAAGTAAATGAGTCAAATAATTTTTAAAAACAAGAGAGCAGAGAGAAAAAGAAGAGGGTGTAGGAGTTTTAAACTCCTACATGTAAAGAATTTATTCGATGATTTTAGCCATCAAAATACCATCAATCTGATAAATTTTTTCTATGATGTCTTGTGGTATATCACCATCAGTGTCGATGATGTTATAGGCAATCTCGCCTTTACTTTTGTTAAGCATATCATAGATATTTGTGTCATTGTCTGCAAGAAGCGTTGTGATTTTGCTTATCATATTTGGAATGTTTTTGTTCGCTATGATAATTCTTTTTTTATCACTTTGCTTTGGCAATTCACAATTTGGAAAGTTGACAGAGTTTTTAATGTTACCAGCTTCTAAAAAGTTTTTCATCTGAATTGCTGCCATAACAGCACAGTTTTCTTCTGACTCTTCTGTGGAAGCACCAAGATGAGGGATAGGAATAACACCAGCAACACCAAGCAAATCAACATCAGGAAAATCAGTTACATATGCACCCACTTTTCCACTTCTAAGAGCTTCTTTTATATCATCATTGTTGATAAGTCCACCACGAGCAAAGTTCATGATTTTCACACCATCTTTCATCATAGCAAACTTTTCAGCGTTGTACATACCTTTTGTACTATCAAGAAGTGGCACGTGGATAGTAAGATAGTCAACCTCTTTTAAAAGGCTCTCCAAACCACTTGCTTTTTGAACGCTACTTGAAAGTTCCCACGCAGCTTCTACCGAAAGATAAGGGTCATACCCTATAACTTCCATACCAAGCGCAAGTGCATCATTTGCAACCATAGCACCTATCGCACCAAGTCCAACAACACCAAGTTTTTTACCTTTTAACTCACATCCAGCAAAGTCGGCTTTGCCTTTTTCGATGAGTGCAGGAACTTCATCGCCTTTATCTTTAATGCTTTGTGCCCAGTTAACACCACCGATGATGTCACGAGAGCTGATAAGCATACCAGCAAGCACTAACTCTTTTACTGCATTTGCATTTGCACCAGGAGTGTTAAACACTACGATACCTTTTTGTGAGCACTTCTCAATAGGTATATTGTTCACACCAGCTCCTGCTCTTGCGATAGCTTTTAAAGATGCTGGAAGCTCCATATCATGCATTTTAAAACTACGAAGTATAATTGCATCAGGGTTTATAAACTCACTTGCTACTTCGTACTTACTATGAGGAAGTAGGTCTAATCCTGTTGATGAAATTTTATTAAGTGTTTGGATTTTGAACATTACTTCCCTTTATGCGTTTTCTTTTGCAAATTTATTCATTAAATCTACGAGTTCTTGAACACCCTCAAGTGTCATAGCATTATAGATAGAAGCTCTCAGACCTCCGATAGAACGGTGACCTTTTAATCCTATCATACGAGCATTTTCAGTTTCTTTGATAAGCTTTGCTTCAAGCTCGCTATCTTTATCTTTGATATTGAAAGAGACATTCATAAGGGAGCGTGAATCTTTGAGTGCATGTCCTACATAAAAACCATTGCTATTGTCAATCGCATCATAAAGGAGCTTTGCTTTTGCTTCGTTGTATTTTTGTATCTCTTTAATGCCACCACGAGCCTTTAACCACTTCATGATAAGTTGGATAAGATAGATACCAAATGTCGGTGGTGTGTTGTATAGAGAGTTGTTTTCAGCATGAGTTCTATACTGTAACATTGTTGGGATATTTGTTGGTCCATTTTCGATAAGTTCTTTTTTCATGATAACGATAGTTACACCTGAAGGGCCTGCATTTTTTTGAGCACCAGCGAACATCATATCTATTTTTGACCAATCCACAGGGTAAGAAAAGATGTCACTTGAAGCATCAACGACCAAAGGAGCTTTTGTAGATGGAAATTCTTTATACTGTGTTCCATAGATTGTGTTGTTTGATGTTATGTACGCATAGTCTGCATCATCATCAAATTTGATTTCAGTTGGAATTTGATTGTAAGTATTCTCTTTAGAACTAGCTATTACTTCAACATTTAAGTTTTGGATTTTTGCTTCTTTGATAGCTTTTGAAGACCAAGTACCTGTATCTACATACTGTAATTTACCACCTTTGTTAAGGTTCATAGGTATCATGGCAAATTGTAGTGATGCACCACCTTGCAAGAACATAACTTCATAATCAGCTGGGATTTCATAAAGCTCTCTCATCAAAGAGATAGCTTCATCATGTACTGCTTCATAAAGTTTTGATCTGTGAGATGCTTCCATGATAGAAAGGCCTGAGCCCCCAAAATCTAAAAGTTGTTTTTGCGCTTCTTCTAAAACTTCTAAAGGTATTGCAGATGGGCCTGCACCAAAGTTTATAGCTCTTTTCATTGAGACTCCTAAGTGTATATAGTTCGGTGATTATATCCAAAGAAGTTTAAAAATTTTATATATTGAGCTTGGCTCTATTCTAAAATATATTTTTATCAGGCATTTTCTCAATGTAGAGCGATTGTGAAGGAAAGGCAAATGAAGCGTTGTTGTTTTCAACAATTTTCATGATT
>DKEY01000061.1:3110-5668 GCA_002469305.1 Sulfurospirillum sp. UBA6810
GCACTGCTTTCAAACTCATCAAAATATATCATAATCGTCTCTTGGTGTACATCTTGATGATGCAAGAGCATCTCTCTTATGTCTTGCAGTATGTTTTGCATTTGCGTTGTTGTTGTAGCATATGTAAGACCTATACGAGTTCTTATCCTACGTTTGCCCATCCTTGACCAGTTTGTGATGGACTCATTTGCGATGTTTGCATTTGGTACACTCACAAGGGCCTGTGCAAAAGTTCTGACTTTTGTTGAGCGTATACNNGTTTGTATCCAATCTCCTATCTTAAAAGGGCGGTCAGTAAAGATAACCAAAGAGCCAAAAAGATTTGCTGCTGTATCTTTTGCAGCAAGGGCAAATGCCATACCAACTAAACCTAAAGATGCTACAAAAGCAGTGACATTTATCCCCCACTCTTGTAAAATACTCATACCACCTACTATGATGATGATAAGTTTGAGTGTTTTTACTATAAAGTTTTCTATATCTTTACTGAGTTCTTTTCCAAATTTGGCAGAAAATTTTGAAAAGATATATTCAAACTTGTTGATGGCACGATAAAGCATCCAAAAAATCACAAAAGTAACAAGCGACTCTATCAGAGATTGTAAAATATCATCAAATGCATCAAGCTTTAACCACTCTTTTGCAAGATATGCTCCAAGGATAACAGTAGAGAGTTTCAGCGGTTCTTCTAGTACATCAACAAGTTGGTCATCAAAGTCAGTTTTCGTTTTTTGACTCAGTGTTTTGAGTGATTTGATTACTATTTTGCTTATGATTGTTCTTAGTAAAAAAGAGAGCATAAAGATAGAAATAGCGATGGAAATATCCATAACTTTGATGTCAAATATCGTATAGTTAAGTATCTCTTGCATATAAAAAACTCCTAAAATGATAAACGAATTTTAACACAATATTGAGTATTATATAAAATAATTGTCAAAGGAGTACATATGCGACAGGTAGTTTACTTTTTTATGCTATGTTCTTCATTGTTTGCTCTTGATATCAGCGCAAAATACAAAGTTTCTTTTGGTATAGTTGGTGAAATTGGTATCGGATATACACGGTTTGTTGTAGATGAGCAGAATAACTATACGATAAGTGTTCACGCAAAATCAACTGGAATAGCCAGTTTTTTAAGTGGAGAGAGAGAAGATGTGTATGAGTCTGTTGGAAGAGTAAGAGAAGATGGAGTACTCATACCTAATTACTATCAAAAGAGCGTACAAAGATATACAAACATAGATGATAGATTGGTTTTAAAAAAAGATATCAGAAAATACACCTTTTTCCATGAAACAAAAAGCTTACATGTAAAGATAACAAAATCACTTGATGATGAGGTAAGTTATGAGGAAAATGAGGGGGATTACTACGCACCAAATGATTTGCTTTCACTCTTTTTTAACTTTAAAATCATGCTACCAAGCTTGGATGTAAAAGAGCCTTCAAAGTTTTATGCGATAGGTGTCAATAAAACAGATGGAAAGATAGATGTCTATCCTTTGGATTCTGTTTATATGAAAAAAGAGTTTGACTGGAAGGATGGGCATATGATGAAGATAATCATCAATGAAGATATATTTACCCATGATAATGATGGAGAATTGCTAGTAAATTTAGATAAAAATGGGCTTTTGATACAAGCACTACTTAAAGATGTGTTTTTCTTTGGAGATATTAGAGGAGAGTTGATTGAATAGAGTGTTAAAAGAGGTAAATCTAGGTGTATGGTACATGCTTTTTGCCTCATTTTGTTTTGCTATCATGGGTGCTTTTGCAAAAGAGTTAAGCCAGCATATGGACTCGTTGGAAGTAGTCTTTTTTAGAAATATTATAGGTGTTGTTTTGATAGCCATAACATTTTTAAAAGTACCCGTTTCAAATGTTGGAGGAAAGCCTTTTTTACTCATCTTCCGAGGACTTATGGGTTTTATGGCACTAGTCGCTTTTTTTTATAACATCGCACATATCTCACTAGCTGATGCTATGACTTTTTCAAGAACTTCTCCGATGTTTACAGCTCTTTTAGCCTTTTGGTTTTTAAAAGAAAAAATTGGTTTGAAAGAGATTGTTGCTTTGATAATAGGCTTTATAGGTATCGTTTTTATCATGAAGCCAAATGGACTCAGGCTAGATTTGACAGATATTTTGGGGCTTTTTAGTGGGATTGGTGCAGCACTCGCTTATACAAGTGTGAGGGAGTTAAAGAAGTATTATGATACCAGAGTTATCGTGCTTTCATTTATGATAGTGGGTACGATAGGACCTATTTTACTACTGGTATTTAATTCACATGTAAGTGTTGGGGCATTTGCATTTTTAAAATCAGATTTTATAGTGCCAGATTTAAAAATGTGGATTTTGATAGCAGGACTTGGACTGAGTGCAACAGTAGCGCAAACATTTATGACAAAAGCATATGGTGTGACGAAAGCAGGGATTGTTGGGGCTGTGAGTTATGTAAATATACTTTTTGCTTTAATGATTGGTGTATTGCTTGGAGATTCTTTTCCAGATTTTATGGGAGCTTTTGGTATAATCTTAGTCATTGTTGG
>DKEY01000099.1 GCA_002469305.1 Sulfurospirillum sp. UBA6810
GCATTTATAGTTGCACTTGCAAAATCAAATCTACTTCCTATGCTTTTAAGCCAATTATCGTTTATACCAGTTACATTTCTATCTGTTTCATTTGAATCTAGGTCGATAAAGCCACTCCAACCAGGAGTATTTGAAACTCCATCCCATGAGCCTAAAAAGCTTTCATTGTCTCTACCTATCCACTCCAATACATCATAACTCTCATTTGCATCTGTGAGTGCAACAAAGTCTAGAAAAACTTGATCATTTCTTGCTATGACACTATCTTTTATACGAAACTCTAATCTTTTTGCTATTTGGTCAAGGATAAGGTCTGTTTGTGCTTGAAGTCTGTTGATGGCTCTTGTTTTGATATAGTTTTCATAAAGCTTGGTAATGATATCTGCTCCGATGGAAGAAACAATCCCAAGGATAACTATGACCATAACAAGTTCGAGCATAGTGAAAGCTTTTTTCTTTATCAAAAGTCTCTCCTTAAAATTTCACTCTCACCGATATTTGTGGCATATGTTCTAAAAGTTATATTATTATCAAGGCCTGTACCACTTAGTCTGAGTTCTATGAGTTTTATATTGGTAGAACCATTTGTAACGGCACTTGCTGGTGTTGGAAAAGTAAAAGTTGCCATATCTTGAAGTGAGTAATTAGCAGCATCACTTATATAGTGAGCAAAAATACTCATGTTTAAATCATCAAATTTATAATCAAGCCCAGTGTCGGTTGTTTCTGCAAGGATAGGTGCAAGAAGATTTGTCGTAGTGTTTGCAAAGTCATCTATATCGTCTATATCGCCACCATCACTTCCTAGATTTGCAGGGCTTGTTGCTGCATTGTTTGGTTCAAGTGGATCAAAAAACTTTCTTCTTTTATCAGCAAAAACATGTCCAACTCTTCTTAAAGAGGTATTTGAGTCTCTTTGAAGTGTTAGAGGGGTAATTGTAGAATTTACATCAAGGATAGCTACTATATTTGATTTTAGAGAGTTTTCATCCCAAGGATATGTTGTCATATCTCCAAGTTGTGTTCTAGCTGCAAGCAGTGCTTCTTGTTGCATAGCAAAAGTATTACTTGATTGTACTTTTTCTAACATCAAAGGAAGAGTCATCATAGCTATACCCATAACTACGATGGCAATAACTAACTCTATCATGGATGATGCACGTCTCACCAGTCTAACCTTCTGTTTTGTCTTGTTGATACATTTAAATCAACAGTTTGTCCCAAGCTACCTTCACCTGCCCAATCACTTGCAGTATTTATAAACTCTACTATAAAGTCATCTGTTGTCGCATTTTGGTTAAATCTATTGAAAATCATCCAAGGACTAGGCGTAAAATCTATCTTATCTGTGTATGGTGCAGCATCTATAGAGACATTTTGTCCCTCTTGTCCATCGAGTACTGCTGTTGTTTGTGAAGTAGCAGTGGCAGTTGGATAATTTAATCCAAAACGGACATTGCCAACAGCATCAAAAATACTTACATTGCCATCTGTTACCAAATCATGACGTAGATTTTTAAACCAGTTGATACTATCTATACTCTCTGTATCACTAACATTATATAAAGTTTTATTACAATCATCGCAATATACTTCATAGTATATTTGAGCAACTCCATTTGTCCCCTCAAATCTCTGATCAGGTGCATGTACGCGACCATAGTAGTGAGTTATGTTAGCATCAACGAAATCATTTGTACCTGTGATATTAAAATCGGATGTTAAGTTGGCATTTATTTGACAGTTTGCTATGTTTGTACAGTTTACATCAATTTTAGTTAATTGAACGATTAGAGGATTTATTGGAGTACTTGCGTTTCTTTCGTAATTCATTGAAATATTCATATTGATTATTCCATTGTTATCTCTTCTAAAGTGATCACTTGTAACTATAAAAGAAGATATATTATTATCTATACTATTATTTATATCTAAAACAAAGTCATCTTGTGCTGTATTTGTACTATTGAAGTCTATAAACCTAGCCTCATATGATGCTGTACTCAACTCCACGTTTCCATTAAATGTTATATTTATATCATTTGCATAACACCCACCTACATAGTTACTTGGAATCGTATTGTCAAAACCTCTTGCTTCTATATTTCCATTATAGTTAGTTGACATAACTCTACTTGCATTATTATCTACATTTGACATATATCTAAACACTGGGAGTGTAATAGCTGGTAAAGCAAATCTATAAGGTTTGTAGGTGACATCAATGTTTCTGTAAGTATGACTTGCATCATTATTTGTATGATTTGTACTTATTAGACAACCATTTATAGAACCGGCTGTTGTAGTTGAATTTTGAATACAATCAGAATTTGCACTCAAATCGAAGTATCCTGAGATATGATGACTTTTACTAACATCAACATTTGTCCAAGCGCTATCTTCGAGCTGCATACTGTATTCTCCAACTTGTTCTTGGATGTACTCTTTATTTGTAACAAGTCCATTAGCATTAAAACCAATTTCAAATGTATAGTTAGAGTCATCATTGCAAACCAACCCTACAGTTTGTGGGTCCCAAGTGTTGGATACATTTAAAGTTCTCACATACCAAGGTGTTGCTTTCAAATCAGTATGATTTGTTGCATTGATGTCATATACCGTAGTATAACCAGTTGCAAGGTTCAACCTTTGTGTTGGAGCACTCCCTGCATCAGGTGTATAGTTGAGCAAGGCACTTAAATCAATTTTGCTATTTGCGTCTTTTGTTGTTTGATTTATATCATGTACCCTAATATCAAATGATTCTGGCCTTATAGAAAAATTATCACGAGAACAAACAGGAGTGGCGTATTTTGATTTTATGCATTGATAACATGTATCTGAAGTCTCTGCGTTATTACATTTTACTATACAATCAAGGTGAATACTTGAATTATAGAGTCCATTTGAAGAAGTACCATTTCCATCAATAGAAAAGTTTTCGATTAATGCCCCATTTTGGTCGTTAAAATGCCAAACTCTGAATGCTGCATTTTTAATAGCAAAATTATAATAATCACTTGATTGTGTAGGTATCTGTGTAAGGTTTGAACCATTTTGACTTAAGTTTACATTGAGATATATAGGGGTACTAGTATGAGCAGTAGGGTTTGCACATGCCGCTTCAACATCATGAAATGGTTCTACGTCAAAAATTTCAACTATCACACTTGTATTTATATCTTTACTTGGGGTTGCATCAGTATATTCACCCGTTGATGCATCTTTTTCAAAAAACTGAAGATCAACGTTAAAGGGTTTTTTCGCAACTTGTGTTTTTAAGTTATAGTACGATGATCCTCTATCTGCAACATTAAAAATTCCCCAAACAGGATTATATGTTGTGTCTTCTGAGCAAATGTCTATCTCTTGTCCTAAATATCTATTTAATCTTGGAATTGGAGTTCCATTTTCTGGTGTAATATAATAATCAATACTCATATTCAAGTCTATATTTTGTTTTCCTGTTAGAGTATTATTAAGGTTGAATTGAAAAAATTGATACTCTTCACTTCCAAGTTCTCCTGAAGAAATTTGAGAGTATCCAGTAGCAAGACGTCCTAGTCCAACTCTGATGTTACCATCCTTTGTACAAACCTTTGGTGAAGTTGAACTGCTATTATAGTCACATGCATTGCTAATAACTTCTTGAATCGCTCCTTCTAAGACTGAACCGTTAACTGAAGACATATATGTTGAATTTAGGTCATAAGCAACGTAATTTGTAGTGTTTGAATCTAAATTGGTATAAAAAGAGAGATTTTTTATAGCTAAATCAGCTTCTTTATTTCTAAAGTATATCCCTACTTCAATTGGCACATCATCTAAGTACGTATTGATATTAGGTTTTTCCCCTAAATCACCAGTTATATCAAGTTCAACACCATTTTGTCTATAGGAAAAATCATAGCAAATTTTTGGTTCATAGAGTTCAGTATTAAAAGCTAATAATGATGGCCAGTATGTATCTTGATCAGAAGTAAAATGAAATGCCATCTCAGTTTGTTTTGGCGTAAGATAATCACCAATCTCATAGGATTGTATATCTATACCGTTATTGTTTGTTAAATTTGGGAGTTTATAATAACTACCACTAATGCTTGAGTTAAAAGTTTGGTCATTTACTCCAGCAGGGGTTAAGTTAACTGTATTATTTGTATTGTAGTTTGTTGTTTTGAGGTAGTCATTACTTATATGCTTATCACCTTCAGCTGCAAAAACTGATATAGCAGCATTTAAGTCATTTCTATCAGGAGTGTAAAAACCAGAAACATTAATAGGCACATCTCTGTATCCATCTACATCTTTGACAACTTTCCAACCATCAAATATCGAAAAACTTCTAAATTTTTCATCCTGCGTAGTTAAATCTTCATAAATGACAACCATTGTCCATGCGCCATAAGTACCAAGAGTATCTACTTTGCCTTCATGCACAGGGATATTGGCTACCGTATAGTTACCATTTGCCCAGTTATTACTCGTAAAATAATTTGTTACATCTTTAAAAGCAGCGTAACTGGTGTATCCAACTTTACCACTGTCTGCAAGGTAGTCTAATGTGTCATAAGATATATCATTATATGAGCCATTGTCTTTTTTAATTTTTATATTCATTGTAGTGCTAAAACTTGCATTACTTACTAATGCTTGCCAATAAAGTCCTGCCCAAACTACTTTGGCATAAGAAGGGATTTCTAATGCTGCGGTTGTTGAGTTTGTTGTGCCAACATCTGTTTGATAACCACAAAGGTACCAATTGTTATTAGCAGTTCCTACATCCGTATAGTAATTGCCATTTGTATATGTACCACAAACATCGTTATTTGGATTAGGAGGGACTAAAACGGTGTTTCCTATCGTTTTCATGTTTCCTTTAAGGTACAACTGTTTTCTAAGTGTAAAATCTCTATAACCATTATTAACGGGCGGTGCATCATCATTTTCTATAGTTATTGTTGCTTGATTATCGCTTATTATGGTTGAGCCTGAATTAGAAAGTGTTATAGAAAATGTTTCATCTACCTCACTATCAGTGTCTCCTTGTACGCTTACATTGATATATTGAGTGCTAGAGTTTGGTGGGAAAGTTAAAGTACCACTACTTGACGTGTAGTCACTACCACTAATTGCTGTATTGTTGGAAGTAGCATAATCAACAGTAACCGTTGATGCAGAAGTTGGGGATAATGTTACAGGAATTAAAAACGTTTTATTGCCAGCATCCCCTTCTGTATCTGCAAAATTACTAATAGACAAAGTGGGGTCAAGACCATTGATTTGAACATAGTCTATATAAGCATCTTCTGAATTTTGTGATGTATCAGGATTAAATCTAAGTGTTAATTCACCACTTGCGGTAGTAGTGGCTAAAAAAGTATATTGATTGTAGCCATCATTTGGATGATATGTATATGCTAAATTTCCATTTATAAACACATTAAAATCATCACTTGTTTCCCAATCATTTGGAACCCATAAAGCAACATTAATTTCTACGTTTTTTCCATTTCCAAGACTAGTATATGTTTTTTCTGCGTAGTCGTCTCTATCAATTCCAAGCCAACCTAAGCTTGCAGAATCATGCCAAATATTGGACCCCGTCCATCCATCAAATCCTGTAATGAAGTCGTCTCTTTCAAGCTGTGCGGCTAAAATTACAACAGGAAGTAGCAATATTAAAATGAAAATTTTTAAAAAATTCAAAGTGTACTCCTTTCAATGAGGAAGCAAATAAGATTGTTACATGTAACCCAACCGCCCACCTAAATGCTACAAATACAACAGTGTTGTTGTATCCATTTTACAGCTTTAGATATAAAATTTAACTTAACATCTTAAGTATCTTTAAAGTAGAAGGATATGTTTATTCGCCAAGATAATTAGAAATTTTCTCCATAATACCAAATTCACTATATTTGAATGTATCTAAAAGAACTTGTGCCATCAAGCCTTTATCTGTATTGAAAACAAGAGGAGCTATAAAATTTATCACGGATGTTTCGATGGGAGTTGAAACTATCATTATATTGAAAACAAGAGTATTTGTGCCTTCTTCTAGTTCAAGTAAACTTTTAAAATATTCAGGAACTTCAAAGTCATAATCTCTTAAAAGAAAAGGATTGATCAGCATAAAAGTGGTGTCATCATCATGGGATTTTAATCTCATAAAAAAATCATCAATTTTCTCTAATTCGACTGTTTTGATCTTATCAAATCCTGGAATTGGACTTTTGACACTAAATACCATGCGTATCCTTTTGCTAGATAATTTTAAATTAATTTTGAAATTGTACCATTTTCATTTTAATTTCACCTCAATAAATCGGCATTTTAGAAAAAATATAAACTTTTATCTTTTAATAACAAAAAAAGAGATACAATAGATTTTTTTAAAACAATTAAGAGGATGATTAGATGAGATTAGCGACTATTGCTGCATTGTTTTTAGCTTTATTTATAATTACAGGATGTTCAACCAAGAAAGAAAAAGTTGTTTACAATAAACCAGCTTTATACTGGTATGAGCAGATAATAAAAAGCATAAAAAATGCTGATTTAGAAAAAGCAGATGACATGTACACTTCCCTTTCAAGTGAGCATATTGCCTCTCCTTTGCTTCCTGAAGCGATGATTATACTTTCTCAAGCACATATGGATGAAGAAGAGTACCTCTTGGCTAGTTTTTACCTAGATGAGTATATAAAAAGATATGGCAATGAACAAAAAAGTGAATATGCTAGATTTATGAAGATAAAAGCAAATTTTGAATCTTTTCCAAATCCAAATAGAAACCAACAACTTCTTATAGATACGATAGCCCAAACAAAAGAATTTATAGCAAAATACCCAACATCTCAGTATAGACCGATGGTTGAGACTATGCTTGTAAAGTTAAGACTTGGAAACTACTATCTCAATGAAAACATAGCAAGTCTTTATGAGCGTATCGATAAACCAGAAGCTGCAAAAGTTTATAAAGAGAAAATTGAAAATTCACCACTAAAAACTGCAAATATGATTGAGCCACATATCCCTTGGTATCGCTCAATCTTTGAATAAAATAAAATCTTACATGTAGGTAAAAATAGTAGCTTATTTTTACCTAACATATCTTAATCTTACAAAAATACAATTTTATATATAAGGAGATAATATGAAACTTAGTGATTATGACTCTTTTCCAACCGATTTACCTATTATCGTTGAAGATGAATTATTTTTATATCCATTTATGATTTCACCAATATTTTTGAATGATGATGAAAATATAGAAGCCGCAACAAAAGCGCTAGAAAACAACACTTTGGTTATGGTTTGTTCTTCAAAAAAAGGTGAAGAAGGAAAAAGAGATTTTGATGCCATATATGACTCAGGAGTTATAGGCTCTATAATGCGAAAGGTATCACTACCAGATGGTAGGGTAAAGATACTTTTTCAAGGTATGGCAAAAGGCAAAATTGTTATTAAAAAAAGTTTAGAACCGCTTATCGCAACAGTGGATTTAATCAAAACAGAGGTACAGCAGAGTGCAAAAACAGATGCTATCATGTCGGTACTCAAAGAAAAAGTAAATGCGCTTTCACATGTAAGCAATTACTTCCCACCAGATTTACTAAAAACTATCGAAGAAAATAGTGAGATAAACAGAGTTTGTGATTTGATATCTAGTTCGATTAAGCTTAAAAAAGAGCAAGCGTATGTCCTTTTTAGTGAAGTAAATGCTGAAGCTAGAGTATTGATGCTTATAGAATTTTTGATAGATATGATTGAAGCAAACAGATTGCAAAAAGAGATAAAAACAAAAGTTCATTCTCGTATCGAAAAGGTTAATAAAGAGTATTTTTTAAAAGAGCAACTTAAACAGATACAACAAGAGCTTGGAACAGATAATCAAAGAGAAGAAGAGATAGAAGAGTATCGTCAAAAGTTAAATGCAAAAAAAGATGGTATGAGTGAAGATGCCTATAAAGAGATAAAAAAACAGATAGACAAACTCTCTCGCATGCATCCAGACTCAAGTGATGCAAATATGATACAAGGTTACCTTGATTGGGTGACAGAGATACCTTTTAATACTTTGTCAAAAAAACAGTTAGATATTGTAGAGGTAAAAACGCAGTTAGATAAAGACCACTACTCTTTAGAAAAGGCAAAAGAGAGGATAGAAGAGTACTTTGCTGTTCGTGAACTTCTCTCAAAAAGAGGGATAAAAGATAAATCAGGACGAGGAGCAATCCTCTGTTTTGCAGGCCCTCCAGGTGTCGGAAAAACATCTTTAGCCAACTCCATAGCAAAAGCACTAAAGAGAGAACTCATCCGTATAGCGCTTGGTGGATTAGAAGATGTCAATGAGCTTCGTGGGCATAGGCGTACATATATAGGTGCAATGCCAGGACGCATAGTACAAGGGCTCATAGAAGCTAAACAGATGAATCCAGTAGTAGTGCTTGATGAGATAGATAAGGTTGCAAAAAGCTTTAGGGGAGATCCAACTGCGGTACTGCTTGAAGTGCTTGACCCTGAGCAAAACAATAAGTTTAGAGACTACTATCTTAATTTCAATTTGGATTTGAGTAAGATAGTCTTTATCGCAACTGCAAATGATGTAGGCTCCATACCAGCTCCACTTCGTGATAGGATGGAGTTTATCTTTTTAAGCTCTTATACACCACAAGAAAAATATGAGATTTTGAAAAAATATCTTATACCACAAGAGTTAAAAAAACATGGTCTAAAGCCTTCGGAAATCTCTTTTACCAAAAGTGCACTAGAAGTGATGATAGCAAACTATACAAGAGAATCAGGAGTGAGAAATCTTAGACGAAGAGTAGCTGAGATATTTAGAAAAGTAGCAAAACAACTCCTTATAAACCCAAGTATCCAAAAAGTTTCTATCAGTCAAAATAATTTAGAAGAGTATTTGGAGAAGAAGATTTTTGAAATAGAAGCGAGAGATAGAAAAGATATCGTGGGACAAGTCAATGGACTTGCTTGGACAAGTGTTGGTGGTGACGTTTTAAAGGTTGAAGCACTTAAGATAAAAGGGAAAGGTGGTATGCAAATCACTGGTTCACTTGGTGAAGTTATGAAAGAATCAGCAAAGATAGCTTTGAGTGTTGTGAAAGTTTTGATTGATAATAACAAGCTAGAGATTAAAAGAGAGTTGATACCTCTTTCCCAAAAAGAGATAGAAGAAAAAACAAATATAGAAACAAGCGAAATTTATAGAAGATATGATTTGCACTTGCATGTACCTGAGGGGGCTACACCAAAAGATGGTCCAAGTGCAGGTATAACGATGGCAACAGCCATAGCCTCGATACTTGGTGAGTATAAAGTGAGAAACGATGTTGCGATGACAGGTGAGATAACTTTGACTGGAAAGGTTCTCCCGATAGGAGGTCTGAAGGAAAAACTTATTGCTGCATATAAAGCAAAGATAAGCACAGCACTCATTCCTAAGAAAAATTTTGAACGAGATTTGAAAGATATGCCACAAGAAGTTCTTGAGAAAATGCAAATTATTCCTGTAACAAAGATAGAAGAAGTATTAGAATACGCCTTGATTAAGGCATAAAAAAAGGGGAGGGTACATAAAGTACCTCTCCCCTTAAAAGCTTACATGTAAGACTTATTGAAGTTGNNATGATATAAGGGATAAGAGCTGTATGACGTGCACGTTTGATTGCAAGTTCTACCATCTCTTGATGTCTCTTACAGTTGCCTGTTAAACGACGTGGCATAATTTTATAACGCTCAGAAAGCGCATGCTTTAAAACTCTTGTATCTTTATAATCTATATATTCTGTTTTAGCTTCACAATACTTGCAGTATTTGCGAGCATATTTTCTTCTTTCAGGTGCCATTTAATTTCCTTTACTTACTAAAATGGTATTTCGTCTTCATCGATATCGATGTCTGGTATATCATTGCCAGTATATTTATTATCTGATGGTTGTTGATAGCTATTACCTTGATTACCTTGGTATGCATTGTTTGAATTTGGAGTATAAGCTCCTTCTTTCGTATCCAACATTTGTAAGTTATCAACCGTAACTGAGTGCTTACTTCTTTTTGCACCGTTTTGGTCAGTCCATTGGTCAAGCTTTAAACGACCTTCAACAAGAACTTTTTTACCACGATTCAAATATTGATTTGCTATCTCAGCAGTTCTTCCAAAAAAAGTAATGTCTATAAAACAGACTTCTTCTTTAGCTTCACCTTGTTGATTTTTGAACTTTCTATTTGTTGCAATGCCAGTAGTACAAACTGCACTTCCACTAGGCAAGTAACGTAATTCACAATCTCTTGTTAAGTTACCAACCAAAATTACTTTATTAAACATACTTGGCTCCTTAAGTTATGCTTCAGTTGCCTCAGGCTCAGCAGCAGGTGCTGCAGCAGTCTCTTCTTTTTTACTAAATTTTTCAACAACTTTGTTCCAGTGTCTTAACTCTTTTTGGTTTTCATATTTAACACTCATGAACTTAATGATATCTTCATTGATACGTATTAAACGCTCAACTTCTGTTATAGCAGCTGTTGGTGCTACGAAGTAAAATACTCCATAATAGCCACGTTCAAATTTTTGAACCTTATAAGCAAGTTTTCTTGTTCCCATGTTTTGGAAAGCAGATATTTCTGCACCATTTTTTTCTAAAATTTCTTTTAGAAAGTTAATTTTGCTCTGTACTTCTTCTTCAACAAGTGTTGGTTTAAGTACAAATAGCAACTCGTAATGTCGCGTCATTGTTTCTCCTTTTGGATTTAACCCTACGTATAGAGTAAGGATATTTAAGAATAGGCGAGGATTTTACTATAAAATTCTTTTAAGAAAGCTTAACCTTATGTTGCAATCTCCATTCCAAGAAAAAATATAAAATTAATATAAAATTATTTGATTAAAATAAAAAAAGAGTATATAATTAAAAATCTAGTGGATTAGGTGTGTGAAATGTATGGAAAAGCAATAGCACTTTTTGATGTTGGTGGATTGATTTTAGGCGAAGACAACAGAAAGTATAAATACAAAAATATAAATATTAAAAATGAAAAAAGATTATACGAAGGCCAGAGTGTACAATTTGTCCCAAGAATTGATGAAGCTGTTGATATAATTGCTGCGAAAAAGAAAGTTACGATAAGTAAAAACTCAGATCAAAGTAAGAATCTGAAAAAGCATAAAATTTCTCCACCCGGCGCAAAAGTGGCGGGATTTGGAGTTTTTTTGCAGATGTTTTTGGTTATTCCATTTTTTGGTTTTATCCTATATCTTATAGGTGTTATCATTCAGTTGCTCGGTATAAAAAAATTAGCAAGACATAAAGAGAGTTTGATAGTTCATGATTATTTGATAAAAGGATTACTCTCAGGATTTATTGTTATTTTTATCGTTATATCTTGTTTGTTTTATCTTGGCACAGATATTTTCTCTATTGAAGCAAGTAATATGCCTATATATCTTTTGATACCATTTTCTATTTTATTTATTAATGCTATTTATGCAACAGTGATGGTTTATAAAGCTCTATCCATACTAGGAAAAAAATATAACTGTGATATGTTAAAAAGTACTGCTTGGCTTCATGCTATTTTTTTGATGCTTGTTCCTTTTGGGATAGGTTTGATTGTTTTTTATGTTTATGTCATAATCCTAAGCATAGCTCTTTTTAATTTGAAAATTGTAAGATGATTCTTAAAAGATAAGATTACTTAGCTTTAACATCTCTTGTTCAAATTTATCCATGTATCTGTTTATGACTTTCATTGTTTGGTTTGTTTTTAAGATTAAAACTTTCATTTTGCATCCTTTTTATTTTTCATAATTGTATAAAAAATTCATTTTATGCTATAATAATATTTCAAATTGAAATAAAAAGGATTAAATATGCCAAATATACATGAAATTCTTGATAAAATTAAAGACATACTCTCTTCTGAACTTGGTGAGCGAAAAATTTTTGATAAGGATGTTGCAACTTCATTGGATATAAATCAAATTAGTTTAGCAACAATGAAAAGTAGAAATAAAATTCCTTATAAAGAGATACTAGAGTTTTGTGCAAAAAGGAAAATATCTATAAATTGGCTTATGTATGATCAAGTAGTCGAAAGCCTACAATCTGAAACAGAAAAATTTTCAAAAATCAGTTATTTTAGAGATATCTATGCTAGTGCTGGTGGTGGTGCATTAAACTATGAGGATATAAGTGAGAGTATAGTCTTAGATAGGGAGATAGTAAATCATCTTGGGGGAGAAATGGCAATAAAAAATATCCAAGCACTCAATGTTATAGGAGATTCGATGGAACCAACTCTCAATGATGGAGATATCGTTTTTTTAGATAGAAGTAGTACAAATCCAAATAGGGCAGGGGTATATATAGTTTCAACTCCAGTTGGTCTGTTTATAAAAAGATTGCAACTACAATCCAATGGCATGGTTGCTTTGGTTTCTGACAATGAGAGTTACTCTGATGAACTAGTAAATGCAAATGATTTAGAGATTTTGGGAAAAGTTGTAGGGGCTTTATCAAATAATATATAAGAAAGTGCCTAAGGCACTTTTCTTATAAAGATTCTTTAATTTCGATGCTAACTATTTTGTCGTTTTGATTTATACTATCAAGTACTTTCATACTTTGTGCATCTTGTGGATCAATACCACCAAATACAGTATGTAAACCATCTAAATGTGGTAGTTTTTCATAGCATATAAAAAATTGACTTCCACCAGTATTTGGACCAGCATGAGCCATAGATAAAACACCTTTTGCATGTTTTGATGTATTTGTTTTTGTTTCACACTTGATTTGCCAACCTGGACCACCAGTACCAGTACCGTATGGGCAACCACCTTGTGCAACAAAGCCAGGGATTACTCTATGGAAAGTTAATCCATTGTAAAAACCATCATTTGCAAGTGTAGCAAAGTTTGCCACTGTATTTGGTGCTTCATCAACAAATAACTTGATATTCATCACTCCATTTTCTGTTGTCAACACTGCATATTGAAATTTGCTTAGTTCTTCTGGGCTGTAGTTATATACTTTTAAATCACTCATTTTATCTCCTTAATGTATTAAAAGGAGGGATTTTAACATATAAAAGCTTTTGTACTTGTTATTTTTTTATTCTACTTCTCGAAGTTCTTTTGCCTCTTTTAAATCCTCTAAAAAGATAAGCCATCTTGTAATTTTTGTATCTTCAGCAACAATATGTTGCACAAGTCCTACTTCTATAAAAGTGAGTAGTTGTGATTCTAAAGTTTCTATATCCATTTGAGAACTTTGCTTCATAAAAGTGTTCAATCCTTCAAGGATACTTTTATGAATTTTTTTATGCTCTTCTTGATAATTATAATTGATTGATTTCATATACATCTCTTCATCCAAGAAATGTTTTTCCATGTATTCATAGAGTTTGTAAATAGTAGCTTTGATTTTATCCTTTTTTTCACAATCAGGACCTTTTTTAAAGGCTTCATTTGCAATATTAAAAAGCTCTTGATGTTCAGAGTCTATAAGAGCATTACCTATTTTGTATTCACTTTTCCATGTAACACAGTTTGCCTCAATATTGTGAGATTTTACCCATTGCGCTACTCTTTTATCTTCATAAACTATATGGTTTATGAACCAATATTCGACAAAATGTGCTAATTCTTTTTCTATTTCTATGATTTTTTTAGAGTTCATTGTTTTTAAAAACTTATTCATCGAAATGATGATATCACTATGAAGCTTTTGGTGTTCAGAAAGTTTAGGGTATTTGACTTTTTTCATAAAACACTCTTCATTATGAAAATGAACTTTTGTGTACTCGATAAGTTCTAAAACAATACTTTTGATTTTTTGCGGTTTTTGGTTAGTATCGACAGCTTGAAACGCTTTTGCAGCTATATTGAATAACTTTTTATGCTCTCTGTCTATATTTGTTTCACCTACTAAGTAGCTTTCTTTCCAACTTAAATCTTGCATGAATAATCTTTATAAAATTTTTTGTATTTTGATAAGAGTAGATAAAAGATAAGCATTTTTATCTAAATCTTTTAGTTTTTTCAACTTCAATTCGGCATTGAGTAAAAGTTCAAGCATCTCTTTAAATGTTTTCAAATCAATTTTGATACTCTCATCTGCTTTTTGCTTGGCAAGTTGTGGCGGTAGTGGATACCCTAAAATGGCTCTTGCATCAAAATTTCCATGAATTTTTATGTACATATGAAATAGTAAAAGATTGGATAGATAGTTTTGTATGCCATTTATAACTCTTATCTCATCACTTATACCACTCTCACATAGATTGAGAAAGGAGACTTTTATGTCCTCTTTTTTGAGTAGTTTTGAGATAAATTCATCAAGCCCAACAGTTCCTAGTCCATAAACGAGTCTATCTATATCACTAGCAAGAACTTCTCTGTTTAAAAGTGATAATTTTTCAAACTCATTTACGCATAAAGAAAGGTCTTCAGAGTGTAGCAGATACAAGTGTTGCAAAGCATATCCTTGTATGTTAAGTCCGATTTCTTTTGCCTTTGTATTAAGCAAAGTTAGAGCTTCACCCATGTTTGGTTTAAAAAAACGGACAAAATCTCCACCGTTATTTTTAGAAAAAGAAGACGATATTTTTTTTGCTTTTGTTCCATCACCAAAGTATTGGTATATGAAAAAGCTTTCACTACTTTTATGTGCGAGTGCGATTAAAGTATCTAACTCTTTTGAAGGGATTACTTTATCTGTTTTTATTATAAGAATATTATTGCCACCAAAAAGTGAAGATTGCGAAAGATGGTTTTTTGCAGTTGTAAAATTATAATCATCATAGTGCAAAAGAAGTTTTTCATCCTCACTCGCATTCCAAGACTCTAAAGTTTTTTGTGCAAAGTAATTATTTTGAAAATCACATTCACCATAAAAAAACAAAGAAGAGGGAGTTTTCTTTACATGTAAAAGTTGTTCAAAGTCTTTTTTGTACATCTATGATAGCCTTTTGGTCACTCTTGCATAAATTTTTGTTGTTGCTATATTGCTCTCAACGATTTTTATACTTACTCTCTCAAAGAGTTCGACATCTTCATCTAGTAAGAAAATCCTAGCTCCCATGATAGTGTCTTCAAGTTTTGCAACAGGAGTTTTTGAAACATCTGTGACGATGGCGCAAAAATCTTCACCTATGTGTTCGTGTGCCCATCTTGCAAATTTTCTATCCATATAATCCCAAGCAACTTTATCACTTTCTCTCTCAAGTTTGCTAATGCTTTCACAAAGAGAGTCTATATTTTTTAGTAAAAACTCTTTTCTTTTTGGATTGTTTTGCAAATCTGCTTTTAAAAGTCTATGGAGTGTTAAATCACTATATCTCCTGATAGGAGAGGTAAAGTGAGTGTAGCTATCAAATCCTAAACCAAAATGTCCTTTGTTTTCTGGCTCATAAAGTGCTTTTTGTTGTGATTTAATGATGAGCTTATCTACTTCATCACGTATGCCAATCTGCTCTGCTCTTATTTGAATTTGTTTTATAAGCATAGGAATGTTAGGACTAAATTTTACACTTATTCCAACAAGAGCTAAGTCATTGAGAAGCTTTTCTATCTTTTCAAAAGATGGATCACCATGTGTTCTAAAAATACCATATTTTAACCTTTTTGAAGCTGCTTTATTTGCAAGTAGCATACAGTCCTCTATGAGAGAGTGAGAATCTGTTTGATTTTCTACATAAGTTTGTAAAAGATTTTGGTCTTCATCTACTCTCATTCTTATCTCTGATGAACGAAACTCAAAGGAGTCTTTGAGCCTTTTTTCACGAACTCTTTTCATGAAGTTATTAAGAGGTAAGAGGTATTTGAGTACTTCTTTGTCGATATCAGTTGCTTTACTAAAATCATTTTCTAAAAATGTATCGATTTCATCGTAAGTGTATCTTCTTTTTGAGTGAATAACACTATCCATCAACTCTTCACTTACAGGTTCAAGTGAAGATGGGTCAAGTTTGATTTTAAATGTGAATGCAAGTCTATCTTCATTTGGTTTTAAAGAGCAGATATTTTCGCTCAAAGTTCTTGGTAGCATGGGGATTGATTTATGAGGAAAATAGATAGAAAAACCTCTTTTTTTTGCCTCTTTATCCGTAGGACCCATATCAAAAAGATACTCACTTACATCAGCGATAGCAACATAAAGTGTACTTTGAGCTTCATCAAAGTAGATAGCATCATCAAAATCTTTTGCATCAACTGGGTCAATCGTACAAAAAGGAAGATGTGTTAAATCAACACGCTGAGGGTAAAAAGATTTATCTACATAGTTTCCATGACTACTAGCTTCAAGTTCTGCTTCTTGTGAAAAGTGCTCAACTTTTTCAAAAAGAGCCATAGAAATTTTTTCATCAACACTAGGTTCACTAAGAACACCTAGTACTTCTTCTATATTGCCCGTTTCGTTATTGACTTTTAAAACTGTTCCCTCAGGAAGTTGTTTTAGTGATTTTTGTGAGGCAGTAATTTGGTGTACTAAAGATGTTTTTATATTGATGCCTACAACTCTGTTAGATTGAATTTTTGTGTATATGATACTTGAAGCATGTGCTCTTTGGATGATATGAATGACTCTAGCTTTTGCTCTGCCACCTTTTACATGTAATCTTTTAACGACTACTATATCACCTTTCATAGCACCATTGACATCGTGAGCTTCTACGAGCAAGTCTTTTAGCTGTTGGTTATTTATAGTTTCCACATAACCTGTACCATTGAAAGCTATATCTATCTTGCCTATTCTGTATCTTGAGTCAAGTTGATAAATATTTTTTACTTTTTTAAGTACTTTGAGTCTTAGGAGATCATTTAAGATAGTTTTATAATCGGAGGGAACCTCCTCGTCAGTTATACCTAAGCTTAATGCGAGGAGAAATTCATTCACTGTTTAACTTTTTCGATAGCTGCTAAAAAGACTTCTTGGTCTAAGTCATTTTGAGATAATAGTTCAAGTGCCTTAGAAATTGACTTATCACTTAGCTTGTCAAATATATTTACAGAAGTTTTTATGATAAGTAAAGCACTAGCATAGGGTTTGATATGTTCAGGTGCTTCTTCAGGGTTATTTGAGTAGTTTATTGCATCAACAAGTTCAGACTCTAAGTTCCATTGTTCAAATATTTTGGATGTTATCTCTTCATTACTAAAACCTACAATTTCTGCTTCCAATGCAGATAGCTCTTGTGGTGATGATAAAGAAGCCATTTTTGATATGAATTCTTCTTTTTTACCAAGTTCAATAAGTTCATTGGCGATAACGATTTTACCAACTTCCATCATAAACGCAGCAGGCACTAAGATGTCAAGCATATCCCTACTAACTTTAGCGTACCAGTTGAACATCAATGCACTTTGAGCAACACTCGTATCTAAAAAGTATTGATTTGAGATATTGTAAGGGGTTAAATCAATTTTTATATTTTGTTTTATAGCACTTGATAGAGCAAAACCTCTGATAGTAGCCATACCAAACAAAGAAATTGCGTGAGAAATATTTTTGATTTCTCTGCTAAATCCATAGAGTGGTGAATTTGATGATTTGAGTATGTTAGCAGTGAGCATAGGATCGCCTTCTACCACTTTTACCAAGTCATTTAAAGAACTGTTTTTATCAGTGCAAATTCTTTGAATTTTAATGATAGTATCATCAAGAGGAGGTAGAGCTTTTATCTTCTTTATTATGCTACTTTCCATATTTATCCGTCCATATTTGAAATTTGAATATATTCTATCCTATTGCACTTTATAAAATCCTTTTACTTCTTCGCCTATTTACTCCAAAATTATTGAGAGAAGATAGAACATTTTTTTGCTTTTTAGAGGTTACTAAGTAAAGTTTTTATAAAATACCCCAATTTATCTAAAATTGAGAAGGAATTATATAATGGCAATTACAGTTTATTATGATAAAGATTGTGATTTAAGCATAATCAAATCAAAAAAAGTTGCGATGATAGGTTTTGGTTCACAAGGACATGCTCACGCTGAAAACTTAAGAGACAGTGGTGTTGATGTTGTTGTTGGTTTAAGAAAAGACGGAAGCTCATGGGCAAAAGCTGCAGCAAAAGGTTTTGAAGTAAAAACAGTTGCTGAAGCTACAAAAGTAGCTGATGTTATCATGATACTTTTACCAGATGAGATGCAAGCAGATGTATTTGCTGAAGAGATTAAACCAAACTTATCGGATGGCAATGTAATTGCATTTGGACATGGTTTTAATGTTCATTACGGACAAATCAAAGCTCCACAAGGTGTTGATTGTATCATGGTTGCTCCAAAAGCTCCTGGTCATACAGTAAGAAATGAGTTTGTAAATGG
>DKEY01000075.1:0-5815 GCA_002469305.1 Sulfurospirillum sp. UBA6810
TATGAAAAACCAAGTAAGCAGATAGTTGCAAAGAAAAAAGTAGTACGTTTAGGGCTTATTCAGTGGCAAATGCGTCCTTATAAAAACTTAGAAGAACTTTTACAGCAAGCAGAGTATTTTATAGATACTGTTTCAGGATATCGCTCAGATTTTGCACTGTTTCCAGAGTTTTTTAATGCGCCACTTATGGCTGAAAACAACCATCTTTCTGAACCTGAAGCAATCCGTGAGCTTGCAAAACATACTCATGATATTGTTCAAAAGTTTTCAGAATTTTCTATATCTTACAACATCAATATCATATCAGGAAGTATGCCAGAGATGAGAGATGGGCACCTTTACAATGTAGGATATCTCTGTAAACGTGATGGTACGATAGAGCGTTATGAAAAGATACATGTAACTCCTGATGAAGCAAAAGTTTGGGGTATGCAAGGTGGTAATAGCTTAAAAACTTTTGATACAGATTGCGGGAAAATTGGCATACTTATCTGCTATGACTCAGAGTTTCCAGAGCTTAGTAGACTTTTGAGTGATGAGGGCATGGATATCTTATTTGTACCATTTTTAACTGACACTCAAAATGGATATTCGAGGGTAAGAAATTGTTCACAAGCAAGAGCAATAGAAAATGAATGTTATGTAGCAATTGCAGGAAGTGTAGGAAATCTTCCAAAGGTCCACAATATGGATATGCAGTTTGCTCAATCCATGGTTTTTACTCCTTGTGATTTTGCTTTTCCAACCAATGGCATCAAGGCAGAAGCAACGCCAAATACAGAGATGGTTTTGATAGCTGATGTTGATATAGACCTTTTGACTGAACTTCACGAGTTTGGTAGTGTGAAAAATCTAAAAGATAGAAGAAAAGATATCTTTACGCTCACAAAAAATATCAAATAACTTTCCAATTAAATTGTTTCAATAAAGAGATAAAGGTTTCATCTAGTGGAGCCTCTATCTTGAGGCGTTCATTTGTAAAAGGATGGGTTATCTCTAAGGAGTTTGCATGAAGTAACATCCTTTGGCAGTTAAATGCTTCTCTTATATATTTATTTTGTTCTCCTCTGCCATATTTTGTGTCACCTAAAAGATGATGGGAGATATGCTTCATATGGCGTCTTATCTGATGTTTTCTGCCACTCTTTGGGGTAACTTCGACTAGAGAATATCGTGTTTTTTCATAACGCCCTATTGCATAATCAAGCTCAACAGTAGCGAGCCTTTTATACATAGTTATAGCTTCTTGAGGCTCTTTCTCGCTCCGTGCTTTTTTATCTGCTATCTTGTCAAGTTTTTCGCCTAAGGGATGTTCTATAATGCCATTTTCTTGCGTATATCCTCTCACGATTGCCAGATAAGTTTTGGTTATGCTATGTTCTTCAAACTGTTTTGACATCAAGCTTGCACACTCTTTGCTAAGAGCAAAAAGTAAAACGCCAGAAGTAGGTTTGTCAAGACGATGCACTGGATAGATGTATTGATTTATTGCATCTCTAAGCATCATCATGGCATAGTAAATCTCATGCCTATCTATCATAGATTTGTGCACTAAAAGTCCACTTGGTTTATTGATAGCCACGAGGTGTTCATCACGGTATAAAATTTCTAGTTTATAATCTTTGTACATTCGCAATAGTAGCATATTTTGTGTATAATTTTTTATCAAGAGCAATAAAATAGGGGAGAAAAGATGATAGCAAATGTCTATGTTGGTTCTACATGTAAAGAAAAAGAGACTTATAAAGAAGTGTTAAACCCCTATACAAAAAAGGTTGTTTCAAAGTTTGCTTTATGTGATGCACATGACGCAAAAGAAGTTTTACATGTAGCCAAAAATGCATTTGCCGATACGAAAAAATCAAAACTTTCACAAAGGCTTGCATGGCTTGAAGATGTTGCAAAAAAGTTAGAACAAAACAGCGAAGATATGGCGCAAACTATCACGGATGAAGTTGGAAAGCCTATAAGATTTTCTCGTGTAGAAGTGCAAAGATGTATAGAAACTATCAAGCTCTCCATAAGTGCTATGATGAGTTTGCATGGAGAAACTTTTCATAGCGATGCAATGCCTAGTGGTAAAGAGAGCTTATCTTTTTTTAAACGTGAACCTGTCGGAGTAGTCTTAGCTATAACCCCTTTTAACTTTCCTCTCAATCTTGTAGCACACAAAATCGCTCCAGCTCTTGTTGCAGGAAATGCTGTGATACTCAAACCAACAAGTTCAGCTCCACTCACTGCTTTTAAATTTGCACAACTTTTTATCCAAAGTAAGTACGCGTTAAGCGATGCTCTGAGTGTTATCTATAGTGGAGAGGGAGTAAATGAAGCTTTAGTAACAAGTAAAATACCAAGAGTGATAAGTTTTACAGGAAGTGTTCCTGTTGGGCGAGATATCATCACTAAAGCTGGCATCAAAAAAGTAGCACTAGAACTTGGCGGCAACGCTGCAACATTTATAGATAAAGATGCCAATATATCTGAAGCAGCTAAGAAATGTGCCCTAGGTGCTTTTATAAACTCAGGGCAAGTTTGTATCTCTTTGCAGAGGATTTATGTGCATGAAGATATCTATGAAGCGTTTGCAAATGCTCTAAAAGAAGAGACGCTATCTCTAAAAGTAGGAAGCCCTTATGAAGAGGAAACGTTTATAGGTCCTATGATAGATGAAAAAGCCTTACAACAAGCAAAAACATGGCTAAAAAGTGCCATAGATGAAGGGGCGAGAGTTCTTTGTGGCGCTACATGTAAAGATTTGATGTTTGAACCAACTATTATGGTGGATGTCAAAGAGGAGATGAATATAGTCTGCCAAGAGGTATTTGCTCCTATTGTTTCTCTTATAAGTGTTGTAGATTTTGATGAAGCAAAAGAGAAGATGAATAACTCAGAGTTTGGATTGCAACTCTCTGTTTTTTCAAATAACTTGCTTACATGTAAAAGAGCGATAGATGAACTTGAAGCTGGAGGAATTGTGATAAATGACATTCCAACTTTGCGTTTTGATATCCAACCATATGGGGGTATCAAGCAAAGTGGGTTAGGAAAAGAAGGGCCAAAATACGCCCTTGAAGAGGATTATACCCAGATAAAATCAGTCGTTATTTGTTGATAAATTGATTGACAAAACTTGTAAGTTGTTCATCATCCATAGCGCCAGAAATGCGTTTGACCTCTTTGCCATTTTTAAAAACAACAAGTGTTGGGATACTCTTGATTTTAAATCTTGTTCCTAAAAATTGTTCATCTTGGGCATTGACTTTTCCAAAGAGTGCTTTGAGAGCAAAGTCTCTTGCTACTTCTTCAAAAACAGGTTTCATCTTTTGGCAAGGCTGACACCAAGGTGCCCAAAAATCAAGAATGACAGGGATATCAGAGTTGCTAAGGATTTTATCTATGAATTCACTTTTTATATTGATGGCTTTTGATTCAAGAAGAGATTTTTTACACTTTCCACAATTTACTTTTTTATATTCCTCTTTTTTAGGGACATTGTTGATACTTGTACAGTATGGACATATGATTTTCATAATATCTCCTTGTAATTTTTTAACTTGCCAATTATAGCACATATCAAAGTAACAAAAACGTGATTTTTTGTTATAATCACAAAAAATTAAAAAGGAAAATTATGCCAAAATTAGACCAAGTTGCACCAGCATTTACACTTCCAAACCAAGATGAGGTTGAGATAGGCCTTCGTGATTTAGAGGGAAAGTGGGTAGTTTTATATTTTTACCCAAAAGACAATACTCCAGGATGTACGACCGAAGCTTGTGATTTTACAGCCTCCATCCCTGCTTTTGATGCACTTGATGCAGTAGTTTTAGGGGTAAGCCCTGATAGCCCTAAGAAACATAGAAATTTTATAGAAAAGAAAAATCTTGAGATTACCCTTTTAAGTGATGAAAACCAAGAAGTTTGCAAAGCTTATGGGGTTTGGCAGATGAAAAAGATGTGTGGAAAAGAGTATATGGGAGTTGTAAGAAGTACTTTTATCATAAGTCCCGAGGGCAAGATAAAAGCACTTTGGGAGAGCGTAAAAGTCAAAGGACACGTCGAAGAAGTAAAAGCAAAACTCTCTACACTTCAAAACTAAAAGTTAAGGGGATTTCCCTTAACTTTTGATGTCTAATTTTACCTCTATCCACTCATCTCTAGCAGCAGCGCTGTTTTCACTTGGCAAGAGTTCTATCCTCTTTTCATCTATCTTGTACTTGCTAACAAGTTCATTTTTCACGTTTTGTGCTCTTGTATCACCCAGTTTCATGAGTGATTCTTTTGGTATTTCTATTTTTTGTCTGAGCTCTTCTTCTATGGCTTTGTTAAAGCCGACTAAGTCTAGCTTTTCACTTTTAGCGTCCATAAAAGTTTTTTGAAGTTCCTCGTACTTTTTAACTTCATTTGATTTGAGATATAACTCTTTTAAAGTCATAGCGTAAGTATCAACTTTTTCATCTTTTATTTTAGCTTTGATGGCTTTATGCGTCTCTTCGACTAAAACTTTAAACGCTTGATTTTGTAAGACTTTTGTGTCCAAAATCTCATCAAAACTACCTTTTATAGCGAGTTTGATACCTGGACGTTTTCCTAAGATTTTTTCTAAATTTTGTAATTTTTCATGTTCGGTGTTGATGAGTTGATGAGAACCAAGAGCAAAATCTATGCTTTTGAGTTTTTCGCCATCTATACCCAAAAGATTACCTAAAAATCTAAAAGGAGCAGTAACGATGCCTGTTATCAAGTTGCCTACAGCTTTCCAAACAACACTACCATAACTAAAATCAGGATTATTCATATCTCCTGCAACTGGCAAGTCTATATCTATCTGTCCATTTGAATCTTTTAAAAGAGCTAAGGCTAACTCTAAAGGAAGGTTTACAGCTTCTGGTGATTCTACTTTTTCACCAAGCGTGAGTGTGTCTATATTGAGCTTGTTTGAGCCTTTTAAGCTCGCTTTATCTATGACATATTTTAAATCCATAGAGAGTTTACCACTATCTATCTTCTGTCCTACAAACTTTCCTGAGTATGGCGTGAGTGAATTTAAGTCAATGTTTTTAAATGTTACATCTATATTGGCGTATTTTTTAATCTCAAGTGGGATGAGAGAACCTTTGATATTTGCATAACCATATTTATCAATCTTACCATCAATCTTGAGCGTTGAGGGAGTGGATTTTTGAAAATCAAGCTCTGAAAGTCCTCCGTTGAGGTCGTGGATAAGTGTTCTAAAAGGAAATGGCAAAGAGAGGTCACTAAAATCTGCATTTGCATTAGCGATACTCATAGGCCCTATTTTGAGTTTCATATCACTTTTTTTCTCTTCTTCTTTTGATGGTGTCGTTTCTTTTTTTTCAGTATGATTTTTAGCTATATCGGAAAAATTAGTAGAACCATCTTTCGCGATGAGTAGCTTGATAAAAGGTTTTTCGAGATTAACAGAAGAAACCAAAAGAGACATAGGATTTTGAGAAAATTCAACACCATTTATATTAAGTCTTTTCCAACTCACAAGAGGAGAATTTTCTAAAGAGTTAATTGCAAAGTTATAAATAGTCGTATTTACAAGAGCATTCACTTGTAGAGTCTCTTTTAGATCTGCTTTTACTTTTGCCTCCAAATGAATTTGTCCATCATCTATCTTGATATTGACAAAAGGGGCTATATAGTTTTCAAAATCCTTTACATGTAGATTTTGCAAATCTATATTTGAAGCAAGTTTTAAAGAGTCTTGTGCAAAGTTTCCACCTACTTTTAATGTGGCATTTTCATTGATGAGGGTTGATAACAAATACTCTATAAGCACAGATTT
>DKEY01000075.1:5952-7911 GCA_002469305.1 Sulfurospirillum sp. UBA6810
AGAACAAAGGCATTTTGAAAGTTTATAGCTTTGTTTTTATCCAAGATAGCTACTATCGTCGGACGGCTTACATGTAAAGATTTTATAGCGATATCTTGGGCAGGGTATGAAGCGTCTATCCCCGAGATATCTATGTTTGAGATGTCGATGATTTGTTCATTGTCATAGATGAGATTAAAAGCTTTTAGATTGATAAGAGCATCTGTGATTTTTGCATTTAATCCATTTTCCAAATCTACTTGGTAAGGGAGTGTGAGTGAGACTTTTCCATGGGCAAGACGTGTAGGCATCAGTGGAAGAGCATAGTCATAAAGTTCAGGAAGCTGCAACTCTTCTACTTGTAAAGTGCCATAAAACTGTAAAGGTTTCAATCTCAACCCACCTTCCCACATGACTTTTCCACCACTTTTTATCTCTGTATTAAAGCTGTGTGAATTGATACTTCCTTTTTGTGTACTGATATCATGAGCCATAAAATCATACGGTCCAAGTTCAAGTGAAAAATCTTTTTTTATATCTTTAAAATCTAACGAACCACCAATGATGGAAAGTTTTTGCAAAAAGATTTTTGGTAAGGAACTCTCTTTTTGTTCTGCTTTTGGCTCCTCTTTTTCACTTTTCATAGGAGGCATAATATTTGCAAAATTGAGTGTGCCATCTTCTAGCAATGTCGCATAAATTTTTGGTTTAGTGATGTCAAAAGATTTTATATAGATAGTTTTTTCTAAGAGTTCCAATAAAGAGTAATTGAGGTAAATTTTTTCGATTTTTAGAGCAGGTTTTTTGCTCAAATCTTGAAGTTCTAACTCTTTTAAGGAGAGTTCAAAACTATATGGATTGAAAGAAGCTTTATTGATTTGTAGATTTATACCTATTTTTTCGTGTAAAAGAGTTGGTAGCTTGTTTGTTATGTACCAAGGGATTAAGATAAATCCGAAGAGTGTATATACAGCAAGTACGGATAAAAACCAAAATTTAAAACTTTTAAGATATTGCATGGTAACTCCTTTTCTTATTTCTAATCTAAATTATAACAAAAATAGAACTTGAAAAACTTGTTATAATTTTAAAAATCAAAAAAGGTTTCCTGTGTTAGTTCATATATGCTGTTCGGTGGATAGTCACTTTTTTTTACAAAAACTGCAAAAGCTCTATCCAGAGAAAAAACTTATAGGCTATTTTTATGACCCAAATATCCATCCATATAGTGAGTATCAGCTAAGACTCCTTGATGTAAAAAGAAGTTGTGACAAACTTGGTATTGAACTGCTAGAGGGTGATTATGATTTTGAGGGTTGGATAGAGGCTGTAAGAGGGCTAGAAGATGAGCCTGAAAAGGGAAAACGCTGCACAGTATGTTTTGATGATAGATTGGAAAAAACAGCCTTTAAAGCCCTTGAACTTGGTGAGTCTGAGATAACAACCACTCTTTTAACCAGTCCTAAAAAGTCGATAGAACAATTAAGAGCCAATGCTTTAAAAATAGAGCAGAGATATAGCTTACATGTAAGCACTCCAGATTTTAGAGTCAATGGTGGAACGAGTGAGCAATTTGCCCTAGCAAAAGAAGATAAACTCTATCATCAAAATTACTGCGGGTGTCTTTTTTCTCTTGAAGTGCAAAGACAAAATCAAGACAGACTCAAAGATGAGTTGATGTCTCCTATAACAAAACAGATACTTCCTTGCTCTATCGAAGAGAGAATAAAGCTTTACGAAAAAGTTGTCGCGTGTGAAAATAAAAATGAAGAGTTTTTTTTAAGGCGAGAGAAATTTTTAAATTTTAGACTTTTAAGAGCATATGTAAAAGATGAAAAAAAAGTAGTCATTCCTAGTTATTTTCTTGTCTTTTCAACTCTTGGTAGGAGTTTTACCAAAGGTCAAATAGATTTTATAGATGAGGGTATAGGTTATTTTAATCGTGAAGAAATCATTTTCTTACATGTAGAAAAATTAAAT
>DKEY01000084.1:0-20818 GCA_002469305.1 Sulfurospirillum sp. UBA6810
AGTGAAATCTCCTCTATCGTTGCACTCATCAAAGATATAGCTGACCAAACAAATCTACTAGCACTTAATGCAGCCATAGAAGCGGCACGTGCAGGTGAGCATGGACGTGGATTTGCTGTTGTTGCCGATGAAGTTAAAAAACTAGCAGAACGTACACAAAAAGCAACACAAGAGATAGCTATAACAATCCAAACACTACAACAAGAGACAACAGCTATCCAATCTAACTCAGAGAGGATAAATGATATAGCAAATGCTTCTGAAGAGAGTGTCAATAGCTTTGAACTTACATTGAAAGACTTTAATGCAGATGCAAATCAAACAGCAGAAATCTCCTATACTATGGAAAACAATATCTTCATAACTCTTGCAAAAATTGACCATATAGTTTATAAAACAAATGCTTACTCAACTATACTCAATGAGCAAGTAAAAAATGAATTTAGCACGCATCATGATTGCAGATTTGGGAAATGGTATGAAAATGGTCAAGGTAAAGAGAGATTTGGGTGCACAAAATCTTATGCACTTATAGAAGAGCCTCATAAAACTGTCCATCAAGCAGCACATAAAAATATCGAACTCCTCTCCAATAGTGGTGGTTTTAAACCTGAACTCACTCAAGAGATAGTTGAAAACTTTAAAAATATGGAAGACTCTAGTAAAAAACTCTTCGAGCTTTTAAATAAACTTCCTGCTGAAAAATGCTCAGAAAAAGATTAAACTCTTAAAAGATTCATCGGTTTAAAAAACTCTTGAACCGATGAATCACTTATAAATCCTATATTGTACGGATGAACTGTTTTAACACACTCAAAATCTAATGCCGAGCTAAATGATTTTTGTATATCTTTTGCCATACTTCCAAATAGTATCAACTTTACATCTTTATCAGCTAATTTTGAGAGTAATCTTTGGATAAAAGGTTGAAACTCTTTAACATGATACTTACTATCTTCTTTACATGTAAAGATAAGTGCTGTATTGAGAAGCAAAACACCATTTTTTTCAAAGTTGTCTCTTAACGCATAGATAGAGTTAATAAAATCTTTTTTATCTATTTTCGCTATATTTTCTTGAGATAAATTCTTACATGTAAGCATACCCTCACTCACAAGTAGCATCTTCATAAAGTTTCTCAAACTTGTAGCACGATTTACCTGTTTGGAAAATCCACTCTCACTAAAAAGAGTTTCAACAGCACCATCTATAAATGCATATCCGATCGCACTCTCTTGCCTTGGATAAGGGTCTTGTCCAAAAAGTATATACTTCGTTTTAGCCAAAGGAAGCGTTTTAAAAGCATTTAAAAAATGCTCATACTTTGGAAAATATCCCTCATCTTTTTCTAAAAATTCTCTATATGTTGGGCTCAATCCTTCATAAGCATACTGGATTATCTCTTCCCAAGAGGAATCTACATGTAAGTTCATATTTCTCACTTTTTAAATATAAATAAATGTTCGTGCATTATAAGTAAAAAATTGGCTTCTTTACTTTTATTGACCCAAAATCCCGTTGCTTTACAGTTATGTTGATGTTTGATAATATCTTCTTTTAAAGTAAAACCATTTTGTAAAAATCTTTGCATCACCATAAATGCCAAAGGCTGATACATCTTATTTCTTCTTGTATCGCCAATTAAAATAGCACAATATTGATTAGGTTTTAAAACACGATATAACTCTTTAATAACTTTTTCATATTCATCACAAAACTTTTCCAAATCGTGGATATTTGACAAATCTTCTTTAATTTGCTTTTCGCTGTATTTTACGATATCTGCATAAGGTGGATGGTTTAAGATAAAATCTATGCTTTGATCTTTTAACATCGATAAATCTCTTGCATCATTGAGTTGTACTCTTATTTTAGGGTTAAATTCACTCTCAAAATTCAAAGCTGTATTGGTAAGTTCAATCGCATTTGGATTTATATCTAATGCCAATAAGTTACGATTTAAAAGTTTACACTCAATAGCAGTTGTACCTCCACCAATCATAGGATCAAGTAAATAATCATTCTCTTTTGAGTATCGTAAAATCAAATTTCTTACCACTTCAGGAGCCCAGTTCCCTCTATATTTTGAATTGTGTGTTGCCCAATTCCCACGACGTGCAAAACTCCAAACAGTTGTACACTCCTGTTCAAAGTTTTCTGGATTGAGTAGTTTTATTTTTTTCATCTTTTTACCAATAAAAAATATTTTTCGATACCCACTTCATTAAAATGTTCTCTTGAAAAATCTATTATCTGATTTTTTGGTATATCGTAGCTATTAACTTCTTCAAGTGTAGAAAATCCAATAAGTTCTACATTTTGGTATGGAGAAATTTTACTCCTTTCATCTTTTTGAGTACAATACATATCCCAATTTCCGCTACCTTGAAATACAAACGATTCTTTAATCTCTTTAGATGATTTTAAAAAATCTTCAACTGGCAAATCATATAGATATTCATATACTTTTTCATATTTAGTTTTCATCTAGTGCCCTTTATGCTTTAGTGAAACAGATATTTCAAGTTCTAAATAGTCCAATATTTTTAATAATGTTTTATTGGTTAAGTTGGTACTTCTAATCGCTTGATAAAAATGTGCTCTTTCAATTCCCAATGCTTTATAAACATCACTAGGCTTTAAATCTTTTTTTATCAATTCAATTTTAATATCTTTTTCTAACATAATTATAACTCATTTTTTCTTATTTGTATATTAATTAATATACATTATAAATAATATTATTTACATATTTGTATTTTCTATTATATATCTTGCTGAACGAGACAATCTAATACTATTGTAATTGTTTACATCATCAAAAACAAATTCCCAGATATTGTATAAATTGCCTTGTTTTTCAAAAAATAAACATTTAACATTTTTTGTTGTGTATTCTTTCCATTGTTTAAATGGATAAAATAATTGTCTAATAATTGTATTTCTCGATGTAGAATTTTTTGCTTCGATTAATACTACTTGATTTCTACCTTCATATCCTGCATCTACTTCTGTTTGAACACTTTGTGTTTCAAGCAAAAAATTTCCAACATTAAAATTAAATTGAGGGGTATATTTTCTTCCTCTAATAGTCAACACTAAACTATGATCATTCATAAAAGTTCTTATTAAACTTGAAGCATAAGCAAAGTCCAAATGTTGCATTTCAGAATTTCCCACCAAAGATGTGTCTAAAGCAAAATCTAAATTTGAGTTATAAATAATAGGTTCACTAGTTATAGGAGGAATATCTATATATCCTTCTCCCCTTATAATATAATAAATTCCATTTCTTCTAGGAAGTAGAAATAGTCCATGCTCTATAAAAATCTGAGGTCTATCTTCTCTTGAATCTTGTTTACATAGAATTCTTACCTCTTTTTGATTTGTATTTCCGAAATGTGCCGTTGCATTTTTTATTTGAGTATTGGTTATTTCAAAAGGGTTTTCATCAAAATTATGCTGTAAAATATTATATCTATTAAAAATTGCTTCCCAAGATTCATTTGATGCCATTTTATTTATTCTCCTTTAAGTTTCTAATTACAACTTCACTAATTTTACCACGCTCACTACCCTTACTATTTATAAATCTATTAGCAAAAATCTCTTTTATCTCAAAATCTTTATACAACCCTTTTATAAACTGTGTATCTGAATTGCTATGAAATACATTACACTCTTTTTTACTTAAACTCTCAAATACCTCAAAAAGTTCTATTTGTTGTTTTTCTAAAAAGTCAAATTCACTATATGAAGTAAAACTGGCTGTTTGTGTTAATGGATAATATGGTGGATCAAAATAAACCAAATCATTTTTTGAAGCTAAATTTAGCACTTCTTTATAGCTACAATATTTTATCACCGCATTTTGTAAAGCTTCACTTGCGCTGTATATAACTCTTGTATCACAAATATTTGGATTTTTATAACTGCCTATTGGGACATTGTTTTGATTTTTTTTATTGACTCTATAAAGTCCGTTGAAGCAAGTTTTATTGAGATAGATAAATCGTGTGGCTCTTAAGACTTTATCGATTTTTAAAAAATCTTCTTCTCTGTCCCAAGCACGAACTTCATAAAAAAACTCTTTTGAGTGTTTTTGTTTAAAAATTTCAAGTTCATTGAGAAGTTGAGTTGGATAGTTTTTGACTACTTCATAAGCATTGACAAGTTCAGCATTGATATCAAACAAATAGATTTTTTTATCTTTTAAAAGTCCTTTTGAGTAAAGTTCAAAAAACAAAGCTCCACCACCAACAAATGGCTCAAAATAGTTATTAAAATCTTTTGGTAGTAATGGAGTTATTTGAGAAAGTAACCCTCTTTTCCCACCTACCCATTTGACAAAAGGTTGATATATATTATCAGTTATTTGTCCATATTGTGCTGTCATTTTATACCCAATTATTTTTTTAAAGTTTACTCTTTTTCTCAAAAAGTTATTTTTTTATTTCAAAATGAAATATTTTATTTCAAGTTAGCCAATTTTAAGACCAAATCAACTTCACCGATACCGATGCGTAAATCTTTGGCAATAGAAGCTTCACTTTTACCCTGAGAGTACTGAGCGATGATAATTTTTTCATTTGAAGCAGCTACATGTGAGGGAGAAAAACTCATATCTTTACTAGAACGCTCTTCGATCCTGTCAATTCTTTCGACTTGTTCATCTTGAAAAGCCTGCATAACATTTTCGATTTCTCTCATAGCCTCCACCATAGGTATAACACTTGTTTGCACTTGTTCTTTTACATTTCTTACCAATCTCTCTTCTAACTCTAACTCTGTCTGTTTACGTTGTGCAGCTTGTTTTTCTAACTCTCTTTTGATTTTATGGTTTTGACGGCTCATGTCTTCTATAATCCTCTCATAACGAGAAAGTTTCTTTGCAGTTTCTGCATCTTTCAAATTCACCATCATAAATATAATGATTACAAGTACTGCTAAACCTACAATTCCCATCAACTCTATCGTCATTTTTGCGCCCTCATCTCTCTTATTATTGCTCGCTCACGTGCTACTAGATAAGAATTCCAATCTTTTTCATCTCTTTCATGAAGGAGGCTTATCACTGCTTCACTTTTTGAAATTGCTTTGAAAAAAACTGGCACTTCTCTCTTTGGAAAAACTGGCATCTCAATCCTGCCATAGTACAAAATATCCTCTTGTAAAAGTTCACTCTCAAGCTTAAAGTGTTCGTATCCGATAGCTTGTATATGTGAGCTTTCACCAAGTTCAAGATACTCTATACGCTCACCTCTTACATACGCATTCAAATTATCTATCTTTCTATGAAGTTCTATGAGCAAGGTAAGTAAAACTTGATCACTTTCACTTGTCTCTCCTCTAGCTTTTGCAAGCTTTAACCACTCACCAACAGCATCCTCATCACTTAAACCTAAGATATCAAACTCTTTTTTATATTTTTCATCATCATCAACGTTAAAAACTATATTTAAAGGAGCATTTACATATCTTATATTTTCCATATTAAATCCTATCAATCAATATCAAAATAAAAAACATTATGCCTAAATATCCATTGAGAGTAAAAAATGCTCTATCTATCTTTCTAAAATCTTTTATAACAATTCTGTGTTCCATATATAAGGTGAGTGCACAGAAGAAAACTCCCAAATATGCCCAAAACCCAAGTGCCGCGCTACTCACAAACAGTAGCCAAAAAAGAATTGTTAATGCATGAAATAGGCGAGATATAAAAAAGGTTGCTTCTTTTCCATAAACTGAAGGTATAGAAAAAAGCCCTTTTTCCCTATCGTACTCCATATCCTGCAAAGAGTATAGCAAATCAAATCCAGCCACCCAAAACATGACGCCAAGTGCCAAAAGGATAGACCACATTGATATGCTCTCACTCACAGCAACAACTCCTGCTATCGGGGCAAGTCCTAGAGAGACGCCAAGCACAAGATGTGCATAAGAAGAAAATCTTTTAAATATAGAATACCCTGCCAAAATGACTAAAATAGGAAATGAAAGCCAAAAAGCGAGTGAATTTATCATATATGCAACAACTATAAAAATGAAGGCATTTAAGGCGATAAATATCTGCATGTTTTTTTCACCAATCCTGCCATCAACACTAGGTCTAGTGGCGGTTCTTGGATTGTGTTTATCTATATCACGATCAGCGTATCTATTGAACCCCATCGCAAAATTTCTAGCACTTACTGCAGCTAAAAGTCCAAGAAAAAGTAGTCTCCAACCAAATAAAACCGTACCATTTTGCAAAGATGAGGCAACCATCATCGCTATAAATATAAACGGCAATGAAAAAACAGAGTGCTTGAACATAATCAATTCATTTATATTATTTACAATATTAAGGAATTTTCTCAAAATCTACCTTTTAAAAAATTTTTTTCATTCTACAACAAATCGCTTTAAAGGTGATATAATTGCGTTAATAATCTTCAAAAAGGTTACATTTGAAACAATTAGCAATCCTTGGAGCAACGGCTTCAGGCAAAACTTCCCTGAGTATAGAACTAGCAAAAAAGTTCAACTGTGTCATTCTTTCTCTTGATTCTTTGAGTCTTTACAAAGAGGTAGATATAGCCTCTGCAAAACCTTCACTCAAAGAGAGAGAAGGCATACTTCATTTTGGAATTGACGAAATATATCTCAATGATGACTTCAATGTAACACTCTTTTTTGACTTATACAAAAAAGCTAAAAACTTTTGTAAAAACAATGATAAAAACCTCATCATTGTTGGTGGTACTGGTTTTTATCTAAAATCTATGTGTGAGGGAATAAGTAAAAAACCTCATATCAGCAAAGAGATAAAAGAAAAAGTCAAAGAAGAACTTATAAATCTAAAACATGCTTATGAGAAGATAGAAGAGCTAGATATGAAGTCAGCTCAAATCATAAAACCAAATGATACTTATCGTATAGAAAAGTGGTTCGAGATATATCTAAGTACAAATCTAATCGCTAGTGAATACTTTCAAAATGAACAGAAAAATCCTATTTTAAAAGATATAGAGTTATTTGAGGTTGCTATCGATAAAGAAATTCTTAGAGATAAAATCGCTCAAAGAACGTCCCTCATGCTTCAAAATGGGCTTATTGATGAAGTAGTCTTTTTAGAAAAAAAGTACACAAGAGAACCAAATGCGATGAAGGCTATCGGCATAAAAGAGACTCTTGATTTCTTAGATGGTAGATTTGACAAAAGTGAATTGGCAGAAAAAATTATAACAAATACAGCAAGACTTGCAAAAAGACAGAGAACATTTAACAAGACTCAATTTGGTTTACATGTAAAAGGTGATGTACCAATGCTTGCTGAAGAGATTGAAAAAAGGTTTCCTCTACTGCAAGAGCTTTAAGTTTTGCTCGCAGATATCTTTCCAAGAACTACTCTCGTTTATTGTTGTGCACTGTGTAAAATACTCTTTTGCTTCTTTAACCTTTTGCAATTTTAAACTAACCTCAGCAGCATAGTACAACGCTCTTGTCTTATCTACTGGTTTTAAATCTTTTATCAGTAAGTTTTGTGCTATAACCAGTGCCTCTTTTTCTTTATTTAATCTTTTTAAAGCATTGATATATTTAAATTCGAGATTAGGGGTTTGGACATATTTTTTTGCACTATTTTGTAAATCCACAACTTTTTTAGCATATTGAACCAAGAGTAAATCATCTCTTGTATCTGTCGCAACGCTAACAATAGCATTGAAAATATCACTATTTCTAAAATCATTAGGCCATGTTTTTTCCATCAATCTAGCAGTATCTAAAGCTTTATCAAATTTATCTTTTTTAAGGTAAGAGAAAAATGTATATTTTAAACTATCATAAGAAGGTTTTTGCTTCAGTGAACTTGAGAGGTTTATGATATCTCCAGAGACGTCTATAACTTGTTGGTATTCATTGAGTCTATACAAACTTCCAACATAGTTTTCTAGCCATATTTTTCTTACATGTAAGTCATTACTGTTTATCTTTCCTTCACTCAACTCTTTGGCACGTTGATACCTTGAACTTCTCATCAAACAGTTATATATCTTTTGAGATTCAAAGTTGTCTTCTGGGAGTTTATACTCTTCTATATACTTTACAGCTTCCAAACAATCATCGTTATTCATACTATTTTTTGTCAATGAACTTGCAGCTTCACTTACTATTTGTTGGATTTGGGTGCTATTGTCATCACTCACTTGTAAAAGTACATCTTGCATCTTTAAAACATCTTCATATCTTTTTTGTGAAAGTAGTAGCTTTGCTTTTTCTACAACAGCCTTATCTCCTATGTTATTTTTATACTTTTCAATGAGCTCATCATAATAATTTGCCAATTTTGTTTCATTGGTTTCGTTTAGCTCAAAAAAGAGTCTATCCATACTCTCTTGTACTTCTTCTCTAAAATCACCACTTTTGTACTCATTGAGATATCTTTGCAAACCATTGTATGCTTTTGTTACCTCGTGTGCATTTGCATACCATAACCCATTATCTCTCATGATAGTTTCTCTTGCTTCATCTGTTTTACTTATATCTTTGAGTAAAACTTCACTTACTTTACCAGCAACATCATAGAGTTTATTATTAGCTAATTTTTGAGCAAGAGCATACGTAGCTTCTCTGTCTTTAAGAAGATAAGACTCATTGGCATTAAGTACCTTTAAAAGATATTCTCTAGCTTCATTGGATTTTCCTCTCTCTATCTCTTTATCAACCAATCTTATAGCCGCTTCCGCTGCGATATCTAAATCTTTTGCAGAGTATAAAACATCTTTATAGAGCTTGAGTGCTTGGTCTTTTTGTCTTGCATTGTACATAGAATCTGCAAATATCAAAATACCTTTTTTGGTAAAAGAGCTATCCTCATGTTCACTAATCAATATATCTAAAAAGTAATTTGCATCACTCTTTTGTCCCATGCCTAGATATGACTTGGCTATTATCATTAAAACTTCTGGTAGATTTTCATTGGAAGGAAATGCTCTTACCCACTCTTTTGCCTCTTTGATGACATCTGATTTATCAAACTGGTCTGCAAAACTATTGTTTTCTTCTGCCAAGATTGCATCTAAAGCTTTAATTCTGTAAAGAAGGATTTCTCCTCTAAAGATAGTATAAGGGTAGAGTTTGATAGTTTTCATACTATCTTCAATCACATCTTGATAGGCTTTATTTTCAAAAGACTTTTTGATATCTAAATAGAGTTTAATATCTTTACTTTGCACATAAGAGATAGGAGCGCCATTGAGATCTAGTGCACCTATATAAGGTTTTATCTCTTTTGGAAAAGTCACAGGAAAATCTATGCCATCATTTTGGTTTGTTTTAGAAAAAGGCTCTTTTTCATAAAGTAAAACTGTCCAGTGTTTATATTTTTTTGCACTTTGTTTGTCACTTACTTCATTTGAATCGTATAAAGCACTTTTAACAGGGATAAGTTTGGAGGCAACTTTTGGTTCAATTTTTATAAAAAACTCTTTCTCTTTTTCTAAAAAATCTATCTCTACCAATTTCATATTTTTTGCTTCAATAGGAGCTTTGACTATCTTGTTAAACTCGCAAAGATATATCTCTTTTCCTAATTCTCTTGGAATTATCTGACAGTTAATTGGTTCTTCATCTTCTACATGTAAAACTGCATAAGCTGATTGCTCTTCTTTGGCACTATTTAAAGTGATAGTTAAGCTAAACAATTGAGATAGGGTAAAAATTAGTATTAGTAGAAATTTCATGGGGGTATTATAGCAAAAATAAGGGGAAAACCCTGAAGAATTCCCCTTTTTGTATCAAAATTTAAAAACCACTCATTGCTACTTGATTGAGTAGAAAATCTAGAAGTGGGTCAATCATCAAAGCAGAACTGATAGAGATAACAACGGATACGCCTAGGATAACTTTTAGGATAGATGAAGCGTTTGTCATATAAATATTTCCATCATCTGTTGTTGGCTCTTTTAAAAACATAAATACAACTAATTTCATATAGTAGTAAACTGCTATGGCACTGTTTATTGCCATAATAATAGCTAAAAATATGTACCCACTATTTATCGCTGCACTCATGAGATATAATTTACCCCAAAAGACTGAAAGAGGTGGCATACCAGCAAGTGCAAACATAAAGACAGCCATCACAGTTGCCATATATGGTTTAACTTGCACAAGTCCTGCAAACTTAGAAAATGGATGTTGATATCTCTCATCCCATAGGTTTTTTCTATGTCTTGTCATCCAAAGCATGGTAAATGCACCAAGATTTGTAAACATAAAGAGTACCCAGTACAAAAATAACCCAGCATTTGCTTCTGTTGTTCCTATAATAAGTGCTGCCATAACAAATCCACCATGTGCGATGGAACTGTAAGCCAGCATCCTCTTTACGTCTTCTTGTACAAGTGCTGTTATGTTACCCATGGTCATTGTGATAACCACTAGAGCATAAATTATATTTTCTACCCAATCTATGTTTAAATCAAGCAACGATTCAAACAATCTCATCGCAACAACGAATGCTGCTACTTTTGGAACTACTGACATGTAACCAGCAAGTGCTGATGAACTTCCCTCATAAACATCTGGTGTCCAAGTGTGAAAAGGTACAATTGAGAGTTTAAATCCGAGTGCACCAAGCATAAAGATAGTTGCTGCTAAAACACCTACAACAGACACTGTGCTATCTATGCTTAGATGTGTTGCTATTTGATTGATTTCTATACTTCCTGTTAGAGTATAAAATATCAGTGAACTGAGTGTGTAGAAACCTGCTGCAAGCGCTCCCATAGTAAAATACTTGATTGCTGCTTCGAAGGCTTTTTTTCTATTATGCATTGCTATCATTGTATATAGTGCTAAACTTGCTGTCTCCAGACCAATAAATATCAAAATAAGATTATCAGTGATAACCATAAATTGAAAACCAGCAATCATAAATAAGAAGAGAGCATAAAACTCTGCCATTGCAAACTCTTGAAATCTTCTGTGACTCAATGATAATGGTAAAAATAAAACTGAAGTTATAAGGATAAGCATCTGTGCAATCTTGGCAATACCATCAACTAAAACAACATCAAAAAAACCTCTCATTTCCCCGTTGTATCCTACAACAGCCCCAAAATCCAAAAGTATAAAAAGAATACTAAGCATAGTATAAAAACTTTTAGTGAGTGATTTTGTAGCTAAGTCTATACAAACTATCGCTAAGGCACCCACAACAACAATAGCTACTGGTAACAAAGATGGTAAATTAAGACTTTGCATACTGATTGAAATTGGCTCTAACATTATCTACCTCCTCCAATGCTATTTGCTTTTCTAACGATATCTTTTGCTTCTTGTGATATAAATTTTTTATCCATAAGAGTTATCATCTTTTTGACACTCAAATCTATAGGCTTTAAGATAGGCTTTGGATAGACACCTAGTAGTACAACCAATGCAACTAAAGGTATGAGAGCTGTTAACTCTTTTGCATTTAAGTCTTTTAGTTTTCTGTTTTCTTCATTTGTAATCTGCCCAAAAAATGACCTCTTATAAAGTGTTAACATATAAACTGCTCCCAAGATGATACCAGAACCTGCTATCAAAGTTATAACCCAATCAACTCTATAAAAGCCCATCAAAGATAAAAACTCTCCAACAAAACCGATAGTCAAAGGGAGTCCAACTGAAGCCATAAGCATAATGCCGTAGATAGTAGCAAAAGAAGGCATAACAGTAGCAAGCCCTCCAAATTCACTCATCAATTTTGTATGACGTCTATCGTAGATAACACCCACTAACATAAACAAGGCACCTGAGACGATACCATGACTTATCATCAAAAATATTGAACCAGAAATTCCCTCAGCATTCATCGCAAATGTTCCAAGGATGATAATCCCCATATGAGAGATAGAACTATATGCTATTACTTGCTTCATATCCTCTTGTGCATAAGCTACCATAGCAGCATATACAACCATGATTGTTGCAACGATAGCTATCGGTATCATAAAATAAACAGAAGCATCAGGAAAAAGTGGTAATGAAAAACGTACAAAACCATAAGTACCCATCTTTAAAAGAACTGCTGCTAGTATCACTGAACCGATAGTTGGTGCTTGTCCGTGAGCATAAGGTAACCAAGTATGAAATGGAAACATAGGTACTTTTATAGCAAATGCCAAGAAAAAAGCGCCAAAGAGCCAAAGTTGCAGATTAAATGGTAGTATCATCTGATACCAATCAGTAATCGCAAAACTCCAAATACCTGTTGTTTGATAGTATAGATAACCCATATAAAGTATGCCTATAAGCATCAACACTGAACCAGCAAAAGTATATAAGAAAAATTTTATGGCTGCGTATATTCTTCTCTCACTTCCCCATGCACCTATGATATAAAGCATAGGAACAAGAGAGGCTTCCCAAAAAAGATAAAATAAAATAATATCTAAACTAAGAAATACGCCCACCATTGTTGTCTCAAGAAATAAAACGGCAATGACTAGATTTTTGATATCCTTTTCTATACTGACAGCTATAAGTGCTATCATGGTCATAAATGTACTTAAGACTACTAAGAAAAGTGAAATTCCATCAACTCCTAGATAATAACTCATACCAAACTGAGAAATCAAAGGAATATACTCAGCAAATTGAATACCATCAATGCCATAATCAAAACCTAACCAAAGAACAATAGATAGGAAAAACTCTATAACTGCAACAGCTATACCATAGACTCTAATACTCCCTTGGTGTACTAAAAAGCCAAAAGCTCCTGCAACTATCGGAAAAAATATAATTAAAGATAAGATATGATCCATCTATAAACTCCTAAACCATTGGTCTTAAAAAAATTGCTAAAAGAAGCAAAATAACAATACCAGCTACCATCCATCTTAACATTGAAGAGAGATTTCCACTTTGCATTTTTCTTGCTTTTTCACCAGTACCATAAAGTACTCTTGCAATCATATCAACGCTAAAATCAACTACTTTCACATCTATACTCTTCCATAAAAATCTGGAAAAAGATGTAAAAGGTTTACAAATTGCAACGTCATAAAGTTTTGGTATATAGTATTGATTGATCAACAACTTATATAGCCCACTGTTTTCAAGGCTTTCACTAAAGCCTCCTCTTTTGTATTTATATACGGCAAATCCTATACCACTTAATGCTATAGCCGAAGTTGCAAAAATCAAAACAAGTGCTATGCTATGGTCTAGTGTAAACTCATAATCTCTTACTAAGTCTGTGACAAAAGCATGAAATGAGTGTTCAAAAAATCCAGCAACTACTGCTAAAAGAGCAAGTGGAGTTAATGCATAAATCACAAATGACTGCGCTTCATGAGGGTGAAACCCAAGTTTTTTGTGAACACTTTCTCCAAAAAACACAAGCATCACCAAACGAAAACTATAAAATGCTGTTAAACCTGCACCAATAAAAAGAGCAAACCATAATAAATAAGCTTCATGGTTAAAGGCTACTTCTAAAATCTTGTCTTTTGAAAAGAATCCAGCAAATGGATAGATACCAGCAAGTGCAATAGATGCTAAAGTCATCAGTATCGCTGTTGCTTTCATCGAAGTATAAAGTCCACCCATTTTTTTGATATCAAGTTCGTCATTCATAGCATGCATTACGTTACCTGCACCCAAAAATAGAAGTGATTTAAAAAAGGCATGTGTCATAAGATGAAAGAGTGCTATCCAATAAGCTCCAAGTCCAGCAGCAACAAACATATACCCTAATTGTGAGAGAGTAGAGTAAGCGATAATCCTTTTTAAGTCTCTATTAACAAGTGCCATCGAGGCTGCAAAGACCGCAACAAAAGCACCAAGACTTGCTATGGCATATCCAACATCTGGGATAAGTGCATATATCTCAGAAGCTCTAATCACAAGGTAAACACCCGCTGTAACCATAGTAGCAGCGTGGATAAGAGCAGAAACTGGTGTTGGTCCTTCCATCGCATCAGCCAACCAAGTATGAAGTGGGAATTGTGCTGATTTTCCCATAGCTCCGATAAATAAAAATATCCCTATCCAAGTTACTGTGCTAATGTCTAAATTAACTATATTTGCAAAAACTATATCATACTGAAGTGAACCAATCTGCCAATAAATCAAAAACAATCCCATCAACATACCAAGGTCTGCAACTCTATTCATGATAAATGCTTCATTTGCCGCCCATGAGGCACTGTGCTTATGATACCAAAATCCAATAAGCAACCAAGAACATAAGCCAACACCTTCCCAACCAATAAACAATCCAACAAAGTTATCACTCATAACAAGTATCAGCATTGAGAAAACAAAAGCAGATAGGTAAGAGAAAAATCTATTGAAGCTTTTATCGTGGTCCATATAGCCTATGGAGTAGATATGAACGATAGTAGAAACAAGTGTTACAGTCACCATCATGATAACAGAAACTTGGTCAACTACAAAACCAAATGGAATAGCAATATTTCCAGCACTTATCCAATCCATCATCATTACATGTACAATTCTATCTCCATCAACATAATTGAGTAAAACGATAGAACTGAAAAAAGACAAAGCTATCAGTGCAGAGGTCACAATACCTGTAAAAAGTGTTTTTGGACGAGCTGCAAAAAGTGCTGCTATCAAAGAGCCCAATAATGGTGCAAAAAGTGTTATGTATAAATATTTTTCCATTATTAACCCTTCATCATCTGTAAACTATCAAGATCAATTGAGCCCGTTCTCTTATACCAAAGAACTAAAAGACCAAGACCAACAGCAACTTCACTTGCTGCAACTGCTATTATAAAAAATGCAAACATTTGCCCACTCAAATCTCCATAAAATTTTGAAACAGCTGCAAATCCAACATTTACAGCATTGAGTAAAATTTCAGTCGAAAAGAAAAGCATCAGTAAATTCTTTCTTTTTATAACACCCACCAATCCTATACTAAAAAGAATTCCTGAGAGAACCAAGTAATGCGTTAAACCTATCATATTATCTCCCTCTCATCATCGTCGTCTTTTTTGAGTGTCAAATCCAAATCCATTCTGTCACTTACTAGTAATATGCCTGATATCATTGCTACTAAAAGCATAATCGCTGCTAATTCAAATGGAACTAAATATTTTGTAAACAGGATAAGTCCTATCATCTGAATATTACCAACACCTTCCATAACAGGATAGAGTGCTTCTATCTTGGTAGAAAATATCGGTGCACTCAGTATAAGAACTATACATATAGCACTGAGTACTGCTAAAGTATAAACAAGTTTTTTTGCATGAACTTTCTCTTTCACCTCTCTTGTTGTATCAAAAAACATCATACCAAATGCATACAAAGCCATAATCGCCCCTGTATATACGATGATTTGCACAACGCCTAGAAATTCTGCATCTAACATGAAAAAGAATCCCGCAATAAAAATCATACCGCCCGCTAATGCACTCATAGAATAGAGTGCATTTTTACTTGTTACCACTATACCAAACATGATAATCGTTAGTATAGAAAAAGTATAAAATGCTATAACTTCATACATATCAAACCTTAATAAGCTAATGGTGTTTTTTTAACAAAAGTATCAGCATTATCACTCAATGCACCAAATCCAGAAAACTCTTTTTGTTCTTTTGCTCTAAAAGTATCAAGTGGAGTTAACATATCCTCTTTTAGTGCAAAGTGTGCACGTTGCTCACTTGCATTCTCATACTCACCACCATGCACGATAGCAAGTTCAGGACAAACTTCAGCACAGTATCCACAAAAGATACATCTACCAAAATTTATCGTATATTCTGTAATCTCTTTTCTAGAGTTTTCATCCACTCTAGTGTCCATTCTTATACAATTTGCTATACAAATTTTTTCACAAAGCCCACAACCTATACATCTTTCACTTTCACTCTCCATAAGACGGAGTAGTTTATGAACTGCTCTATATCTAGGTCCCATAGCAAACTTTTCTGATGGATATTGAAGTGTATGTGTATTGCCTTTTGCAAGCATTTCACGAAGCACTATCCAAAGTCCTACAAAAAGCTCTCCTTTGAGAGAAATTTTCACAACTCGTTTAAATGCTTCCCAACCAGCTTTTGGTTTCTCTTCACCCTCAAAATAGATATAACCAGGAGTTGCATTTCTATTTTTAAATTGTTCTAAACCCATATTGCTCTCCTATATTAAGACTATGCCGGTTATCAAAATGTTGAGTAACGCCAAAGGCATCAACACTTTCCAACACAACCACATCATCTGATCAGGTCTTACATGTGGCCAAGCTGCTCTTACCCACAAAAATAAAAAGATAAAAAATGATATTTTAAAAAGTATCACTAAAGCCCCTGGTATAAACCAGATAGGGTTGTATCCACCCAAGAAGATAATACTCACTAAAAACGAAACTGTTATCATATTTGCATATTCACCTACAAAAAATAGCCCCCATCTCATACCAGAATAATCCGTCGCATATCCTGAGACTATCTCTGCTTCGTACTCTATAAGATCAAATGGTGTTCTATTGGTTTCAGCAAAGCCTGCAATCATAAACAATACAAATGCCAAAGGTTGCTTCCAAATAAGCCATGATGCTATGCCACCGTTTTGAAAGTCATTTATATCTATCAAGGAAAGAGACCCTATGAGCATAAGCGGTGCTAAGATAGAAAGTCCTGTAACAACTTCGAAAGACAAAAGTTGAATAACTGTTCTAGCAGCACCCAAAAGAGCCCACTTGTTTGTACTACTCATACCAGCAAGTAGTGGAGCATACATCCCTGCACTCGCAACACCCATAACAAATAAAATACCAACGTTTATATCAGAGATAATTGGGTGTACTGTATATCCAAAAACAGTAAATTCTGGGAAAAAAGGAACTGCTGCCATCGCAGTAAAAGCACATGCAGGTGCAATCACTGGGGCGATTTTGAAGATAGGTTTCACAGCATGTTGTGGCACTATATCCTCTTTTGTAAAAAGTTTAATCCCATCAGCTGCTAGTTGTAAAATTCCATGAGGTCCTACATGCATTGGCCCAAGACGACGTTGCATATATGCCAAAACCTTACGTTCTATAAAGGTAGCAAATGCTGCCATACCAGCTACTACTGCCAAAACAGTTACAGCTTTTATAATCGTTTCAATAACTATCGCCATTTCACTCATTTTGCACCTTCTATACTAACATTTGCAAATCTGTACCCATCTTTAAAGAATTGTTCACTTTGCAATTTTGTATCAAATGTAGGGAGATAAGAGATATTTCCACCTATCATCGTATCAAGCTTTACTTTAACAATTAAACTTGAATCGCTTGATTTTATAGTAACCATATCACCGTCATTTAAGCTCTTTGCTTCTAAAAACTCACTTGAAACATATAGGGCTCCCGCTTCATTGAGTTGGTGTGCTTTGTTTGTAAATGCACTAAACTGATGCACGGGGTTCGCTAGATAAAGGATATCTGTTTCGAAAGTTTGTACTTCACTCATCAATTCTACTGCGTCATTTGTTGTAACTTCTTTTACATGTAAAAGATAACCTCTGTTTTCATTGCCACTATTATCAAACTCATTTGGCAGTGAATCAAAACATACATTTTCAAAGCCATTTTCACTTGGAAGCATTGGTGTATAATCTATCGTGTACTCTGCTTTTAAGCCAAGCGCATTTGCTATATCATTCAAGCAATATCCATGATAAGGTAAAGCTGCATTTGTTGGAACAACTCTTTTACCTAGTGAAGTAAATGTACCTTCTTGCTGATTGAGTGCTGGCATATCAAGTTCCCCTTTACCAAGAGCACTTATAGAGATGTCTGCTTTTTCATTATATCCAAGAGTAAACTTGCCACCTTCAGTATCCAAATCACAGATAAGAGAAACACCTAAGGTATTTGTTTGTGATGGGATGAGCGTTACACTAAAGTCTGTATATCTTTGTACGAGTCCTAAAAGTTTTGCTAAGTTATCTGCTTTTGGGTGTGCATACAAATCTTCACCTGCTATCAGGCTGAAAGTATCTTTTTTATCTAAAAGCTTTGCCAATTGCTCTGTGAAATCTTCAGCTAAACCAACCATTTCAAAAAGAGCATTTACATCTACTTCTATCTCTTTTTCAACATTTTTGCTTACTACCTTTGTAACCTCTTCTTCTACTTCTCTCTCTTCACCACTCTCTTCATCTTTGATAGTTTTTTTGACTATCTCTTGTACATTTTCTTTCACAACTTCTGTGATAGTTCTTTTACATGTAGAGTGGAAAGTCTTAAGATAATCACTTACATGTAAAGGTAAATCCTTACCAAACAGATCTAAAATAAGATAAACAATAGCCTCTTCAACACCAACTTTATGTGTGATACTCACTAGATTTTTTGAGTAACCATCTACTACTTTATCACTGATTGGATGAAAGTATAATCCAGCTCCCTTGTTCATGCCAAGTGCATTATTGAGTGCATAGCCACTGTTTGGACTATCACTTTTTATAGCCGTTCCCAAAGAGATAACAAAATTTGAAGCTCTTACTTGGTTTAAATCCCCATTATAAAGTGATGTTCCACTTGTAGTTGCAAAGTTTCTCAAAAAGTTTTTGAATTTCAGTGCATCCGTATTGATAAGTTTATATCCAAATTTTTCTTTTAGCTTTTGCAGTATAAGTGCCTCTTCATTTGTGATAAAAGAGTTAAACTTTATAGTATCTACTTTATTTTTTAGTGCTTCAACTACTTTTGCAAAAGCCTCTTCATCTTTTTTTGCAACTTCATTTTCAAAATCATACCCATAACGAGCAGCTGCGTGAAGTGGTGCATAGTTAAAGTCACTACTCACTCTATAAATCTTCTCTTTTGAATTTGCAACAGAGGTATGCTTAACATCATAATATATCAAAGAACAATCACTACTGTGTGGATTTGATGCAGGTATCTTTGTAAGTTCCCAAGCATTGGATTTGTACTGAAAATCTGAACCAACCAAAGCACCAACAGGACAAACTGCCGTACACTCGCCACAAAGTGTACAATCAAGTGTATCTGCTCCACTTGCTATACCTATGATAGATTTTTGAAGCTTGTTCCACATAGCATACGCATCTTTTGGCATAGTGTCTTTGACATCTTTATCTAAACCATCTCCACCTCTTGGTACTGTTTTCAAAGCTGACTCGCCAATCATATCTTTACAAACAGTCACACATCTCTCACACACGATACATAAAGATGGATCATAATGAACACGTCCCCAATCCCTTGCAGGTCTTGGAACATCTTTGACACAGTAGCTTTGAGAATCAACTCCCATCTCTAGTGTATAGTTTTGTAATTCACACTCTCCACNNGGTTTACATCGTAAACTTCCATGATAGCACGTCTTTCAGCTTCTATCTCTTCATTGTGAGTTATAACATTCATACCATCTTTTGCTTTTGCGTTACAGGAGTATGCACGTTTCCCATCTATCTCGACAAGACACAATCTGCAAGCTAAGGTAGGTGAACAATTCGTCAAATAGCAAAGAGCTGGTATAAATATATCGTTAGCACGTGCTATATTTAAGATATATTCACCCTCTTTTGCTTTGCACTCTTTTCCGTTAATATTTACTATAACTTCACTCATTGAACTTCTCTCTTTGTTATTTTTGCCACTTTATATCTATATGATGAATGAGCTTTCATAACAGGCATCAATGCTATCGTACCTTTTAACTCTTCATCAACAACAAATTTTCGATTTTGTACAGTATCGCCAAAACTTACAACTACTTCTTGATTATTTTGTGATTTTGCAGCAACAGCAAATTGAGCTGAGCCTATGAGAAGGTTTGTTTGGTCACTATCTAATGCTTTGCTCTCCATCACAACAGTACCATCAAAACTTTGTAGTTCCTCTATCTCTTGTAGTGTTTTTATCTCACCCAATATACTCTCTTGTGCTAAAGAGACTAAAGTCGCTTTAGTAAACTTATCCAAAATACTCAAAAAGATTTTTATATTTTCTACTCTTGGATGAGATACTAAATCCTCTCCTATGATAAATAGAGGTGATTTTGAAGTATTATATAACTCTGCTACTTCTTCAAACTCTTCCTCTCCTATATTTGTCTCTGCACTTAGATATCCCTCATCTAATGCATCAAAGTATGCGCTCAGTTCTTGTGGTAAAGAACTCTCTTGAAGAAGATATTTTGAAAAGATAGCCAAAAGCCCCTCTTCAGAAGAGACTTCATACTTACAAAAAAGTTTTAAATGATTGTTGAGTTTTCTATCTTCCATTGTTGAAAACAAAACGATATCGCTTCCATTTTGTGCTTTTGCTAAAAGAGTATCACATAGTTCTTGATTATCGATAGAGGGAATTGTTCCTAAAACGATGATAAGGTCATGGTTATTTTCTATTTTATTCACTTTTACGCTCTTTTTTTCACTACTATCATCCAGTCTGCTTCATTGAATTTCAGTGAATTCATAAGCTCATGGCCTGCTTCTTGGACAACATCTGCACTCTTTTGAACACTAGAAAAATCTCCAATTTCAAAGATAAAGATAGAAACTTCCAAATCTACCGCTTCTTCTAGTATCTCCATCATTCTTCCATAAAAATCATCTTTTAAATGTCTTAAATCATATCTTTGCATACCGATACCTACCTATCAATTTCGCCAAAAACTATATTGGCATTACCAATAATAGTTACAACATCCGCTAAATATGTACCTACAAGTAACTCTTGCAAGATACTTGTATGCCAAAAACTCGGTGCTCTAAGTTTCAATCTATAAGGATATGGGTCACCTTGAGAATTGATATAAAAACCAAGTTCTCCTTTTGG
>DKEY01000084.1:20823-27245 GCA_002469305.1 Sulfurospirillum sp. UBA6810
GCATCAAAGAGTAGTTTTGTGTCATTATCTGCTCTTTTGGTGCTGAAATATATCTTGGAGCATGTGCCATAATCTCTGGCGCTGTCTCTTTATACATAGGAATCAACTGTTTTAATATCTTGATTGATTCTCTCATCTCTTTCATATGAAGTTTATATCTTCCGTAACTATCACATGTAGTACTTACTGGTACATCAAATTCTACTTCATCATAAAGCTCATATGGTTCTTCTTTTCTTATATCCCAAGCGATACCACTTCCTCTAAGCATTGGTCCGCTACAAGCCCAAGACTGAGCCATCTCAGGAGTGATAATACCAACTTCTTCTAGTCTCATCTTCCAAATTCTATTTTGGTCAAGTAATCCCTCATAATCAGCTATATTTGCAGGCATTGCATCTAAAAACTTTATGAGGCTCTCGATCCAACCTTTTGGCAAATCAAGAGGAACACCACCTATCCTCACAGCACTATGCGTAAGTCTTGCACCACAGTAATCTTCAAATAAATCAAGTGCAAATTCACGCTCACGGAAAGCATATAAGAAAATCGTCATCGCTCCAACATCAAGTGCATGTGTTGCAAGCCAAAAAAGATGCGAAGTTATACGAGAGAGTTCAAGTAACATCATACGTATAACTTTAGCACGTCGAGGCACATCTAAATCAAGTAGTTTCTCAACAGCCAATGCAAAACCGTAGTTATTTGAAGTTGATGCTATATAGTCCATACGGTCTGTTGTTGGCAAAAACTCATTATATATCATATTTTCAGCCATCTTCTCCATACCTCTGTGAAGGTATCCAACATCTGGAGTAGCTTTTGAAACCTTTTCACCATCGAGCTCAAGTATCAAACGAAGTTGTCCGTGTGAACTTGGGTGCTGTGGTCCAAAGTTTACAATCATATGATTGTCTTCACGCTCAAATACTAAATTTTCAAAAAATGGTTGAAGTTTATTTACTTTTTGCATATTATTTTCTCTCTTTTAGTATTTTACTATCAGATTTTTTCAGTTTTTTTACTATCAAGATTCCACCATCTTCTTGATAATCTGTTTCAACTTTTTCTTCACTATACGCTTCACCAAAACCTACTTCATGATGAATTCTTGCGTACTGGTAAGTATCTTCTTTGACTATCTTAGCACTATCTCTCTCTTCTGGTCCGATGATATCTCTATACTCACGACCAAAGATTTTATCTATCTCATACCACTGTGCTTCTTCATCGCCATGAAGTGGATAAGTCTTTCTTAGTGGGTGGTCATGCCAATCATCAGGCATTAAAATTCTTTTCATGTAGTGATGTCCTACAATTCGTACACCAAACATGTCATACATCTCTCTCTCAGCCCAATCAGCACTTTTATATAACTCTGAAACTGTTTTTATCTCTTCTTTCTCTTTTATAAAAAACTTTACACGCATTCTTTTTCTTTTTGAGGTTGAAAGCATTTGATAAAAAATCTCAAATTCTCCACTTTTTGCCAACCAATCAATAGCGCTTAATTCATTTAAAAAGTTGTACTCCAGCTTGTCTCTTAGAAATTGGAGTGTTTTGACATTGTCGCTAGCATTGATATAGATAACTAATTGTCCTTTTTGTATATATGCCTCTTTTACTTCTACATGTAACTTTAGAGCTTCTACATCTTTTGCAAAAACAGCATCACTATTTACATCCTCTTTAGGGATATGAGGTACTTTATGAAATCTATCAGTATAGTAAGGCTTTGCCTGTACATTTTTTTTATCTATATACTTCCTCATCATACTAACCTTTTTGGCTTTAGTTTTTTAGATGCACTCTCGGTTCTGATTTTCTTTTGTAAAAGCATCAATGCGTACTGCAAGGTTTCAGGACGTGGGGCACAACCTGGAAGATAGATATCTACTGGGATAATTCTATCTGCACCTTGTACTGTTGCATAAGTGTTAAACATACCGCCTGTATTTGCACAACTTCCCATACTGATAACCCACTTTGGCTCACTCATTTGGTCATAAAGTCTTCGCATAAAAGGAGAGTGCTTTTTAGTCAAAGTACCTGCGATGATAAGAACATCTGATTGTCTTGGACTCGCTCTAAAAATAGTACCAAATCTATCAAAATCATATCTACTAGCACCCGTTGCCATCATCTCGATAGCACAACATGCTAAACCATAAGTTAGTGGCCACAACGAGTTACTTCTTCCCCATTGAACCAACTTGTCAACTGTTGTTAGTGCGACAGGTAAACCACCTTCACTAAGATAATTTATTTTATGCTGTGCCATTCAAGCGCTCCTTTTCTCCATGCATACACAAATCCAATAGTCAGTAAGAGGATAAATAAAATCATTTCAACAAACCCAAACCAGCCAAGTATCTTAAAATCAACTGCCCAAGGAAACATAAAAATAATTTCCACATCAAAAAGTATAAATAAAAGAGCGAAGAGATAGAAATGTGCAGAGATTTTATTTGGTTGTTTACTTACTTCTGGACCACATTCATAAATCGAAAGTTTCAATTTTTCGGTATCTAATCTAGCCATACGACGGCTAACAACTCTAGCTAAAACAGTAATGCCATAAAATACGGCTACTCCAAAAGCTAAAAGAAAAAATGCTCCAAAATATGGATGAGCAAAATCCATATGCGACAATTGTGTCATGGAAAATCCTTGTATATAATTCTTATATCAATTCAAAGTAGCTTTATACGGCTACTCTCAATTAATATATCCTTAAAGTAGAAAGGTCTATTAATATATATAATTTTTCTTTTAGAAAAGCTTATTATTACTTTTTTACTCACTTTTAGTGCATTTTATATGTTACGCTAATTCCCACCTGCAACAAAGCCCATAGATTTTTCTTCTCCAAAAACACCTTTTATCTCCCTTTGAATTGTTGCGATAAAATCTTCCATTAAAAAGATTGGTTCTTCTTTTACGGCTACTCTTAGGGCACAGTTTTTGAGCACTAATTTAATCTGCCCACCACTTAAGGCATACTTCGATAACTCTTCTATACTAAAGTTTTCTTCATATACAGCATTTTCTGGTAAAAGTTTTCTCCAAAGTTCTAGTCTTTGTTTTTGTGTTGGTTTTTCAAAAGCTATCTTATAATCAAATCTTCTGGAGAAGGCACTATCTATATTTTCAAGCAAGTTTGTCGTTGCAATAAGCATTCCACTAAACTTTTCAATCTGTTCTAAAAAGATGTTTTGCATTTGATTATGCATCTTATCTGCACTTCCTCCACCCTCAGTTGAACGTGCACTTAAAAACTGATCTGCTTCATTGAGCAAAAGGACTGGTTCACTTTTTGTTTTTTGTGCCATATCTTTATATGTATCAAAAATGCGTCTTACATTTTGCTCACTCTCTCCAACATACTTTGAAAGTATCTTAGAACAATCAAAACTTAAAACTCTTTTTTTCATTGATTTTGCAAGTGAGAGTGCTGTCATCGTTTTACCCGTACCTGGAGGTCCATAAAAAATTATCTTTGCATCAACGCCACTTCGTCTCTCTTTTATACCCCATTCACGAAGTAAACGTACTACATTTCTATCAAGTTGTTTGAGTAAATTATCTAAGAGTTCTCTTGTTTTTGGAGTTAAAACAACATCATCTAGTGTTGTTTTAGGATCAACTAACTCAAACAAATCTTGCTCACTGATGAGCATATCTAGCTTGATTTTTTTACTCTTTTTCTCTTTATCTGGGTGCATGATTTTTTGGAGTAACTCTTCTGAGATATAAAAACTTCTACTCACGCCGCCAAAGCCATTGAGCATCTCATCATAGTCAATTATCTCGTTTTCTATAAGTTTTGAGCCCTCTTCTAGGAGTGCTCTGTTTTTTATCTTCTCATAATCATCAAAGCTTATCAAACTCACTAGGGTATTCATGTCTCTGAGACTATCAAACTCACTCGCATACTCTTCTTTTAAAAGAGCCAAAAAGATAACTTGTTCTTTTGGACTTAATTCATTGTCTTTAAAGATATTTTCCACAACGATATCTATCTTCGTTTTTTTAACTCTCTCAGCAATCCTTATCTCCAACTCTTGTATCTTGCTTCTAAGGCGACTTGTTGAGATTGAATTTTGTGTGAGATTTTGTTTTGTAAGCCCAACTTGTTGATAAAGATCTATGCGTAAAAACTGGTCTTTGAGATACTCTAAGTGATCAGTGTATTCTGTGATATCAGGTAAATCAACTTCTAGTGTTCCCTCTTCCAAAAGCTTTAAAAAAGTAGAACTCAAAGCGATAGTAGAATTAAAAAGTTCTATGTTGGAAACTTCTCCGATTTTTAGATTTACAAAACTTCCATGCGTTATCCAGCCTTGGTCTAACAAACTTTTTACAAGAGGGAGATGCTTTACATGTGAAAAATTTTTATCTCCGAAGATGGAGACAAGTAACTCAGAAACCACAACTTCCACACTACCATTGATATAACTTTCTGTCATCTTTTTCAGCATTTTTGCTTCTTCTAATTCACATTTTAAATGCTCAAAAATTTGTGTTTTTTGTATATCTTTTATCTCTAGGAAGTCGATTAAGTATCGCAAGAAAAGTCCTCTAATATTTGTTATAACGTTGAAATTATATAATCATAGCATAACAAAAAGATGACATTGATTAAGGAAGACAATTAGATTTGATTTCTTACATGTAAGAAATCAAACCCTCATAAATACTACTTTTTAAAGTGTCCTTCTTTTACTTTTTCTTTTAGAACTCTTTTTAAAACTTTTCCCGTAGCATTCTTTGGTAACTCTTCTACAAAGTAGATATGTTTTGGTATTTTAAAATTTGCAAGATGTGTTTTGAGGTATTTTTTGATTGCTATTTCATCTAGTTTTATATCCTCTTTTGGTTGTACAAAAGCTACAACTTCTTCATCATTTGTAGCACTGTCTTTGATACCGATAACAGCAACAGAATCAACACCTTCGTATTTATAAACAACTTCTTCTATCTCTCTTGGATAGATATTGATGCCTTTTGAGATAATCAAATCTTTTTTTCTATCTACTATATAGATAAAACCATCTTTATCTATCTTCCCAAGATCTCCCGTTCTAAGCCAGCCATTCATGATAGTCTCATCGGTTGCATCTGGGCGGTTAAGATAGCCTTGCATAACGCAATCACCACTCACGATAATCTCCCCAACTTCTCCAACACCAAGTTCTACCATCTCTTCGCTTACAATTTTAACTTTATATCCAGGGAGTGGAAGACCAACGGACATAGGTTTTTGCCAATCAAGACGATTAACAGCCACAGCAGGTGAACACTCACTCAAACCATACCCCTCTGTTAGTGTTGCTTTTTTAAATTTTTTACCAAAGTCATTGAGTACTTGTTCACTTAGTGGAGCGCTTCCTGAGATAAAGACTCTGATTTTATTGAAAAGCATAAAATACCAAGGAATTTTTGCTTTTATCAGCGAGTTATAGAGGGTTGGTACACCTAAAAAGATAGTTACTCTTTTCAAAAGTGCTTGTTTCATTACATTTGAGAAAGGAAAAACAGACTTTACTATAACTATCGACGAGCATGTATAGATAGGAAGAAGAACCATGATAGAGAGTGTAAAAGAGTGAAACATAGGTAAAAAAACTATGAATCTATCTTTTGATGTAATTTTAAAAGCCTCTTCCCCAGCGATTGAGTTTGAGAAAAGATTGCGATAACTGAGCATCGCTCCTTTTGGTTTGCCTGTTGTTCCTGAAGTATAAACGATACATGCCAAATCATCAAGACGAGGAGGATTTGCTAACTGCTCATGTGTTTCCATACTTCCTGTGATTTCTACAAAACTATAATTTCTCTCATCTAGTTTTTCATAATCTTCTGTCCATACTATCTTTTCTACGGTTGTTGTATCAAGCAAGTCTTTTGTCTCTTTAGAAAATGCCGGTGAGCTTATCAACATCTTGGCTGCACAATCATTTAAGATGTACTCAAACTCTTCATGTTTTAGAAAATTGTTGATAGGTACTGCAACTGCCCCTATCTTTGTAATAGCATATAAAGCTATGATAAACTCTTCTGAATTACCCACGATCATAGCAATTCTATCTTTGCTTTTAATTCCACTAAATTCTAAAAATCTTGCAAAGGTATCAATTTTTTGTTTTAATCTTAAATTGTCAACTTTTCTATCATCTATAAATAACACAGTTTTTTTTGGATTTGTTTTTGCGTTATGCTCTATCGCTTCATAAAAATTTTGATATTTGTACGTTAGCATTCATCGTCCTTATCTTTATACCAAATTGGTGGCTTATATCTATACTTTGACAAATACAGATATAAGCCATCTGTCTCCAGATGACTTAATATATAGTTTATTAAAACTTGTATTTAAATGATGCTGTCACTAAGTGAGCTGAAGCATCTTCGAATGTACC
>DKEY01000084.1:27402-28465 GCA_002469305.1 Sulfurospirillum sp. UBA6810
TTATCGTTATATTGGTGTGTCACACCTATACGATAAGCATTTGCATCTTTCCAATTTTTTGTTTTTGCATCATCAAATGCCGCTACTAAAGCAGGGTGCAAAGCAACTCCATAATTAAAATCTAACTCTTTATATGCTGACCAGTATGTTCTTTCATATACAAACTCCACATTTGTCTTTCCAAAGTCATAGTTTGCTGCCAAGGTTAAAGAAGCAGGTAGGGGTACTGTTACACTTGCATCAATATTATCATGAACTTTTGTACCCAAAAGATATAAATCTGCATTTCCTTCAACTGTCAAGTCAACTTTTGAGCGATACGTGGTAGCAAAAGTTAGTTGCTCTGTTGCTTTATAGCTGAGTGCTAGATTATAACCAAAATCTATTGTGTCACCCTCCAAATCTCTTGCTGCGCTTGCCGGACCCGCATCACTTTTTACCACACCATCAATATAAACACCTCTTAGACCAAAACCTACAGAAAAGTTATCGTTTACCAAATAACTCATTGTTGGATTAATCTCAATGATTGTTAGAGTGAATTCTTCTGCACTTGCCTTTCCATACGCTTCATCCCATCTTTTAGAAAGACCACCTGGAGCTACGATAGAAAGACCATATCTGAAATCACCTTGTTTTGGTGATACGTAATGAAATGTTGGAACGATAAAGTTTTCTACTTTTGAATCACCATTGACGGCTGCTACTTCAGCATCTGTATATTTTATACTTGGCAATCTTATATAAGTCAAAGCACTCTCTAAAGATGCTCCATCTTCCATAAAAGCCATATTTGCAGGGTTATAATAACTCGCGTCCGCACCATTTGCTCCTGCTACATAAGCAGCACTCAAAGCAGTTGAGTTCAAAGACTGTTCAGGGATTCTCCAACCAGAAGCACTTAAGCTAACAGCACTCAAAGCAACAAGTGCGGCAACTTTCGACATTTTATTCATACATTGTCCTTAAAAGATTATTTTTCGATTAAAGAGTACAAAAGCTTTATTTCATCAGCCCAAATACTCTCATCTATCGTCTCAAGTACCATCGGTATATCATCTAT
>DKEY01000084.1:28538-30486 GCA_002469305.1 Sulfurospirillum sp. UBA6810
GAGATACTGAAATCCAACAATTGTATCAAAAGTATTCATTGTGTTTTGATAAGTTTTTAGTGACCGAAAGTCATATCCTGATACAAAAAGGTGACATGTATCTATACAAACCCCTACGCGCTCTTTATCAATAGAATTATTTACCAAATATCCAAGATGTTCCATTTTGTAACCTAGATTACTTCCTTGACCTGCTGTATTTTCTACCACCAAACTCACACCCTGTGTTTGTCTAAGTGCTTCATTCATACTCTCACTAACAAGCTTCAAACAAGCATCTTCACTTAAAAGCTTTAAGTGACTTCCTGGGTGAAAGTTGAGCCTATCAAGCCCAAGCTGTTCACATCTTTTTATCTCATCTATAAACGCTTCAAGTGATTTTTGTCTTTGTTCCTTATCTGGATGTCCTAGATTTATCAGATAGCTATCGTGAGGCAAAACATGTTTTGGTAAAATCTCACTTATTTCTAACTCTTGTTTAAATTTTTTTATCGTATCAGCATCGAGTGGTTTTGCGACCCACTGGCGTTGATTTTTAGTAAAGAGTGCAAAAGCACGTGCTCCTATATTTTTTGCATTTATCGGTGCATTATAAACACCCCCACTAGCACTTACATGAGCGCCTATATGTTTCATAGTCTAATTCTCCAATCTTTTTAATACTATCAATATACTGTTCGTACTATCTTTAAAATAGACACTATTGTGAGTTACTCTATAAAGTATGTCCATATTTTCATCTTTGATTTTTTGTTCAAAACCATCGAGTGTTTGTGTAAAATTTTTATGCATGTATATAGGTTGAAAGTTGAGTATCTCATCTATCAAAGAGTCATAATGCATATAACTAAAAAACTCTTCATTGAAAGATTTTCTATCTACACACCCATACCCCAAACATACTTGTTCTTTCTTTACATGTAAGTCTAGGATAAGTGTCCCTGATGAGAAAAGTTGTAGTTCTTGAGAATTGTTTCGTTTTTGAATAAATCCAGTATCAGAAATTTTAAGTTTTTTATTTTTAATTACTATATGATATGCACTGGAAGATATAACTTGTTCTTTTACCGAGCATCCGCTTAAAAAAAGTACTACAAGAAGAAAGCTACTCAGCTTCTGCATAAACAATACTCTTTTTATTTCTAAAATATGTTCCAAGTTCAGCACAAAGCATACCCGCAAGAATCAATCCAGCACCTGCAAGCTGTACTGGCATCAAACTCTCTCCTGCGACGTAAAAACCAAAGATACCTGCACTAACTGGCTCCATTGTAAAGATGATGGCTGTTTTTGCAGGGGTAGTAAATTTTTGCATGATTGTTTGTACTAAAAAAGCAAAGATAGTAGCAAATAAAACCGTTGCTATAAGAGCTTGCAAAAAAACACCATCAAAACTTTGTGGCATAATTTTGCCATCAAAGGCAAGTGAACAGATAAAAGATAAAAGTGCTACAACACTAAATTGAACACTCACTAAAGCCATAGAGTTAAATTTTTTTGCATAAAAATCTGTATATGTTATATGAAGCGCAAACATAACAGCACAGATAAAAGAGTAAATTTCTCCATATCCAAAACCACCTGTTGCTTCATTTTGTGTTAGAAAATAGAGTCCAACCACAGCACAAACAGCACCAAAGATAGAGTATATTGATGCTTTTTTCTTAAATATTACAAAAACAGCAAAAGGAACTACAACAACATTTAAACCTGTGATAAATGCCACAGTTGATGAGTAAGTATAAGTTAGCCCAAACGTTTGAAATGCAAACCCTAAAAACATAAAAAGTCCGAGCAAAGAACCTGCTTTTAAGGTTTCTCTATCTATTTTAACAACATGTTTATAAAAAATTATACTCATTATGAGTGTTGCGAAAAAGAATCTCCAAAATAAAAAAGTATAAACAGGAGTGTCTTCCACAGCATCTTGTACTATAAAAAATGTTCC
>DKEY01000164.1 GCA_002469305.1 Sulfurospirillum sp. UBA6810
TTTTTTTATCTTTTATTCACTAATATCTTTCATCTTTTTTATTACTTCATATTGATTATCTCTTGTATTACGATTTCTATTGCTTTTTTATCAGTAAATTCTTCTTTTTTTGCAGTTATTTAAGGTTTAATTTTATAATTTTTAATATTTTAGTACTATTTGGCATATAATTATTAGAAAACTTTATAATAAATAAAAGTTTTTAGGTAAAATATAAATTACTTTTATAGCAAAAAAATACAATTATTTCACTTTTTAGAGAAGTTAATTGTTAAAAATAATTTACAAACTTATATATATTTATTTTCAAATAATTAGTTTTTTAAATTCAATTTAATTTTTATTTTGATAAGATACTTTAATTTAAAGTTAGGAGAGTGTATGAAAAAACTACTTGTACTTTTTATTTCTAGTTTTTTACTAGTTGGTGTGATTAGTAGTTCAGCTTATGCTGATGCTGCTAAGGGTCAGAAGTATTACCTTAAGTTTTTTAAAAAACAGACAGGTATGACTGGTGCTAAGTTTGCTACACAGCATACTCAAGCTGAGTGGAAAGATTTATTTGCTAGTGATGGCGCTAAGTTTAAGACTGTGTACTCAGAAAAATTTCCATCTATGAAAGAGTTTTTAAATGGTGAGAAGTTTGATAAGTATATGGAGCATATAAAAGATTTCTGTGTTGAATACGCAAGTGATAGCGGAAACGTTCCATCTTGCTAATAAGAGTCAAATAGGCGAGACTTTAAAAGCCTAAATTTTTTTAAGGATTTTGTATGATGAAAAAGTTTATCGCACCTTTAATGGTGGGTGCTACACTTGCAACTGGCTTGGTTGCAGATGATTCACTAAAGGCTGAAATAGAAGCTTTAAAAGCACAAATGGCAGAGCTAAAAAAAGCTCAGGAGAGTATCAATATAGATGCATTGAGTGCACAACTTTCTGAAGTAAAAGCACACAGTGCTGGTGATAATATCAAGTGGGATATAGACTTTAGAACAGCTTATGATATGATTGAGCATAAAACAACAGCAGGATATGTTCCATCTTTTACAATGGCTGGAGGATTACCTGGTATGTTTACTCCAGTTGGTGGAGAAGCTAGAACTGAAAAAAATGCAATATGGACTAATAAGTTAATATTAGGAATGGCAGCACAACCTGTTGAAAATCTAGTATTCAAAGGTTCACTTGGTTTTTATAAGGCATTTGGTCAATCAAATATTGGATCAACTAGTATGTTCCAAGATTTTGACTGGTATATTAATCAAAAACCACAAGCTGATAACTCTATAAGACTAAGAGAAGCATACTTTTTATACTTTGGTCAAGCTGGCGATATGAAATATACAGCTAGCTTTGGTCGTCGTCCATCAACTGATGGTTTCATGATAAACTTAAGAGAAGACAATGTATATCCAGCTTCACCAGTTGGACACAACATCAATATGGAATTTGATGGAGCAAGCTTCAAGTTTGATTTTGACAAGCTTACTGGAATCCCTGGACTTTATTTTAAACTTTGTTTAGGTAGAGGTTTCTCAAATACATTAGGTGCTTATTCTATGAGTACTAATGCTACATTTAATACATCATACGCAGATGATGGAGAAAATCCTGATATGGATTTAGCAGGATTGCTAATCCAAGCATATGATGATGGTCAGTACAAAGTTATGGCAAATGTATTCCAAGGTTGGAATATGATGGGTATGGGTATGGATATTACAGTTAATACAGGTGATATGTCATTTACTATGGCTCCAAATGGTTTTCATGATGTTGGTGATATGGCAGGAGCTTCACTATCACTTCAGGTGAATGGTATCGGTAATGAAATCAATGATTTCTTAGATGATACAGTTGCTTTTGCATCTTATGCTATGATGAAAACAGACCCTAATAATAATGCAGTTAATAATTTTTTAGCAGCAAATCCAGCGAATCAAGCTGCATTAGATGCAATGCTTGGTGGGATGCTTGGAGGACTTACTCCAGCAGAGCTTGCTAATTTACAAGGCGCAGGGATGCTTGGTAGCCAAGATAAGGAAACAGGATATTCATATTACGTAGGCGTTAATATGCCAGGTTTTATGGAATCTGATAGAATTGGTCTTGAGTATAATCATGGTAGTAAATACTGGAGAAGCTTCACATATGGTGAAGATACTCTAGCTGGTTCAAAACTTGCGACTCGTGGTGATGCATATGAGATTTACTATACACTTCCACTTGTAGCTAAAAATCTGACAGCTCAAATCAGAGCTACTTATTTTGACTATAAGTATGCTGGCAGTGATACATTCTTCGGGCAAACAGGTAATCCAGCTGGAATGATGGGCGTTATGCCATATGTAGAAGAAGCAACAAATATTAGATTTGCATTAAGATACAGATACTAAAAATACTTTAGAAGAGGGCTTACCCCTCTTCTAAACCTCTTCACACAACTTTTTATAAATCTCTTTTAGATAACTCAATATTATTTAACTCTTTATAATTTAAATTTATAAAAAAATCACCTCAAAAACTACTATTTCACTCTTACATGTAAAACTTCTTGTAACAAAAAAGTAATAGTTTAAAAAATAGTTAGAATATTTTACACATAATTAAGTGAAAAGCTTATAAAATGAGAAATAACGGGGGATGTTTAAAATTTGTTATGAAAAAATACAATAAGGAGAGTGTGGTGGAGAAACTGAAAGAAATTCTCAAAAGAAACTCTAAACAGATAGACAAAGGCGATACCATTGGCCTTGATAGAAGAGCTTTTTTTAAAAAGACTGGTGCGTTTAGTGCTGTAGCCGCTGCTAGCGTTATGGCACCAAGTACACTCAAAGCTGAGATTGATGATCCTGCGATTATGCATCATCCATCGTGGGGTCAATCATGGGGAGATCCTGTTACTAAAAACAGATATGGTATGCCATCACGTTATGAGCATAATAATACAAGAAGAAATACAGATCTTCTTGCCTCTGGAAATGCGAGAGCTTCCATCGCGGTGACGCCTATCCATGAGAGTGAAGGAATCATCACTCCAAATGGTTTGTTCTTCTCTAGATGTCATGGTGGAACTGCTCATGTTGATCCAAATGAGTGGCGTTTGATGATAAATGGCTTGGTTGAAAAACCTATAGTTTTAACGTTAGAGCAACTCAAAAGATATCCAAGAATAACAAGAACGCATTTTATAGAGTGTCCTGCAAATGGTGGACAAGAGTGGAGAAGACCTCAGTATAACTCACTGCAGTTTGCAAAAGGATTTATGTCTTGTGCTGAGTGGACTGGAGTTTATATCAAAACGATTTTAAAAGATCTTGGACTCAAGCCAAATGCAAAATGGATGCTTGCGGAGGGTAGTGATAACTCAGAGATGGGAAGAAGTGTTCCTGTCGATAAAGTCCTTGATGATGCGATGCTTGTTTGGGGTCAAAATGGCGAAGCACTCAGACCAGAACAAGGATATCCAGTCAGATTGCTCCTTCCAGGATGGGAAGGCAATCTCTGTGTTAAATGGCTTAAAAGATTGGAGTTTGGGGAGGAGCCTTGGTATGCCAAAGAGGAAACTTCAAAGTATACAGCACTCAAGCCAACAGGTAAGGCTGTACAGCACTTCTATGCAAATGAAGTAAACTCTACAGTAGTTACTCCATCTCCAGAAAAACCATGGACCAATCTCAAAGAGGGTGATGTGGTTGAGATAGAAGGTCTTGCATGGTCAGGTATGGGAACGATAACTAGAGTTGATCTCTCATTTGATGGTGGAAACAATTATGTTCCAGCAAATATCAAAGGGTTAGTCTTGCCAAAATGTTGGACAAGATGGTCTTACATGTACAAAATACCAAAAGGCTTTAAAAATAAGAATGGAAAACAAATCATCCTCACTTCACGTGCGATGGATGATGCAGGATTTATCCAGCCAACGGTTGATCAAGAAGTATTTGGCAAAGATGTTAATGCTGCATATCTAGAAGCAGCATTGAAAGACAACTCAAAGATAGATAAAACTAAGGGTATGGGCGTAGAGTCTGTATATCATAGAAATGCCGTTGAATCTTGGGAAGTGACTGAAAATGGGGAGGTGAACCATGTTCAAATTAGAACAGTATAAAATATTGACAGCTTCAATCGTAACAGCGATTGTATTGGTATCATCTGCTCAAGGTGCTCAGGGTGAAACTTCTGATTACAATGGTCTTTGGAATGGTAAAAAGGATATTGGCGGTGGTTTATATTATCCTATAAAAGATGGTAAAACAGGACCATATCTAGTGAATCCTCAAGTGTATAAAGACTCCGATGTGGCAAAAAATGATGGAGGACTCAAAGAGGCTTACAATCACGGAAGAATTCCTACTGCAAATGAACTTAAAGCTTGGGATAAAGATATAAATGGTCTCAATGAGGGTTTGCCTGATGGGTATGGATATGTTGATGAGGGAGAAGCTATTTATGAAGCAAAATGTCTCTCTTGTCATGGTGATTTTGGCTCAGGTGGAGGAGGATATCCTGCCCTCTCAGCTGGAAAAGCTAAAGAGATGAAAAGAACACTCAAAAACAACAGATGGCTTAATCCAACAAGCGAGGGTCCTTCGAGAGTATTTGGTTCATACTGGCCAGTTGCTAGTACAATGTTTTGGTATATAAGAGATGCTATGCCACACACAAAATCAAAAACACTTACAGATAATGAAACTTATTCGTTGGTTGCTTATATGCTTTATATCAATGGCATGAAAGTCAATGGCGAGATAGTAAATGAAACCTTTAAACTTGACCGTGAAAAATTCTTGAAAATAGAGATGCCAAATAGATATGGATTTGTTCCAGATATCGATGGCGTAAGCGGTGTTGAAAATGTAAGAGAATATTTTGCAAATCCTGAAAACTTTGGTGGTATTAGATTGGCAAAAGGTGAAGAGCCTTGTATGCAAAACTGTCAGTCAACAGACAATGTCGTGAGACTCGATGGAGGAATTACGGATTTTCAGCCTCCTATCTCTGTTGAGAGAAATCTACCTCCCCAAGAGGAAGACCCTGCTCATAAAGTAAGTTTTGATGTAAAAGCTGCTTATGATAACAACTGTGCAATGTGTCACGAAACAGGGGCCGCACCTCCTGCTAAAAATCAAGCAGCATGGGCTCCATACTTAGAAAAAAGTCTCGCGCAGGTCATCAAAAATGCCACAGAAGGTACAAATAACGGTATGCCAGCCAAGGGCGGTTCATCTTTGAATGATGAAGAGTTCAAACAAGTTATTGACTACATGGTGAAATAGGAAAGGAAAGAAAAATGAATAGAAGAAAATTTTTAAGTTTTGCGGGAACTTTAGTCGCTTTGTCTGTTGTTCCTATCGACCTTAGAGCCGAAGATTATAGAAAGCTAAAGCCCTCAGTTTGGGAAGCACTGAGTATTGATGATGCAACAAAAGCCCTTTATGGAGTAAGAGAGATTATAGAGACGGATGAAATCAAAATCAAAGTTCCCAAAATCAACTCTAGTGGTGCTGCAGTTCCTGTGACTTTTGAAACAACTATCGATGCAAAAACAATAGCACTTTTTCAAGATGCAAACCCTGAGAGTGCAGTGGCAGTTTTTGATGTAGGGCCATATGATGTGAAAAAGTATGGAGTCAAAATCAAAATGGCAAAAGATGGAATCGTCATGGTTTTAGTAGAAGGCATGGATGGAAAAATCTACATGGCCAAAGTTGCAACTCAAGTTGCAGCTGGCGGATGTGAAGGATAGATAATGGCAAATAAAATATCAGCAATAAAAGTAAAAATAGACAATGGAATAGCAACCGTAAGGATGGCAATTTCACATCCTATGACTACGTACAATCAGGCGAAGACAAAAACAGGTAATAGCGATGATGCAAATTTTATCACACACATTACAGGCAAAGTTGGAGATAAGGTTGTACTGGACGTCTCAACAAGTCAGTTTTTCTCTAAAAACCCTATTTTCTTATTTTTGTTTAAATGTGATTCGTTTAAAATAGGAAGACAACTCTCAGGAAGAGAATTGGATGAGGGCGTAAAAAGAGAAGATTCTGAGATAGGTGATTCTCTTAGCGTAATAGCTACGGATAGAAAAGGCAATATTTATGAAAAATCCGTTGAACTTACAGCTAGTAAATAACGATTAAGGAGTAATCATGAAAAACTTAACTCTTTTGTTATCAACTTTAGTTTTAGCTCTATTTTTTAGCGCTTGTCAAAAAGAGGTATCTGTCCCAGCGGCTCAAAATGAGAAATCTAAAATGGAAGATATTAGAATTTTTACTAGCGATAACAGCGATGGAAAGATAACGGTTAAAAGTATAGAAGAGGCATTTGAAGCCAATGGTTTTACTATCACTGGTAACAACAACATGAATCTGTCCTTTGAGAAAAGATTTGGTGGTGGAAAAGACTATGCTATGTACAGATTGATGTTTGTATATAATCCAAAACTTACAGCAAGCATCTTAAAAGATTATCCTGAGTTTGGGCTTATCGCTCCACTGAGTACATCTGTATATTCAAAAGATGGAAAAAAGATCAGCATCTCATCACTCACTTTAAAAGGGATGTCAAGAATTTCCGGAGTTCCTCAAACAAACCCTTCTTTGATAGCACTCAATGAGAGTTTCACAAAAGCTTTAAAACAAGCATTTCCAAATGGCTCATTTGATAAATTAAACTATGAAGCTCTTAGACCAGAGGGAGAGACCGTAACAAGATTTGCATTTGAGCTAGAAAATGAGAATGATGACATCACAGAAGCAAAAGAGGCTTATCAAGAGACGATGGAGGGAGAAATCGAATCGGTTGGCTTTGTTGTAGCAGCTTTTACTCCTATCTTGGATGACCTAGAAAAAAATGGTGTCGATACTTATGAGTTTTATGATGCATACTCTATATGTAAGCTTGAAGTTATCTATCCTGTACACAAACTATACCCTGAAGTTGGAGCGTTTGCGCCATGTACGATGTACTTGTACAAGAAAAAAGGCGAAAAGCTAACACGCATGGGTTATCCATCTGTTTATAACTGGGTAATGTCAACCAATATCAACGACGATGGAGCACTTAATCCTCTCCTTGATGCGCAAAATCTACTTGAATCTACCATAGATTCTACTATAGAATAGTGAAAGTATAAACGTGCAAAATTTATTTGCTAAGCAACAGCCCATAACCAAAGGGCTGTTGTATTTTGTAAAAATCCTCTTCAAACCTTTTTTATTTTTTGTGCTAGTGTCTTCTGCTTATAGTAGTGATATCAATGTTGATAAATTACTGCAAATAGCTAAAAATGAGCATAAACATATCATGTTTTTTCACCATATCCCAGGGTGTCCTTATTGTAAAGCTATGCTTGGTGAAAATTTTAAAGATGCAGCTATACTCAGCGAAATCAATAAAAACTTTCTACATGTAGATATATTTACCCCCAACAAAGGCACTATAAAGTTTCAAAATTTTGAGGGTTCTTATAAGGATTTTTCAAAGCACATCGGGGCGATTGCTTACCCTTCGACTATTTTTCTCAATGAAGCAGGTGAAGTGGTTTATAGATCTATAGGGTATAGAAATATAGATGAGTATTTTGCTGAGTTAAAATATATATCTAGCAAAAGTTATAAAACGATGGATTTAGAATCTTATGTTTTAAAATTAGAATTAGAGAAAGAGTAGATGCAATACAATCAACTTACACCCGTTGAGGATATATCGGGGCTTATCTTAGAGGTATTTGATGTCAAGCTTGATATATCTGGTGGCTGGGGATATGATCATAAGAGTGCAGTCGTAGTCAATAGCCTTGATATGCCAATAGATCAGTTTTTAAATCTTTTTGCAAGTTTGAGAGCAAATATCGAGCTCAATCTTACCTTGGAAGAGGATGAGAGATATGGGGGAATAAATGTTCACTTTCTTGATGGAGAACAATTTAGCATAGAAAACAAAACTTACGATCATATCAAATTTGAAATAACAGCTATGAAAGAAAAAGAATACGCTAAGGTTATTCAAGAGTATAAGGATAATTATGGTAAAAATAAAAACTTTGATATGGAAGCACATTTTCAAAAAAGAAAAGAGCTGAGTATAAATTTTGTAGCTGATTTTTGGTTTGAAGGATTACAGGAGTATTATCACGATGAGTAAAAAGGTATTGGGAAGTGTTGTAGAGCTTTTTGTATCTAAAGAAGATAAAATAAGAGAGCAAAAAGAGGCATTGACTCTTGAGCTTGATGGGGTATGTGAAGATAGGTTTAAAGGCAAAGATATCACGAGATCTATCTTGATAGTTTCGCTTAAAAGCTATGAAATGGCAAAGCAGAAGGGTATAGATATCACAAAAGGAGAATTGGGCGAAAATATACTCGTTGATTTTGATCCATATGCACTAGAAGGTGGAACAAAGCTCCGCATAGGAAGTGCTGTTATAGAGATAAGCCAAAGATCCTCTTTATGTAGTAGTCTCTCAAAAATAAATAACAAACTTCCAAAGCTTTTGAAAGATAAAAGAGGCATATTTGCCAAAGTTATTTGTGATGGACAGGTGAGTGTGGGTGATGACATATCACTAAATTCTTAAAGAAGTCTATTGTAAAGATATAGGATTTATTTCAAATGAAAATATTAGTAAAAATAATTTTATTATCTGGGCTGATACTGTCTTTAGCTGGGGCTAGTGAGCAGATAAAAGCTATAAAAGTACCTGGAAATATCGGAAAAATTGGACCACTTTCTAAAGCATGGCTTTCTGTAGAGTACACAGATGTGATTCTCTATCCACACACAACTACCAAAAAGATTAATCCAGAAGCAAATATACCAGAGGAAAATTTAAAAGCAAAAAAAGTTCGAGTGAAAGCTTTGTATGATGGGAAAAATATCTCTTTGCTTCTTGAATGGAAAGATTCTACAAAAAATACGCAAAAAGACTGTTGTACTAGAACATATGCAGATGGCTTTGCTTTTCAATTTCCAACAGATTATAGCGATGTTATGAAACTTCCATATATAAGTATGGGAAGCAAAGATAGAAGTGTTGTTGTTCATTTGCGAAAAGCTAGTGAACAAGTCTCTAAGCCAAAGAGTAATGTGCATTTTCACTCACTAGAAGAATATTATGATACATCCTATACGACAGTTCAAGATAATGAAGATGTTGAAAATGGGCGTACTTTTGTTATGGAAGGATTTCGCTCTATAGTTGAGATTAAAGATAAAAATGCTTCAGGTGTGATGGATATGGTTTATAAAGAGGGTGTTTGGAAAGGTACACTCTCAAGAGAACTAAAAACAGAGTATCTTGATCTTGAAAAAGGAGCATTCCCAATCTCGTTAATTACATGGGATGGGAATGTGAGCAATAGTGATGGCATTGAGTACCTTAGCCCTTGGATTGGGGTTAAATTGGTTGGTGAGAGGGGTGGATATGAGCTGTTAGATAGCTTGACTACTCAAGTTGATGGCTATGTTGCCAATGGAAAGAGATTGGCAGTGGAAAATTGTGCGGCTTGTCACAACTTTACAGGTAGTGCTAAGACTTTAGTAAATATGGCACCAGATCTCTCTAATGTTGGAGGATATTCTACGTTACAGTATCTTAAAGAGTCGATGCTAGATTCAAGTGCTGTAGTGGTTCCAAACTATAATCCTACAGCAGAGGAAGATTTTCCTTGGTATACTCTTGATGAAAATGGAAATCTCGCTTCTACTATGCCTTCATATCATTGGATGGATGAAAAGAGTATAAATGATTTAGTTGCATTTTTTAGTAGTTTAAAAGCACAAAGTGAAGAATAAAAAAATTTCACTTACATATAATAATTAAAAAGGATTTTTTATGAGTAGATTAGTTTTAATTATAGCTTCGATATTTTTACCACCACTTGCTGTTTTTCTCAAAAAAGGGATTATGCCCACGTTTTGGTTAAACCTTATCTTAACTTTGATATTTTTTATACCAGGTGTTATACACGCACTTTGGGTTGTTACAAAAGAATAAACTTAAATAGTTTTTTATAAAAAATAGTAAAAAAATATTTTATATTCTAAGTTACCTTCTGTTACAGTGTCTTGATGAACTTGTAACAAAATAGCACACTAAAACTTTGTATATATCTACTTTAGGTATGATTTATACTTACTACACATTGTGATTGCATTTAATTTTGGAGGTAACATGGATAGCGATAATACAATTTTTTGTGATGTACTGATAGTTGGTGCTGGGCCAGCAGGACTGAGTACGGCAATACATCTTGCAGATGAACTTGAAAAAAAAGGTTTGCAAAAGCGTATCATGGTAGTAGAAAAAGGTAATGCTGTTGGCGCACATATCCTCTCAGGTGCTATCATAAAGCCAGAGTCACTCAAGGAATTACTCACTTGTGAAGAGTTTGAAAAGATACCTTTTGATTGTGAAGTCCAAGAAGATACAACACATTTTCTTTTTGAAAACAGCTCTTATAAACTTCCATTTCATCCTCCATATATGAACAATATAGGCAATAAAATAGCTTCATTAGGACAAGTATGCAAATACCTAGCATCAGTTGCTGAGGCTAAAGGGGTGGAAGTTTATACAGGTTTTTCTGTACGAGGATTACTCTATGAAAATGATAAAGTTATCGGTATAAAAACCATAGATACGGGTGTTGATGAGCATGGTAATAAGCTTGAAAATTATCAAGAGGGAACAGTTGTCAAAGCAAAGATAGTTGTTCTTGCAGAGGGTATAAGAGGCTCACTTGCAAAAGAGTTAAAAAATAGACTCAATCTCCGTAAAAACTCAAATGCCCAAGTTTACTCTTTGGGTGTGAAAGAGTTATGGAGTGTTCCTTGTGGAAATATCAAAGAGGGAAGTGTGTATCACACTTTTGGCTATCCTTTGAACTCTTGTGAAGAGTTTGGTGGTGGTTTTATCTATGGACTTAAAGATAACAAAGTAGCTATCGGTTTTGTTGTAGGACTTGATTATAAAGACCCTACTTTTGATCCCCATGCGATTATGCAGGTTTGGAAACAACACCCTCTTGTGAAAAAAATCCTAGATGGAGGGGAACTTATAGAATTTGGTGCAAAAACTATCCCAGAGGGAGGTTGGAACTCTATCCCAAAACTTTATGCAGACAATGTTCTTATCGTAGGAGATAGCGCAGGGCTAGTTGCAATGCCAGCGCTAAAAGGAGTTCATCTTGCTATTACTTCTGGTATGTGTGCAGCAAAAACAGCACTCTATGCACTTGTGAGCGAAGATACAAGTGATGAGAATCTATCTTTATATAAAAGGCTTGTAGATGCAAGTCGTATAAAAGAGGAGATGTATCCAGTAAGACACTTTAGGGCAGTGATGACTCAGGGCTTGCTTATCGGGGGTATTAAATTTGGAGTGCAACTTTTAACCAAAGGAGCATGTTTGTTTGTACCAAAACTCGAACAAGATAATGCTACTTTGAAAAAAACATATGAGTATAAGGGAGTGGCTTTTAAAAAAAGATTTGCTGGCAAACTTGAGTATGATAAAAAGCTCACTTTTGATAAAGACACCAGTGTCTTTTACTCTGGCACCTTTCATGAGGAACACCAACCAGTACATTTACATGTAGAAAATCCTGAGAGCTTTAGCGAGATAAATATAAAACAATATGGCATGGCGTGTCAGTACTTTTGCCCAGCAGATGTGTACGAAGAGATAGTTGATAAGTGTGGTAATCATACGCTTAAAATTCATGCTGAAAACTGTGTACATTGCAAAACTTGCGATATAAAAGCTCCAAATAATGCCATAACTTGGATGACACCTTATGGTGCAGATGGTCCACAATACCAAAATATGTAAAAGGGGAATTTGAAATCATGACAACAATAATAAGCCTAATGAAACAAGTTCCACTACCTTCTCAAATGCGTATGGGTGAAGATGGACTGATGGATAGAACTAAAGCGAAGTCCATGATCAATATAGACTGTTCCTTTGCACTAGAGGCTGGATTACAGCTTAAAGGCATGATGGAAGATGCAAGATTGTTAGTGTGCTCGATGGGACCTCCCTCTTTTGAACACTCTTTAAAAATAGCGATTTCGATGGGATATGATGAAGCGTATCTGCTTTCTGATAGAAGACTTGGAGGTTCTGATACGTATGCAACAGGACTTGCCATATCTTCTATGCTCAAACATCTAGGTTTTGGTAAAGGCTTGAATGAAGATTTTATCGTAGTTGCAGGACGTCAAACTAGTGATGGAGATACTGCGCACGTTCCCTCTCAAGTAGCTGAAAACTTGGGAATTGCTCAAGCTACTTTTATAGAACATGCAGAGTTTAGTGAGGGAAAGATAATCGCCAAGAGGATTATAGAAGGTGGTTATCAGATATTAAAACTGCCTACCCCATGTACGCTCTCTTTTACACCAACAGGTATCCCTCCAAGACGTCCTTCTTTATTAGGAGCTATCAAGGCTAGAAATACTCAAGTAAAAGTTTTTAGCATAGATGATATAAATTTAAGTGATGAAAAGATAGGTCTTTCGGGTTCTCCTACTATCGTAGCAAAAGTAGTCAATATCAAAAGTGAACGCGCTCCTGTCATCATGAGCAAAGGTGAGAGTATTGAAGAAAAAGTTACTGATTTTATACACAATGTAAAGCTTGGTAAAAATGAGATAGAGACGAGTGTAAAAAAAGAGAAAGAACAAAAAGAGGCTCCAAGTGATTTTGAGAGAGTTGATTTTAGAAAAGGCTCTTGTGGGATTCTTACTTGGGCTGAAGTAGCAAATGGAAAGATTACAAGAGCATCACTTGAGCTTTTAACTCCTGCAAAAAATTTAGCTCAATCTTTGGGACATGATACAAAAGTGAGAACACTACTGATAGGACATAAGGTGGAGGGCTTAACAAATGAGCTGATATATCATGGCTGTGATGAGGTTATCGTAGTAGAAGATGCACGACTTAGTGAGTATCTTATCTTGCCATTTTCTTCTATCTTTGAGCAAGTTATCAAAAAGTATAAACCAGAAATCGCTCTTTTTGCAGCAACAACGGCCGGACGTGAACTAGCTCCAAGAATCGGGGTAAAAACACAAAGTGGAGTGACAGCTGATTGTACAGCCCTAGAGATAGGTGAACATATAGATAAAAAGAAAAAAGTCATCTATGCCCCGATCTTAGAATCACGTCGTCCAACATATGGAGAGTCAAAGCTAGCTACAATCTTAGGTTTTGTTTGTCCTCAAATCTCAACAGCACGTGCTGGAACTTTTGAAGTACCTCAAAGAGATGAGAACTTAAAAGGAGAAGTTAGTGCATTTGAGCCAACTTTGAGTGAGAGTGATTTTACGACACAGATACTTCAAACTATAAGAGGTGAGGGTGGACTTGCAAATCTTTTTGAAGCTGACATCATAGTCGGTGGAGGGAGAGGAACTCTAGGGGATAATATGTCTTTGGTAAAACAACTCACTGAAGCTTTAAAAGAGAGAGGGATAAATGCAGAGTGGGCAAGCAGTAGAGCTGTTGTCGATGTTGGTGCATGTGAGTATGCAAGACAGATAGGACAAACAGGCAAGAGTGTACGACCAAAGGTTTATATAGCTATCGGCATTTCAGGAGCTTTGCAGCATTTAGCAGGGATAAAAGAGGCAGAAACTATCATAGCGATTAATAAAAATCCAAAAGAAACAATATTTTCTAATGCAGATTTTGGTATAGTTGGCGAATATAATGACGTAGTACCTGAACTTATAAAGCAAGTGAAACGAGGCTTTGTATTTGGGCTTGATAAAAAGTAAATTTGAGGAAAAAGTAGTGTATGAAGTAATGAGTAAAAGATATTTGGCTGAAAATATCTTATCTATGGACATAAAAGCACCAAGACTTGCACAAAAAGCGATGCCAGGTCAATTTTTGATAGTAAAAACTGATGAATATGGAGAGAGAATTCCTTTAACTATATGTGATTATGATAAAGAAGAAGGAACGATAAACATAGTTTTCCAAGTTGTTGGGAAAAGTACTCTTGATATGGAAAACCTTGAGATAGGAGATCACTTTCAAGATGTGGTTGGGCCTCTTGGACAGATGAGTGAATTTATCCATGAAGATATAGAAAAACTCAAAAAAGAGAGCTTTGTTTTTATTGCTGGCGGTGTTGGAACAGCTCCTATCTATCCTCAGGTCAAGTGGTTTGTTGACAATGGCTTGGATGTAGATGTGATTATCGGTTCTCGTAACAAAAGTTTACTTATCTTAGAAGATGACTTTAGAGAACTCACACCAAATGTACATATCTGCACAGATGATGGCTCTTATGGTTTTCATGGAAATGTTACACAACTCCTTGAAAAGCTAGTGGTAGAAGATGGCAAAAAATTTACTCATGCTGTGGCTATCGGTCCTATGATTATGATGAAATTTGCAGTATTGATGACTAAAAAACTGGGTATCCCAACTACGGTGAGCTTAAATCCTTTAATGGTTGATGGTACAGGGATGTGTGGGGCATGTAGAGTTGAGATAGATGGTGCAGTAAAATTTGCTTGTGTTGATGGTCCTGAGTTTGATGGCTTTAAAGTAAACTTTGATGAAGCGCAAAAAAGGCTCAGATTGCGTGAAGAGAATCTGCTAGAAGAGGATGATGAAAATGAAGATTGTCCTATCCATCATGAAAAACACAATGATGCAAAAAAACGCTCAAACCCTCGTATGAGAGATGCGATAAAAAGAATTAAAAGTTTTGATGAAGTCAATCTTGGATTTACTTTAGAAGAAGTAGTCAATGAAGCAAATAGATGTTTAGAGTGTAAAAAACCAAGATGTGTTGCTGCTTGTCCTGTGGGCATTGATATTCCTGGGTTTATAAGAAGGCTTAAAGATGCAGATATCATGGGAGCAGCTGAGGTTTTAAGTGAACATACAAAACTTGCTTCTGTTTGTGGTAGAGTTTGTCCGCAAGAAAAACAGTGTGAGGGCGTATGTATAACAGGTATCAAGCAAGAACCAGTAGCGATAGGTTTACTTGAGAGATTTGTTGGAGACTGGGCGCTTTCAAATTATGAAGTGCAAGAGCCTGTAAAAAATGGAAAGAAAGTAGCAGTGGTAGGAAGTGGGCCTGCTGGACTTGCAGCTTCAGCTGAACTCGCTAAGATGGGTTATAGTGTAGATGTATTTGAATCTTTACATAAACTTGGTGGTGTACTTACGTATGGCATCCCCTCTTTTAGATTGCCAAAAGAGATAGTCGAGGGGGAGATAGAGAGGATTAAAAAGCTTGGAGTTACTTTTCATACAAACGTAGTTATCGGTAAAACTTTGATGATAGATGAACTACTTGATGGTGAGTTTGAAGCTGTATTTGTCGGTAGTGGAGCAGGTTTCCCTAGATTTATGGGAATCAAGGGTGAAAATGCACTTGGAGTACTTTCAGCAAATGAGTTTTTAACAAGAGTAAACCTTATGAAAGGAAACTCAAAAGAGTATCATACCCCAACAACTATAGGTAAAAAAGTAGCTGTTATAGGCGCAGGCAATGTCTCTATGGACGCAGCACGTGTAGCAAAAAGACTTGGAGTACAGACAAGTATAGTTTACAGAAGAAGTGCACAAGAGATTCCCGCTCGTGCAGAAGAGGTAGAACATGCACATGAAGAGGGGATAGAGTTAAGCCTTTTAACAAACCCTGTTGAAATACTTGCCGATGAAAATGGACATGTATGTGGGCTTAAATGTGTGAAAATGGAGCTAGGAGCTGCTGATGCGAGTGGAAGACGCTCATCAAAACAGATAGAGGGTTCTGAGTTTGTGATGGATGTAGATACTGTTATCATGTCCATAGGTACTATGCCAAATGACTTGGTAACGGCAAGCACAAAAGGTTTGGAGACAAATGCGAAAGGAACTATCTTTATCAAAGAGGGTTTTACTGGGACTTCACGTAAAGGGGTATTTGCTGGGGGTGATATCGTTACAGGTGCAGCAACTGTTATCGAAGCGATGGGCGCAGGTAAGAGGGCAGCTCATGAGATAGATACTTACATCAAAACAAAACAAGGTTAGGCATAGGTGTACAAAACAGCTCTTATCCTCACAAGAGATATTTCTCTTTCAACGTTGCAAGAACTTCAAGAGTTGCTAAAGAGTAAATATGGGATAGAATCTTCACATGTAGAGTATCTTGAGATTGAAGAAAAGCTTTTACATGTAGATATCTATTTTTTGTATCTTCCTGATAATGATGTTAAAAATTTTCTCAAAGAGCACAGTGATGGGGATATGCAAGTGACTATCTTGCCCCATCAAGATGCGAATGATGCACTTTTGCATTATGGTATTTCAAAAGATATCAAAAAAGCGTTGGAGGAGAGTTTTGATGAAAATCTAAGGCTCAAAGATCAAATACTTTTGTGCAATAGTGAACTGGTTTTTAAAAAAATATCAATAGGAAATGTGCAAAATCTCAATAAGCAGATTTTTGATACTTCCTTGTTTCAAAATATCAAAGATTTTTTTGCAAATCTTAAAAATCTTCAATACCAAGCGATGAGTTTTGTAAGTACAAAGGGTACGGAGGTTAAAACAGTTGCAAGTGGAGTTTTGGTATTAGAAGATTATACGCTCTTTAGCACACTCAAAAACTTTGGAAACTCCTCTTTTCATGATGGAAAACTCAATGCCTTCATCATAGCACCTTATAGTATCAGTGCGTATTTGTATCATTTGCTTGTTATCTTTTTGTATCACAAATTTTCTATCGGGAAGCTACCTCAAAATATAGGCTTCATTTCGACAAACTCTTTGAAAATCACAAGCAACCAAACACTTGATTTTTCTATCGATGATACGCCAATGAGTGCCAAAGAGATAGAGATAGAAGTGAAACAAACAAATGTAAGAATCAACTTTGGAAAAAGTTTTCAAAAAGCAATAGAAGAGAAAAACGAAATTACTAGTGAAGAGAAGATCAATATTAAAAGTCTTCCAAAAGGAGAGATGAGTGATCTTTTAGTAGAGGGAAAAGTTCCTTTATTTAAAAAAGCAAGTGATGAGGATATAAAAGATACACTTTTGTCTCTTAGAGAGAGTTCAAAAATTACAGGTATCTTTTTAACTCTGATGGTACTCAGTACATTGCTAGCAACTGTTGGTATTTATCAAGATTCTATTCCCTCTGTTATAGGTGCGATGATACTTGCTCCACTTATGGCACCTATCATATCACTCTCTATGGGAGCTGCTAGAAGTGATAGGCTCATTATCAAAAATAGTATGGGTACTCTTGGCATAGGTATTTTAACGACTTTAGTGTTTTCTTCGCTTTTGACTTTTTTTATGCCTCTTGATATGATGACAGTTCAGATGAGTTCACGAATCAATCCAAATATGTTGGATCTATTTATTGCTATCTTTTCTGGTATTGCAGGAGCATATGCAAGTGCAAAAGAGGAGGTAGCAAAGTCTTTGGCTGGAGTTGCTATTGCAGTTGCTCTTGTTCCTCCTCTTTGTGTTACTGGTATAGGTCTTGGTTGGATAAATTTTGAGATGATTTATGGCTCTTTTTTGCTCTTTATAACCAACCTTTTTGGGATGGTACTTGCTGCGAGTCTTACTTTTATCGTTCTTGGATTTGCTCCTATTCATAGGGCTAAGAAGAGTCTTTTTTACTCCTTTTTTATGCTAAGTATTATCTGTATTCCTCTTGTTTTTTCTTTTTATTCACTCATTTTACAAAGCAATGACTACGCAAAACTCAAAAATATGGAAAATTTTATTTTTGATGAAAATAAGGCGGTAGTGCATGTACTGAGTATAAAATCTTCCACAAAAGAGCAAGTTACCATTGATGTTGAAGTGATATCTAAAAAGCTTCTTGGAGAGAAAGAGTATCTTTTACTCAAAGAGAAACTTCAAGTACGTCTAGGGAAAAAAGTTATTTTACATGTAGTTCCAAAAATTATCATAGAGTAATTTTACAGATAAACTTCTTTGAGGACATAGATAATGGCATCTATCGATTTTGTATGTGTAGTTTCTTTAGTTGTGTGGTAGCCGATAGTTGGGACTTGAAGTGTTGTACCTTGGATTTTTCCTTTGGTCGCCTTTATAATCCTTCCAAGTTCTGTAGTTCCCAGTGAGCCATTTGTTATCCCTTTTTGAGCCATTTTATTTTTAAGATAAGCATCTTTAAAGTGGTATTTGATGCTGTTTTCTATGGCAATCTTTTTTATCTTTGCTTTGAGAGGGGATTTAAAAAGAGCATTGGAGTCACGATTTCTTAAAACTATATCCAAATTTGCTATATCTTCAAGAGATTCATAAGGACTCGTATCTAAAACTAAAAGTTCATTTGTCTCTATATCAAATCTCCTAAACCACTCTAACAAAAATCTCCAACTTCTACCTGCTTCTTCACTTCCTGTAAAAAATGCAGTTCCTTTATATCCTAAATGATACATGTAGATAACAATAGCTACTGATATAGCATTGTCAAGCTGTGCTGAGATGAGGTTATTATCTAACTCAAGTCGGTCACAAAAAGCGATAGGTGTTCCTGGAAAAAGATGGTTGAATCCATCAATTTTGAAGATGATATTGTTTCTTCTTTGGCAAAGAAAGGCATCATTGATAACACCAATACCAAGATAATTTCCTGACCAAGGCTCATAAGCTTGTACTTTTTGATCTACAAATCTATTGGTGAAGTTTTTTAAGAGTTGCTCTGCGTTTGAGTTTCCAGTCAAGTCAGCTTTATTTTTAGCGATAAATGCTGCGTACTGAAACTCATTTTGTCCAGTACAGATAAGTCCATGTCTATCAGCGTGGACAGAGATATAACCATCATCTGGCTTATCTCCTGTTGCTACCAATACACCATCATAATACTCAACCTTGATACCAATCTCTTCAAGTTCGCGTTTGACAAACATAAAAAAAGGATGTTCTGCCCCAACAACGCTTGGTATTCTTATGAGTTGCTTTAAGATGTCGTAAAAGTACTCCACGCTACTGGCTTATTTGTCTTTTTTCATAGCATCTTTAGCACCTTTAAGCGCGCCATCAACCATACTTTTTGCTACTTCCCAAGCATGATTTCCAAGGCGTTTCGCTTCATGTGCTGCTTTTTTTGCTTTTTCATTTTCAAATTCAAAGTTTTTGATGGAGTCTATCTTTTCACTAGCTGTTTTTTCTAGTTCATTTAACTCTTTCTTGAGGATTTCAAACTTTGTACCCGCTTTTTTCTCTAGCTTGTTCATCTCTTCTTTGAGTGAGGCTATCTTTTTTTCTGCTTTTTCTACAAAGTCATACTCCATATTGGAAGCATTTTCACGTAGCTCATCTATCTTTTCACTGATAGCTTCTCTTGCCTCGTTTGCAACTCTTCTGATTTTAGCAAGCGAAGTGTTAAACTCCGTTGATAAGATATCCTTGATGATTGTTGCTGAAACACCATTTGAGATTTTTGCAGTATTTTCAAGCATCGCTATAAAAGACTCTTCTATCTTAAGTAACTCTTTTTTGACTGTACCTAAATCTTTTTCTATGATATCTTCAACCTCTTCAGGAGCAAATTTTAAATCATTTTTAAATTTATCAATTGCCTTTGCCATCCCCTCTTTTGTACCATGGATAGCTCCATTGAGGATGTTTTTTGCAAAGCCTTGGTCTTCATCAGCTATCTCGATAGCCACTTCGATGATAGAACTTGAGATATCCAAAAATCTTTGCTTTGTAAAATCGCCCTCATTGATAGCTTGGTATGTGATATTTTTTGTGATTTCAAATACAGTATCTTCTATATCTACCCCTTTTTCAAGAGTAGTTAAAAGTGCTTCACTTGTTGTCTCTTTGAGGATACCAAGCATTTCAACACCTTTGAGTTTCGCATCACTGAGTGCTCGGAGTGCTTCTTTCGCTGTTGTCTCTTCCATATTTTCTATATGTGCTTCGATAGTAGAAAAAGTATCTAAGATAGTTGTACGGATAACTCTTTTTTGCTCCATGATGGATTTTTCGAGTTGCTCTTTTTCATATAAAGATTTGTATAAAAATTCTTCTTTTTCATAGCTAGCTGCTTTTACAATACCATCAATCACACAACCAACACTTTTTGGATTTTTTATTCCCTCATTCTCTAGTGCTTTAACATAAAGCTCAAACAATTCACTCAGACGATTTTGGATATTTTTTTCATCTTTAAGTCTTTGGATTTTCTTTTTTGAAAGCTCAAAGCTCAAGTCTTGAAGTATAACAAGGAGTTGAGGATTTTCTTTGTTTTGTGAGATTGTGCCAGTAAATAAGTTGTGTATAGATTCCATTGTTTTCCTTTTTGCTTATAGTACGTATTTTATTGATTCTACTTTTCTCAAACACTCAAATAACATTTTTCTATCATCATCACTGTGTACGAGGACAGTAAGTGTGTAGCTTGAGTATTTACCCTCTTTTGAATTTTTCGATGCCTCTATCTTGTGTTCACGCTCTAAAAGTATCTCTTGTGTTGCTGTTTTGATACACACGTCTGCATGGACGATGGCTTTATATTGCCAATTACATGGATAGTCTAGTTTAAGCTCTTGTGAATTGTCCACTTTTACCACCACTTTTTGATTCTAATTGTACGTTTGAGATAACCATAGACTTATCTATCGCTTTTGCCATATCGTATATAGTTAAAAGTCCTATACTCACTCCTGTGAGTGCTTCCATCTCAACACCAGTTTGTCCTTTGAGTTTTGCGCTCACGTAGAGTTTAAACCCTGGAAGTTCAGGAAGTTCTTCTACATCGCAGTTTACAGAAGTCAGCATCAAAGGATGGCACATAGGGATTAAATCACTCGTTCTTTTTGTTCCAAGGATTGCAGCGATAACAGCTGTTTGAAGCACGGGGCCTTTTTTCGTTTTTTCACTTACTATCATCTCATAAGCTTCATTACTCATGCTGATAGTGCCACTAGCAACCGCAACTCTCGTAGTATCTTCTTTATCAGAGACATCTACCATCTTTGGTCTATCTTTTTCATCCAAATGTGTTAGTTTCATAAAAAATATTACCTTCTTGATTAAGTAAGGATATTATAGCAATTTTTGACTTGCGTATGACTTACCTAAAAGAAGAAACTAGATTTGTTTTTAGGGGAGGAAAGAGCAATTATTTGGTACAATTCATTTAAAACAAATATAAAAGAGGAAAATATGTTTTTGCTAAAAAATTCATTTAGAAATTCTTTTGCGATAGATTTAGGAACAAACAATACACTTGTATATCAACCTAAAAAAGGGATTATTTTAGAAGAAGCCACTTCTTTGTCGTTTGACAAGCAAAGAAAAGAGTTTTTTAACTTTGGAAATTCCTCAAAAAAGATGCTAGGAAAAAGTCCTCAAAATATAGAAGTTATGAGACCTCTCTCAAAAGGGGCTATATCAAATCTCACCTCTGCAAAAGAGTATATAAAAAATTTGATAAAACAGATACCAAAACCTCTTTTTAGCAAACCAAATATCTTTGTAAGTGTACCTTCTGACTTGAACTATATGGAGAGAAATGCTGTTATAGAAGCTGGAAAAAGTGGAGGAGCTAAAAATGTTTTTCTCATCAAAGATCCCTTTTCTGCAGCGATTGGTTTTTTAAAAGATATCTCAAATCCAAATGGTATCTTAGTGCTAGACATAGGTGCTGGCGTGAGTGAGATATCGCTTCTTTCTTGCAATGGTATCGTGATGTCAAAATCTCTAAGAGTAGCGGGTAATGATATAGATGAAGCTATCGTAGAGTACTTTAAAAACGCTAAAAGAGTGCTCATCTCTTTGTCTGATGCAGAGATGCTCAAAAAAGAGTTGGGTGATATGATGGGCAAAGAAGAGAAAACACTTTGTATAAGTGTAAAAAATCTCATAACCCATATGCCAGAGAACTTTGAAGCATCTTCAAAAGATGTGCAAAAAGCCATAAAGCCTATCATGGATAAGATAGTTGCCCTCTCTCGCAGTATGATAGAGAGTCTTCCTTCGGCTTTTTTAACAGATATTTATGACCAAGGAATTCTTTTAACAGGAGGATCGTCGATGCTTGCAAATTTGGATAGATATCTATCTTTAGAGTTGCAAGTAGATGTTAAAGTGGTTGATACCCCTTTACAAAACATTATTTTAGGGGCAGGAGCCATCAGTGAAAGCTCTCTATATCACTCTTTAGTGAGTGCGTAAGTCTTACATGTAAGACTTACTTTTTGATGATATAATTCTCAACAACCCAGGAAGCAAAAGGGATTGATGAGGTAAAAGCTGGACTTACTGCATTGAGTACATGTACACTTTGTTCATCCCCTTCGACTACAAAATCCTGTACAAGTTCGAGTGTTTTTGTATTGAGCAGTTGTGCTCTTATACCTGGGGTACTCCAAGAGTTAAAACCTTTGTGGCTCATTCCTTTTGTAAGTGTTTTTGCTAGATTAATGAGGTGTGATTTTATATACTTTTTTACTTCACTGTATGCAAGTGCTCTAAAACCAAAGGCATTTGTGATGAAAAGTTTTGCTTCAAAAAAAAGGATTTCGATAAGCTCGTCAAATTTGAAGTTATCAAAACCTTTATAATTTTCTCTCCAAAAAGCAGGGATAGCAGTAGGCCCTATTTTTGCTTCATTGCTTTCTGTTAGAGTATAGTGAACACCTAAAAATGGATTTGCCAGATTTGGTACTGGATAGATGTTTGTCTCAAGACCAGCTTTATTCTCTTTATCTTTAAGATAAATTCCTTTAAAAGGGATGATGACAAAGTTTGAGGCAAAACCGAATTCTTGTGCAATTTTATCAGCATAAAGTCCCGCACAATTTATAACTTTCTTACACTTGATACTTCCTTGATTTGTCAGTATCTCTTGCAAGGAGAGTTTTTTGATATAACTTGTATTGGTCAGTATCTCTATACCTAACTCTTTTGCATATTTTGCAAATTCACATGTAAGCTCTTTTGGATTTACAGTCGAAGTGGTTGGGGAAAAAAGTGCTTTTTTAAAAGTTTTGATATTTGGGTACTTTTGTGAGAGTTCTTCTTCACTAAGCCAAGAGAGTTTTACTCCATTTGTATCGCCTCTTTTTTTGAGTTCTTCAAGCCCCTTTAGCTCTTCTTCATTTGTAGCAACGATAACTTTAGCGCATTTGTTTATCCTTATCCCTCTTTGCTCACAAAACTCATGCATAAGCTTGTTGCCATCACGTGTGAATTTGGCTTTGAGAGAGTCTGCTGAGTAGTAAAAACCAGCGTGCAATACACCAGAATTCCTCCCGCTTGAGTGCATCGCTACATCTCTCTCTTTTTCTATCAAAACAATCTTACATGTAGGCTCTTTTTTCTTAAGCGCAATAGCAATATTGAGCCCAATAATTCCCCCACCGATAACTAAATAATCATACATATGTACTCTCTTAATAACCCAACTCTTCATCTATCAAGATGATAGTTGTACGTCCTTTTTCATCACCATTGATATAGGCAAATTTGTTACCAATATTATCAAGGTTGTATCTTGGTTCTTTGCCCATTTCAAGAGCTTTTGAATTCATCCGTTCTATATTTTTCACAGCAGCAACACTCATGATACGCTCAAAACCAGCTTCAAGAGTATCTACTATCTTGTTTTTACCAACAAGAAGTAAAACTTTTTTAGGACCAAATATCTGAGCAGCCACTCTGTTTCCACTACCATCAGCATTGACAAGTTCGCCATTTTGCGTGATAGCGTTACATCCTGTGATATACAAATCACTCAAAATGCCCTCACGTCTTCGGCGCATATTTTCTGCCATATCTATACCTGCTTCATATTGGTTAAACAGAGTGATATTTTCTCTTTTTGTTACATACTCTAAAAGCCCAACTTGTGCTACTGTTGTAGAACCACCAAGTCCAACTCTCATACCATCTTTGATAAACTCTTTGCTTACATGTAAGGCTTCTTGTGCATTTTTGACTTCTATAACTTCAAAGCCATTTTTTTCTAAATTTTCTATCAGCTTATGCATACTTCTTTCCTTGAAATTTATGAAAAAACATTATACTACTAAACAATATAATACCCGCTATATGTGTATCAGGAACTTTTGCAAAAATACTTTCCCAACCTATAAGTGCATCAGGAGAGAGTAGTAAAACAGTAGAGACTCCAAAGAGAGCTCTTTGCAATAGAGACATTTTATAATCCCAAAATCCCTCAACAGTGATAGCAAAAGCAGTGATACCAATCATCCCAAAGAAAAAGACTTCAAATCTATCTATCCAATCTCCTGTAATGAGTGGTGAAAAAGCAAAGAGTAAAGGCACTATATAAAGTCCTTTTCCTAGTT
>DKEY01000124.1:0-821 GCA_002469305.1 Sulfurospirillum sp. UBA6810
GACAAGACTAAACTTATAGAGATTATCAAAGAGTTAGAAAACTATGAGTGCGAAGTGATTATAGATGAGCTTATAGCTTATCTCAAAGAGGCTTTTTTCAATCAAGACAGTAGATTTTCAACACTTTTATGCGAACGATTTTTTAGAATACTCAGTGAGTCAAAAAACTTACTCTTTCTCAATGCAGACAATGGTTTTGTTTTAACACTGCTATTTTTTAAAATGCTTGAAGCCACACATATAAAAACTATCGAAGAGATGGTAGAATCACTGGAAAGTGAAAAATTTAGGATACCTGTAAAAGAAGAATTACTCAGTGCCCACAAAATAGAAACTTCACATGTAAAACCTATCTTAGAAGAAAAAGCACCCCAGATAGAAAAACCTACTATCCTCCAAAAAGAACCTATAAGAGATAGTGCAAAAGAGCTTTTTGACCAGCTTATCGTAAAACTAGAAGATAGAAGTCATGAGCTTGCGACTACCTTTAAAAATAATATAGATTTTATAAGCTTTGAGGAAGAGACACTCACTTGGTCATCATGTGCGCAAGACGAAGAAAAAAATAGACTCAAACATGGATATCCTATCATCAGACAATTTGTTCAAGAGATTTTTGGAGTAAACACAAAAATACAGATGCAACAGAGTGAAAAAAAACAAGAAATACTTCAAACTCATGCGAATGAAGATACCTCTTCTATGATTGAGAGTGTAGAATTTGGAAATGAAGGCTCAAACACTGAGAGTTGTGTTGCTGGACATCTGACACGTGATGCAAAAGAAGCAGAAGTCAAAGAGATACTCAATGACCCTTTTGT
>DKEY01000124.1:908-7832 GCA_002469305.1 Sulfurospirillum sp. UBA6810
TACTTGATAAACTTATAAGCCTCTTTTGCCATACCTTGATTATCATGACCTATGCCAAAGCTAGTAAAGTTTTATACGATTTTAATTCACAAAAGTAGTATTGTTTACATGTAAGGAAAAACTTCTTACATGTAAGAAGTTTTATTTATATCCTATAACGTAGTAAGTATCTTTTCCATCTACTTTATTGATTGCTATTTTGTATTTTTCTGACCATTTTGCAATGATTTCATTGACCTCAGCAATCATCTCTTCACCTTTAGCTTCATTTTTGATTTTAAAATAATCTTGTGTTGAAGAAAGTGCCACAAAAGAGAGATGTGATTTTAGTTGGTCATGAAGAGCTATCAAATGTTTTTCAACATAATCAAAACCCTCTGTATTTGCTTTTACTTTATCTAACTGTGCCAAAGCACTCTGCGTAACTGCGTAATCTAATTGTGTTAAGATTGCATCATTTGTCATTTTTATCCTTTGTTATCAATTGTTTTTTTGAATTTAAACTAAAGCTTTACCTTTGGCAAAAGCTTTTTATAATATCTATTTACTCTGTTGAGAAATCAAAACATCCTCTATCATCTTAGAGATGTCACCATCAAGCAATGCACTTACGTTTGAGTAGGCTATATTGCTTCTTGTATCCTTTACTTGCTGATAAGGGGCTAAGACATAACTTCTTATCTGATGTCCCCAACCTATCTCGCTCTTTTCAACACCATCTTTGAGTGCTTGTTGTTTTTCAAGCTCAAGCTCATACAATCTTGATTTTAACATCTTCAGCGCTGTTGCTTTGTTTTTATGCTGACTTCTGTCATTTTGACACTGCACCACTATACCTGTTTGGATATGTGTAATCCTGATGGCAGATTCCGTTTTATTGACATGTTGCCCACCAGCTCCACTAGCACGATATGTATCTATCCTGATATCCTTATCTTCTATAACGATATCAATATCATCATCAACTTCAGGAGAAACCATCACAGAACTAAAAGAGGTATGTCTTTTGGCATTGGAATCAAAAGGAGAAATACGAACAAGTCTATGGATGCCATTTTCTGCTTTGAGATAGCCATAGGCATTGACACCACTGATGATAAAACTCACGTCTTTAAGACCAGCTTCCTCGCCCTCTTGAAAGTCCAAAGTTTCTACTTTAAACCCTTTTCGCTCAGCCCATCTAAGATACATCCGATAAAGCATACTCGCCCAATCTTGACTCTCAGTACCACCAGCACCTGGATGTATAGAGATGATTGCATTTTTGTTGTCATTTTCACCACTGAGCATCATCGCTATCTCTAAATCAGTCACGAGTGACTCTAGCTTACTTGCTTCACTCACTACTTCTTGTGCCGTATCTTCATCACCCTCTTCAGATGCCATCTCATAAATCTCTTTTGTATCATCAAGAGCATTTTTCGCTTTTTTATACCTTGAGAGGATTTGGTTTGCTGCTGTTTTTTCTTTTGAGATAACTGCTGCGTTTGCGGCATCTGACCAAAAAGAGGGATCTTGTTCCATCTCTTCTATCTCACAGAGCCTTTTTATGATATTTTGGGGCTTAATGATTTGAGCAATATTATCTATCTTTATATCTAATTTTTTGAGAAGTTCAGTGTACTCGTAGTTATCCAAACTATAATCCTTTTTTTGCTATAATGCGCGCTTCATAAACTAATTTGTTATTTTACTAAAAAGTGCCTAAAATGAAAATATTTAATAATGCTTTTGACTTAATCGAGTTTCGAAAAACGCTAAGTGGTAACATCGGATTTGTTCCTACTATGGGAGCCTTACACCAAGGGCATATCTCTTTAATCAAAACTTCAATTACTGAAAATGATTTTACGATTGTTTCTATCTTTGTCAATCCTACACAATTTCTTGCAGGAGAAGACTTTAACACATATCCAAAAAGACACGAAGCTGATTTGAAGATATGCTCACTTGCAGGAGTTGATGCTATCTTTATGCCAAGTATTGATGACATCTACTTTGAAGATGAGCCAACACTCCAAGCCCCTCAAAAACAGAGCTATATCTTGGAGGGACAAAAAAGACCTGGACATTTTGATGGTGTTTTGAGAGTAGTTTTAAAGCTTTTCAACCTTGTAAGTCCTACAAATGCTTACTTTGGGAAAAAAGATGCACAGCAACTCTTTTTGATACAAAATATGGTTAAAACTTTTTTCTTACATGTAAACATTATCCCTTGTGAGATAGTAAGAGATGAGCTTGGTTTAGCTCTCTCTTCAAGAAATGCTTACTTAAGTGAAGAAGAAAAAAAAGATGCACTCAATATCTCAAAATCACTTAAAATCGCAACAAAAGCTATCATATCAGGCGAGCGAAATTGTGAAATTCTCAAGGAAAAAATGCAAGAAGTGATGCAAGACTTAGAAGTAGAGTATATTGAAATCACAAATAGAGAATTTAAAAGACTTGAGAGTGTAGATATAAAAAACAGTATCATACTTGTTGCAGCACGTGTTGGCACAACAAGGTTGATAGACAATATATGGGTATAAGGAAATAATTTGGCTTCAGGAATTTTCGCTCTTTTAGATGATATTGCTCTTTTAGCAGATGACGTAGCAGCAGCGAGTAAGATAGCGGCTAAAAAGACAGCTGGTATCTTGGGTGATGACTTAGCAGTAAACTCTGAAAAAGCAACAGGATTTGATCAATCAAGAGAGTTAAAAGTCATCTGGGCTATCACAATAGGCTCTTTTAAAAATAAACTCATCATCTTGCCTTTGGCATTTTTGCTTAGTAGTTTTATCCCTTGGATAATCCCTTACATCTTGATTTTGGGAGCATTTTATCTTTTGTATGAAGGTGCTGAAAAGATAGAAGAATCTTTACATGTAAAACATAACAAACAAGAAGAAAAAGAGCTCCTACAAGCTTCAAGTGAAAATATACTTGATATAGAAAAAAGTAAAATAAAATCAGCCATCCTTACTGACTTTATACTCTCAATCGAAATCATCATCATAGCTTTAGGAACGGTTTTAAACGAGCCTCTTTCTATACAAATTCTTGCAACCACTATCGTTGCTCTTATAGCTACTGTTGGTGTTTATGGTTTGGTTGCCCTGATAGTAAGGATAGACAATGTAGGCTTTTGGCTCATCGATAAAAGACATGTTCAAAGTGGAAACTTCCTAGTAGCACTGATGCCAAAAATCATAAAGTTCTTATCCGTAGTAGGTACGATTGCGATGATACTTGTGGGTGGTGGGATTTTGTCACATAATATTGGTATCATTCACCACTACTTTTTAGAGGCTCTGCCTCTGATTTTAAATGAATTTATAGTTGGACTACTTGGTGGTTTTCTTATTCTTGCTATAATAAAAATTTACGAAAAAACAAAAATATATATAAAGAGTTAAAATGCAAAAAAAATTATATCTAGTCTCTTTGGGCTGTAATAAAAACCTAGTAGATTCAGAAGTCATGTTAGGACGTTTAAAAGATTATAAGATGGTGAATGAACCAGAAAATGCAGATGTTCTCATCGTCAATACTTGTGGCTTTATAGGACCAGCGAAAGAGGAGAGTTTAGATACAATCTTTGCTTTACATGAAGCGAGAAAAAAAGACTCCTTGCTCGTTGTGAGTGGCTGTCTTACAGAGAGATACAAAGAAGAGTTACAAAAAGAGTTAAAAGAAGTAGACCTCTTCACTGGTGTTGGTGATTATGACAAGATTGATGAAATCATAGAAAAAAAAGAGAGTAGATTTACCCCTGCAACATACCTCTTAAATGAAGAGGAAAGAGTCATCACAGGCTCAAATGCTCATGCATATATAAAACTAAGCGAAGGTTGTAACCAAACATGTAGCTTTTGTGCAATACCTACATTTAAAGGAAAACTCCACTCAAGAACACTCCGTTCCATCGAAAAAGAGCTCAAAGCACTCGTTGCTAAAGGTTTTTTTGACTTTAGTTTTATATCACAAGATAGTAGCTCTTATCTGCGAGATTTGAACCAAAAAGATGGCTTGATAGAGCTTATCCACATGGTTGAAAAAATCGAGGGTGTAAAAAGTGCTAGGATTTTGTATCTTTACCCAACGACAACTTCGGATGAGTTGATACAAGCTATCATAAACTCACCTGTGTTTCACAACTACTTTGATATGCCTATACAACATATAAGTGACTCCATGCTCAAACGTATGCGTAGAGGTGCTGGCAAACAAAGAATAATAGAACAATTAACCATGATGAAAAATGCTCCTGAGAGTTTTGTACGAACAGGACTTATCATAGGACATCCTGGAGAGAGCGAAGAAGAGTTCAATGAACTTTTAGAGTTTGTCAAAGAGTTTAACTTTGATAGAGTCTCTTTGTTTGCATATAGTGATGAAGAAGATACAAGTGCATATGAGATGGATAACAAGATAGATGAAGAAACTATCAATCAAAGAATAGACAAGATAGAAGCAATTGTAAAAGCTTCAAACTTAACTTCATTACAAAAAGACTTACATAAAGAGATAGATGTACTCACTGAGGGTGAGAGTAGTGAACATGAGTACTTCATAGGTGCTAAAAAACTCTCTTGGGCTCCTGAGATAGATGGAGAAATCTTGCTCAATGACTCTGATGTGGGAGAGATAGAGATAGGAAAATGTTATAGAGCTTATGTAAGTGAATGTGTAGGAGATAAACTCGTTGCAAAAGTTACCAAAGCTCTCTAGTGAGCTCGTAGAGTTTCTAAAAAGTTCAAAAAATCTCTTAGCCTTTTCAGCAGGAAGTGACTCTAGTGCTCTTTTTTATATCCTTAAAAACTTACATGTAGATTTTGATATAGCTTTGGTCAATTATAAGACGAGAGCACAAAGTGACGCAGAGGAAACCTATGCAAAAGATTTAGCCAAAGAGTTTGATAAGAGAGTTTTTACTCTTACATGTAAGCTTGAAGAAAGCAACTTCGAGCATAATGCAAGAGGGAAAAGATATGAGTTTTTTGAGCAAATCATCAATGAACATAGCTACACAAATCTCATCATGGCACATCATCTCAACGATAAATTTGAGTGGTTTTTGATGCAGTTAGGTCGTGGAGCTGGGCTTGTTGAGATGCTAGGCATGAGTGAGTGTGAACAAAGAGACAACTATAAAATTATAAGACCTCTTATCAATATCAGCAAAAATGAACTCTTAGAATTTTTACATGTAAACAATATAAAGCATTTTTTAGATGAATCCAACTTGAATCCAAAATATAAAAGAAACACTATTAGAGCCACATATGCAAACTCCTTTTTAAAAGAGTACCAAGAGGGTATTATCAAAAGTTTTGAGTATCTGCAAAATGATGCTAAAAGGTTGATTATAGAAGATATAAAAAATATCAAAGAGTTATATATCTTAGATGAAGACAGTGATGATTTGAAAAATATAAGAGCGATAGATAAAATCATCAAAAAACTAGGTTATCTACTGAGTAACCTTCAAAGAGAAGAGATTTTAAGAACAAGAGACTGTGTTATCTCAAAAAAGATTGTCGTAACTTTTAGTGATAAAAAGATATATATCTGTCCTCATATTAAGGCGGTAATGGACAAAAAGTTTAAAGAGAGTTGCAGAAAAGAGAAGATTCCTCTAAAAATCAGACCTTATCTTTTTAGCCAACACATCTCTCCTAGCGAGTTGTATTTAACTCAAAAACCTTGATAGTAAAGTTGGATGTTATCTTGCTTGCATTTGATTCCATATGGATTGGAAAATCTGCTTGCACTATATTTTCATAGCGGTTTAAACCCTCTAAAAATTTATAAAAATTTGTAGGACTTTGTAAAGCCGAACTTACATTTAAAGAGTACTCTGTAAACTCTTTTTTATAGCCCTTTTTTTCAATTTCTTGGAGCTTAGCTTCAGTAAAAAACTGATTTGTGTACTTTATAAAGTTGTCACTTGAAAACTTATGCATAAATGCTGTGATAGGACGTCTATTTTCCTCTTTGAGTTTTAGATATTCTTCATGTCTTTCATTTAAAACGCTCTGGACTCTCATCTTGTGTACAAAGGCTTTTTTATAAACTGCTTTTGATGCTCGATAGTCTTTGACATTTGGGATAATCAAAAGTAGCACCATAGATAACGATACTACAATAAATATCATAAGAAACAAAAGTAGTTTTACGATATCTATCTTTTCCATACTCCTATCCATAACTACTCTCCCATCATTTCATTAGTCAGGATTTTATTTGTACTCACAAAGTTATACCAACCTTCATTTGTTAGGTAAAATATAGTATCACTCGTATGAAAAATCGACTTTAATGGTGCTGCTAAAAGAAAATTGAACGTATCTTTTGTAGGGGTAGTTCCATAGATAATCAAAGATGCTTTATCCATGATAACTTTATTTAATGTAATCTGATCAGGTACCAAGTCAAAAAGATTTTTCATGCTATCTTTCAAAACGACATTATTGGCATAAATCTCTTCAGCGATAGCTTTTTGTCTCAGGATAAATCCTATTTGGTGGTCAATCGCATCTATATCTTGCTCCAGTGCCATTCGCTCTTGGTCTATCAACACAGCTTCTTGTCTATAATCACTTGTTTTATACACTATAAACAGACTAAACCCTCCAAGAATCAAAGCAACACAAAATATAAATACTAACCACACTTTTGTAAATATAGATAATAGTGATTTTCTTTGAGGACGTATAAAACTATATCTCATATTCTCGCCTCTTTGATAGCTAAATCACAAACTTTTTCACCTATGTTTATCTTATGTATCTCTATATCCATCATCAACTCACCCTCAATCATATCTATCAAGTCAGGGCTAATTTCATATCCATCATACATAACAATTTTCTCTACAAAGTCACTTTTGTAGATATGGTTTTTATAGTACTCTTTGATTGATGAAGTTAAGTACTT
>DKEY01000057.1 GCA_002469305.1 Sulfurospirillum sp. UBA6810
GGTGGTACTTACCGATAACATCACCAACGATACGAGCTGACTTTTTATAAGGACTACGTGAACTGATACTTAAGTCATTCATCGCAAAAAGTATTCTTCTGTGTACTGGTTTTAAGCCGTCTCTTGCATCAGGAAGCGCACGACCTATGATAACACTCATCGAGTAATCAAGATAACTAGCTTTTATCGNNTCGAATCTTCGATATTTATGCTTTGGATATCTTGGCTGGAATCAAAAATATTGTCCATACATTAACCTCTTTATTGAATTTTTCTTATTTTACTCAAAATAGGATTAAAATCAAATAGGGGTCAGGTCTAAACTCTAAACTTTTTTAGGATTTTTGCCACTCCAGCGCCACTCAAAGAAAAAGTTCTTCCTATCTCACTCTTTTTGTAGCCATCTTCAAAAGCATATTTTATAGCTTCATCCCTTTGCTTTTTGTCTTTTACATGTAAGAGATGCTCCTCTAAGCTTTTTTTCTTTACATGTAAGATTTTTCCATCTTCTTTTTTGTATCTTCTTTTGTGAAATTTATCTATATTTTCAAGCTCATTTGGGCTAAGAGGGATATCTAACATATCAAATAACTCCTCTATATGATAATCGCGCAGAACAAAGGAGTTTTGCAAAAATGGCGGCATGGCATCTCTTTTGATACTATATGTTGCACAGTACTTGTACTCACCTATACTTTTGGTCATATTGGCTTTGAGTGGGTTTGATTCGATGTAGCGAAAAAGTGTAAAAAGATACTTTTCATCCATAACATACCAAGACTTGTACCTGCCTTGCCAAAGATGCCCTACTCTGCTATGTCGTTTGTTAAAGTAGCTTGCATACTGCGAGTTGAGTTGGCGTATGCCATCTGAGAGATTTTCTTTTTTGTTTTCTACCAAAAGATGATAGTGATTGTCCATGAGACAAAACGAGTGGATGTTGAACTTATACTCTTTACAAACTGATGAGAGTATCTCGATAAACTTTACTTTATCATACTCATCTAAAAAGATATCACCTCTGGCAACACCTCGGTTGTAAACATGATGGTAACCACCGTCTTCAAAGCGTAATCTTCTTGGCATGGTATCTCCTTTTGGAGAATTATACCTGAAAAAGTTTAGAGTTTAGACCTGACCCCTTTTATGCCTTCTAAGGTTACACTCCTTTATAACTTAAAACCTAATTCCATAAAAGCCATCTTTTTTTATAGCATTTTCTATATCTATTGAATCAAAAATCTTTCCAGTTAATTCTACTTCTTTACAAAATGAAAAGTATAATTCTCTTTTTTTAGACATCTCTTTTTCTACATATTCAGAGCGTTTTTTATGTTTATTCTGCTCATAACCATATTTTCTATCTAAACAACTATTCAAATTCTTTATTAGCACAGCTTTATCTAAAGCAATATTGTAAAAAGCTTTTGGCAGTTTCATAAATCCATTTGCTTCAAAGTCAAAGTTAGCTGGAAAAGTTTTTGTAATATTGTCTTCAAACCCTCCTCTAAAAGCAATTTTAGAGTCTGCAGTAATTTTATTGTTGAAATAAGGATTCTTGCCAAAAAGTGACAACCACAAAATGCCATCTTTTTTTAAAGGAGCAACTATCTCACAATATCCCCCTCCAAGAGAGCTGAAATTAATAACAGACATACCTTTTATAAACTCTGGGACATATGCTCTCGTGGTTAGTGCATTGAATCGTCCATCTAAAGGCTCAACAAGTAATAGAGAACTGGCATTTTTATATACATCAACAGGCTGTCTATTTTTATATAAAATTTTATCTTCTTTATCTATAGGTTTTAAATTAGCATACCCTGAGGTTATATTATCTGGATATGCTACAGCATCATAAAATTGCTCAGGCAATTTCTTACTGGTAATCGGAATTTGAATAGAGTTATCAAAAAACACATTTATATTACAGGTATACTGTTTGATATAATCAGGAGATGAACCTTTTAATAAATTATCTTTGTATATTCTCAAAGTAATCGCTTTGATAGGAGAGTCTTTGAGTTCATCATCAGCTTTGTCTATATCAAATCCCTCAAATCTTTTTGCAAATTCTTCATTATATATCCAATACTCCCACACATCTTTATCTCCAAGTATAGGGTCTGGTTTTAACACCTCTACTTTTTTTGGCCATGCAGTCACATACTCTGGAATGACTCTTTTTTTCAAGACAGGAAGAGGTTTGTTGATGTTTCGTGTGTCGATTTTTGAGTTGATATAGCTTTGATAAAAGTTAGTAGTCATTGAATCTGCATAACTAAAAGATGCTACTAATATAAAAAGAAAAAGCATTCTATATATTGTTCTCATATATTTCCTTTACAACTTCAAAGCATAGTTTCCACCAACTGGATTAAAACCCAGTCATTTTAGAAACTTATCATGTTTTTGTATATTATCACCACTGTTAACTCCTACTGAGAGTTCTTTTGCACCTTACTACTTGACACTGATTTCTTACATGTAAGAAACTTTTGGTTTAGTATATAAAATCCTCCCTTAATCTCTTTGCAATGCAAATTTATTATAATTGCCCCAAATAAATAAGGAATGTGTGTGATAACAAAGATAGATATGAATTCACCAGAATTTTTGGTAGAGTTAGAAAAGACAGAAACTTTTACAGATAAAGTGTGCAAGGAGTATGGATTTGCTTATACTCCGCTTGAAGAAGTAAAAGAGTCGATCCAACAAGGTCTCACAAGAAATAAAATCATCTACGGAAAACGATATTGCCCTTGTTTTATGGTGATTGGTTCAACAAAAGAGGAACAAGTAGCAGCAGACAACCGTCTTTGCCCTTGTACTCCAGCTCTTAGCAAAGAAATCCCACAAAATGGCAAATGCCACTGTACTATCTTTTGTACGCCTGAACATGCACGTGAACTCGCAAAAGAAGAGGAGATGGAAGAGGTAGCCCACACCCATGCAAGAGGTTTAAGTAAAGAAGAGTGTAAAGCTTTGATGCAAAAAAGTCAGATAGATGGCAATGAACTCGAAGCCCTGCTAGAAGCGAGAGAAAATGGCTGTGTAAACTTCAACTTAGTGGATACAAGAGAGTGGATGGAGTGGGTAAGCAACCGCATAAAAGGTACTGACTATCTCATCCCTACTACAAGTTTTCACAATGCCATGGCTCAACTCAACGCTCAAGAGGATACTCCTATCATCGTTTACTGTTACAGTGGCAGCAGAAGTGCATACTGCCAACGCATACTCAAACACATGGGGTATAAAACTGTCATCAATCTTGAGTATGGCATCATCTCATTTGGTGGTGAAACTGAGAGTGGTGAATAAGTAACTATTATGTCCAAAGTGTGATTTACACTTTGGATACTGTTTTTTACTTCAGTGCACTTTGTACACTTTGCATCAAACCAGAACCTGCTTCAGAGTTGATAAACTGCAAGATGATAGGGATAAACTGCGCAACCATACCGCTATCAAGCCCAAGTGCAGAAAACTGTGAGCCTAGTGAACTTGCTCCAAGTAAACTTCCAACGGCTGAATCTTTCCCCATAAAAGAAGAGAGTGCAGGTACAGCAGACGTAAGAGCAGATACATCAGATCCTGTCATATTTGAAGCAGCTTTTGAGAGTATCGCTGTGGTACCACCGATGGCTTGAGTATCACTTACTCCTAAAGAGGAAGTGAGCAGGCTTATAAGCGGGTTACTTGTTGTTTTAACTTCTGATTTTTCTTGGCTTTGAGTTGCACCAAACATACTTGCAGCACTCGATAAATCAAATGCAAAAAGTTGCAAACTCGCAACAATAACAATTACAAGTAATTTTTTCATAGATTTCTCCTAAATTTTTGTATATTATAACCTAATCTTCCCTCGCATCAGCTAGAGTAAGAGCACATAAAACATTGACTCCATGATTCTTACATGTAACGTATGCTTCTTCGAGTGTTGCCCCTGTTGTGATGATGTCATCGACAAGTATCACATCGATACCACTCTTACATGTAAGCATAAAATCCCTTTTGTTTCTTTTTCTTACGCTTAACTTTTGACCAGAGTAACGCGTGTGATTTTGCGCTCTAAGTTTTGCGTAGAGTGGCTTTACATGGAAACCTAACTCTTTGACTAAGATGGCACTGTGAGAGTAGCCACTACGCACATGGTCATCTATGGGCAGAGCAAAAATATCTTTACATGTAAGATTTTTTATAAAAGGTAAAAGTGCGTTTTTACTCAGGAGTGAAAAGACTTTAGCGCCTTGATAGGTGTGTTTGGTGTGGAGTAGGTTTTTGATTTCTGAGTATTTATAAAAGCTGTAAACTTCAAGCCCTGAGGGAAGAACTCTTTTTGAGGGAGTTGGTGCGAGGATAGTATTTAAGCAGTTTTTGCAAAGTGGTTGCCAACTAAAACTAAGACATAGCTGGCATCTCACTTTACACTCTCCTTTTCAAGGAATTAAATCCCTTGAAAATTCCTCTCACTGAAGCTAAAGCTTTCGCTTAGAATTATCATATCAGTCTAACTTGAGTACGGTTAAGAACGCCTCTTGTGGAAGCTGTACTTTTCCGATAGATTTCATTCTTTTCTTCCCTGCTTTTTGTTTTTCAAGCAGTTTTCTCTTACGCGTGATATCACCACCATAACACTTGGCAGTAACATTCTTTCCCATAGATTTTACGGTTTCACGAGCGATGACTTTGTTTCCGACACTCGCTTGGATAGCTACTTCAAAAAGTTGTCTTGGAACTATCTCTTTCATCGCTTTTACAAACTCTCGTCCTTTACTCACTGAACTCGTTCTTGGCACGATGATAGAGAGTGCATCCACAGCTTCACCAGCTACTAAAACATCAAGCTTCACCAAGTCACCTACTCTGTACTCAGTAAGTTCATAGTCAAAACTCGCGTAGCCTTTTGAGACTGATTTTAATTTGTCATAAAAATCCATCATGATTTCATTCATCGGGAGTGAGTACTCTAAAAGAACTCTCTCAGGACTTAGATAATCCATCTTCTCTTGGATGCCACGTTTATTGTTGAGCAACGTGATGATATTTCCTAAAAATTCTGTTGGAGTAAGGATAGTCGCTTTTACGTATGGCTCTTTTATATTTTCTATCACATTTACAGCAGGTAATTGGCTTGGATTTTGTATCTCAATCATACTTCCATCAGTTTTTTCTACTTTATAAGTAACTGTTGGAGCAGTTGCGATTAAGTCTAAATCAAACTCTCGCTCTAGCCTCTCTTTTACAACTTCCATGTGTAAAAGACCCAAAAATCCTACACGAAAACCAAAACCAAGAGCTACTGAAGTCTCTGGTTCATAGCTTATACTCGCATCATTGAGCTTGAGTTTATCTAACGCATCACGCAAGTCTTCAAACTTATCTGTTTCTATCGGATAAATCCCTGCAAATACAAATGACTTTATCTCTTCAAAACCCTCAATCGCCTCTTTTGTTTTATTTTTATTGTCAGTTATCGTATCGCCAACTTGTACATCACCTATGTTTTTAAGTCCAAGTACAACGATACCTACTTCACCTGTTCGTATAATGTCTGTTTTTTGTAGTGCTAGAGGATGAGGATACATGAGGTTTAAAACTTCATGCTTTTTGCCTGTTCCCATCACATAAATCTCTTGTCCTTTTTTGATAGCACCATCATAAACTCTTACAAGTGCCAAAGCCCCAAGGTAGTTATCAAACCAACTATCGTAGATAATTGCTTTTGTAGGAGCATTGGTATCACCAAGAGGTGATGGAATCTTTTCTACGATAGTATCTAAAAGTTCTTTTACGCCTATGCCACTTTTTGCACTCACATTGATAGCACCTGAGCAATCAAGCCCGATAGTATGTTCTATCTCATCTTTGACTCTATCAGGATCTGCTGCTGGAAGGTCTATCTTGTTGATAACAGGGATAAGTTCTAGGTCATTGTCAAGTGCTATGTAAACATTTGCGATAGTTTGTGCTTCAACACCTTGACTCGCATCCACAACAAGCAGTGCACCCTCACAAGAAGCAAGTGAACGAGATACTTCATAAGAGAAGTCCACGTGACCTGGAGTGTCTATAAGGTTGAGGATATAAGGCTGCCCATCTTTGACATATGTAAGTCTTACACTTTGGGCTTTGATAGTGATACCACGCTCTTTTTCGATATCCATAGTATCCATCATCTGTTTGCCAAGTTCTCTCTCACTTACAGCACCACACTCTTGGATAAGTCTATCTGCCAAGGTACTTTTACCATGGTCAATATGAGCGATGATTGAAAAATTTCTAATATACTTTTGGCTCATGTTATCTTCTTTTTAGAACAAAAAATAAAATTTCTTGAAAATCTTTACGCATTAAATAAATAGACCATTTACACTTTCATTATGATAAACACGACGGATGACTTCAGCAAAAACTGGAGCAACACTTAAAACTTTTATCTTTTCACACTCTTGAGTGAGTGGGATAGTATCTGAAACTACAAGTTCATCTAAATCGCCATTTGTGATGCGATCATATGCTGGGCCACTTAAAACTGGATGTGTACAACAAGCCATAACACTTGTAGCACCTTTTTTCTTGAGCACTTCTGCTGCTTTTACAATAGTACCAGCAGTATCAATCATATCATCTACCAAGATAACATCTTTGCCCTCAACATCACCGATGATGTTCATAACTTCACTCTCATTTGCTTTTTCACGTCTTTTATCAACGATAACCATGTCCACACCAAGTTTTTTAGCAAAGTTTCTCGCTCGAGCAACGCCACCGATATCTGGACTTGCGATGATTGGGTTTTTGAGGTTTTTGTTTTTGATGTAATCATGGAAAATGATAGTACCATAGAGGTTATCAACAGGTATGTCAAAAAATCCTTGGATTTGTCCTGCGTGTAAGTCGATAGTAACAACTCTGTCCACACCAGCTGTTTGAATCATGTTTGCAACGAGTTTTGCTGTGATTGGAACTCTTGGAGCTGCTTTTCTGTCTTGTCTTGCATACCCAAAATAAGGCATGATAGCAGTGATAGAACTTGCTGAACTTCTACGAAGTGCATCTGTTAAAATCAACAATTCCATTAGGTTTACGTTTGCCGGAGCACAGGTTGATTGGATGATAAAGACATCCTTTCCTCTTACACTTTCACTTATCTGAACACTTATCTCACCATCACTAAAACGCTTTATATCAGCTGGAGATAGTGGTAGTGATAGATACTTTGCCACTTTTTTTGAAAAATCAGGGTTGGCAGTTCCCGTAAAGACTTTATAGCCTCTCATCGCTCTTCCTTTGACGTTAAAAAGTGGCTCATTCTACTAAAAAGCTACTTAAAAACATATTTTACAAATTTATTAACAGAGTGTTAAGATAAAAGGAGGATAATTTTAATCACACAATTTTAGGAGAGTATTATGGTTAGTTTGAGACGTTTTACATCTTTATGTATCACATTTTCTTTTTTGGTTATGACTTATACAGGCATCATGCTTTTTATAGTCCCACAAGGTAAAATCGCTTACTGGACAAACTGGCATATGTTTGGGCTTTCAAAAACACAGTATGGAAACTTACATGTAACATTTATGGTCTTGTTTTTAGTTGGTATGGTACTGCATCTATATCTAAACTGGAATCCTCTTATGGTTTATCTCAAAAATAAAAGCAGAGAGTTTTCACTTTTTACAAAAGAGTTTTTACTCGCTTTTGGTTTTACACTTGTTTTCTTGCTTGGAACTTTGTATGAAGTTGCTCCATTTAAAACATTTTTAGATTTTGAAGCAGATATAAAAGCAAGTTGGGAAGAAGATGGTGGTGTACCTCCATATGGACATGCTGAGCTCTCAAGTTTAAAATCTCTTTGTAAAAAAAGTGATATCGACCTCACAAAAGCCATAGCTTCGCTAAAAGCAAAAGGTTTTGTAGATATAAATCCTGACAGCAGACTCATAGATATAGCAAATGCAAACAACGTAGCACCAAATATCATCTTCAACACTATCGATATAGAAGAGAATGAAGTTGGCTATGAAGAAGATGTTGTAAAAGAGCCTGCAATATCTGCTCCACCACAACCCAAAGAGGGAAGTGGACTTGGGCAAATGAGCTTGGAAAAAGTAAGCACAACATATGGCATAAACCTTGAAAAAGCATTAGAAATTTTAAAAGAAAAAAACATACAAGCCAACAAAGACTCCAAGATGAAAGCCTTAGCAGATGAACTTGGAATGAGACCTATGGATCTTTATAAAATATTGCTATAATTTTTGAATGAAAAAAAATATATTGACAGAGTATTTGATACTGCAACTCTTAATTGCTGTTCAAAAAATCAATTATATTGATGCGTGTAGTGACAAAGAACTTCTTCACAAGTTTAGAGTCTCTATACGCAAAGTACGTTCTTTGCTTAAACTCTTTTTACCAAAAGAAAAAGAGCTTATCCTCAAACTCAAAAATATCATGAATCCAACAAATATCCTCAGAGAATTAGATGTGTTTATAGAGGATATTGATAAAAAAGCATACAACACTCTTTATAGTGAACTTGTACTTTACAGGCAAAAAAAGTTCCGAAAAATCCTTCATAAAAAGTTTATATCAAATGTCTTAGAAACCTTACTTGATGTGTGTGATGCACTCTATGAGATAGATAACCTTCCTAGCTTTGAAACTTTGATACAAACAACACAAAAACACTATGATAAAACTCTTGCAAAAAAACAAAAACTCTCTCACATGTCTCCAACAAATGAAAAACTCCATAAACTAAGGATAAAGTTTAAAGTTGCACACTATGCACTTTCATTTTTGGATGAGACAGATATCTGTGAGAAAAAAGAGGAACTTGGAGTGTGTAAAGAGTTTCAAAAATACTTTGGAGAAATTCAAGATTTGGATAATCAAATCAAATGGTTAAAAGAGTACTACAAAACGTATCCAAGTGCCCAGTGCCACATAGTGATGATGGAAAAAGAACAGGAACTTGATAGGCTAAAAGCTTTACATGTAAAGAGTGATTGAGCCTCTTTGCAGTTTCAATTTGCCCTCTTTTTCTAACTCTTTGAGTATCCTACTCACAACTACTCTTGCTGTTCCTAGATTGTTTGCTATTTGCTCATGTGTGATTTCTACATGTAAGCTTTTACATGATTTTAAAAAAGTTAAAATTCTATCTTTGAGAGGTTTAAACTTGATATCTTCAACAAGCGTTGCTAAGGAGGTGAGTTTAAGTGCAAAAAGAGAGAACATATACTCTTGATAAGGACTTGAATCTTTCATCAACTCTTTGACAGTATGCTTATCTAAGATGTATCCTGTAACCTTATCCAAAGTGACTGCACTTCCAAGGGCAGGAGTGGAAGAGATAGTGCTAGAAGTATTGACTACACACTGTTCACCAGCGCGAAGAGTATAAAGTGTGATTTCGTCTCCATCTTCGTTTTGGATATATACTTTGACATGTCCACTCTCAAGATATAAAATCCCATCACACAAGTCACCCTGCCAAAAGAGTATTTGGTCTTTTTCAAAACTCACTCTTTTAGCAAGGGTAAAAAATTTATTTTTTTCTTTTTCACTTAAAAAGTAGAAAAAGCTATATAAATCTTCTAGCTTTTTTTGCATCCACAATCACACGCTGAACTGTACTTGAAAAGTGGGTAAATCGGACAAAATCCAACAATACCTGTTAGTAAAGGAACAATTCCGATATACGCTAGTGGTTGATTTGCAAAAAATGCAAATGCTATTAAAGCGATACCTGCTACTATCCTTAAAATTTTATCTATGCCGCCTACATTACATTTCATAAAAGACTCCTTAATTAAATTATAGTGCAATTGTAGTCTCTTAGAAACTATTTGTCTGTAACATTGGTTACATTAGACTTTTTGCATAACTATATGAAGATATGAGAAGAGATAAAAAGAGGTAAGATTGCGCAAAACAAATTTTACAGCCTAACCGTAGTTAAGTTGGAATAATTTTTTTGTGTAAGATTG
>DKEY01000165.1:0-2378 GCA_002469305.1 Sulfurospirillum sp. UBA6810
ATGGAATTAGATCAATTCCTACAATCTTGTTTTTCAAAGATGGTGAGCTAGTAGACCAAATGGTTGGTGCATCATCAAAACAAATTTTAGCTGATAAAATAAACTCTATTCTATAATGAAATTTGGACAAGGGAGAGGAGGTGTCTTCTCCCTTAACTACCTTTTTGCCTCTTTCTTCGGTGCAGCACTAATTGCGGGTGCATTTGCTTATTCTAATTATCGTTTTTCGGAGTACAAGTTTATCAATTTTAATGAATGGATATTTTATACAAAAAATGATGTTTTTATTCCTAAAAATGATACCTATACCATTGTTCTTTATAGCTCAAACATGCAGAAGTTTGAAACTATAAGAAGTAAAATAAAAAGTGATAGTGAGATTTTAGCAATCGACATGTTTCAACAAAAAAGGGGATATGAAGATGATGTACTGTTTTTGTTTGCGGGGATGAATACACTGCTAAAAGTTGTTCAAAGATTTAATATTTATGACTTACCTTGTACTTTTAAAATTGAAAAATTTAACAATGTACAGTATAAACAAAGCAGTATGCTAGAAGTAATAGAATAAAAGATATAAATAAAAAGATAATAGGAGACACAAGATGTTGGATTTAGCGATTATCGGTGGAGGACCAGCTGGTCTTACAGCTGGATTATATGCAACGCGTGGTGGTTTAAAAGAAGTAGTTATGTTTGAAAAAGGACTCCCTGGTGGTCAAATCACTAGCAGTAGTGAAATAGAAAATTATCCAGGAGTAAGCGAAGTCAAAAGTGGTCTTGATTTGATGGCAAATTGGCCAGAACAAGCTATGCGATTTGGCTTGAAACACCGTATGGATGAAGTTAGTAGAGTATCTAAAAAAGATGATATATTTGAAATAGCACTTTTAGGTGGAGAGATAGTCGAAGCAAAAAGTGTTATTGTTTGTACAGGTAGCACTCCAAGACGTTCAGGCGTTGAAGGAGAAGAGGAGTTTTTTGGTAGAGGGGTAAGTACATGTGCTACATGTGATGGATTTTTTTACAAAAGCAAGGAAGTCGCTGTCATGGGTGGTGGTGATACTGCTTTAGAAGAAGCACTCTATTTATCTCATATCTGTTCAAAAGTCTATCTTATTCATAGACGGGATACTTTTAGAGCATCTCCTGTTACTGTAGAAAAGGTGAAAAACGCTGAAAATATAGAACTTGTTTTGAATTCAAATGTTAAAAAAGTCTATGGTGACAAGATGGGAGTAAATGGTGTTATTACTGTTGACAACTCTGGTGTTGAGCGAGACATAGCAGTCCCTGGAATTTTCGTATTTGTCGGTATGAATGTCAATAATTCAATATTGCGCCAAGAAGATGGAAGCTATATCTGTGATTTGGATAGTAATGGCAATGTTATTGTAGATTTAAAAATGAAAACATCTCAAAAAGGGCTTTTTGCAGCTGGAGATTTGCGAATAGATGCTTCAAAACAAGTAGTTTGTGCAGCAGGCGATGGAGCAACAGCTGGCATACAAGCATTAGAATATGTTAATCATTAAAAAGAAATAGATTTAAGGAAATTACTGAATGATAAAAGTAGGAATTCACGGCTCAACAGGAAGAGTTGGGAGATTGTTAATAGAAAATTTAAAAAAAGATGAAAAAGCAAAACCTTATATGCTTCATGCAATTGAAGATTTTGACTTTACTTTGCCTGCTGATGTTGAGATAACAAGTGAACATAAAACTTTACTTCAAAAAAGTGATGTTGTAATAGACTTTACAATTTCTATTGGAACAGAAGCTCTTTTAGAGAGCGCATTGGCAAATCCTTGTCCGATGATAATAGGTACAACAGGTTTAAATGAACACCAAATGAACTTGCTAAAAGAAGCTTCTACTAAAATGCCTATACTTTATTCTACAAATATGTCTTTGGGAGTAGCTGTATTAAATCGTTTGGTTGAGTTAGCATCAAAAAGTTTAAGTGAATTTGATATAGAAATCGTTGAACAACATCATCGTTATAAAAAAGATGCACCAAGTGGAACAGCATTGACTCTTGGCGAGTATGCTGCACGTGGACGTGGACTTGATCTTGACGATGTTCGCGTAAGTGGTAGAAATGGACTCATTGGTGAGAGAAGTAAGGATGAAATAGCTATAATGGCACTTCGTGGTGGAGATATAGTTGGACGCCATACAGTTGGTTTTTATAATGATGGTGAATTTANNGTAGAGATACTTTTGCAAAAGGTGCTATAAGAGCATCAAAGTGGATTGTTGAACAACCTAATGGATTATATACTATTAGTGACTGTTTAGGGTTAAACTAAAAATATCTATTTTATTGAAGTAATACAAAGGGATTTATATATATGTGTGCAATTGTTGGTGTATTT
>DKEY01000165.1:2446-3206 GCA_002469305.1 Sulfurospirillum sp. UBA6810
CAAGGTCTAGTTACAGAAGTTTTTGATGAAGAAACACTAAGAAGTTTATCTGGTATGATGGCTATTGGTCACAATAGATACTCAACTGCAGGAAGTGAGTCCGTTCTCGATGCACAACCTGTATTTGCAACGTACAAATTAGGGGAGCTTTCAGTAGTTCACAACGGAAATTTAATCAATAAAAATGAAGTAAGAAGTATGCTCATCGAAGAAGGCGCAATTTTCCAATCTTCAATGGATACAGAAAATATTATACATCTAGTTGCAAGAAGTCAAAAAGAGAGACTCCAAGATAGGATTGTGGAAGCACTTGGTGTTATAAAGGGCGCATATTGTCTGCTTATACAAAGCAGAACAAAGATGTATGCTATAAGAGATAAATATGGCGTTCGTCCACTAAGTCTTGGGAAGTTGGAAGATGGCGGATATATAGTTGCTAGTGAGACATGTGCCTTTGACTTAGTGGGAGCTGAATTTATAAGAGATGTAAAACCTGGCGAAATGATTATATTTGAAAATGGAAGTAGCGAGTATAAGAGTATTCAACTTTTTGAACCAGANNATAGTGTTATTGAAGGTAAAAGTGTTTATGCAACAAGAAAAGAGATGGGCAAAGCACTCGCGCGTGAGAGCCAAATAGAAGCCGATTTAGTTATCCCTGTACCAGATAGTGGTGTGAGTGCAGCTTTAGGATATGCTGAAGAGAGTGGGATACCATTTGAAATGGGAATTGTAAGAAATCACTATGTTGGAAGAACAT
>DKEY01000165.1:3258-7274 GCA_002469305.1 Sulfurospirillum sp. UBA6810
TGATTGATGATAGTATTGTAAGAGGAACAACTTCCAAAAGAATTATCCGTATACTTAAAGAAGCTGGTGCTAGTGAAGTACATATGTGTATAGCTTCTCCAACGATAGAACACCCTTGTCGTTATGGTATTGATACACCAAGCTATAAAGAACTCATAAGTGCAAATATGAGTGTTGAGGAAGTCAGAGAGTATATAGATGCAGATTCTCTCAAATTTTTAAGTATAAACTCTTTGAAAGAGAGCATAGGAAATGATACAAATTATTCATTAGTAAGTTTTGATGGAAATTATTTTATCAAGTAATGCAAGAGGTTTTAACAACAGGAAGATACTTTCGTAAACATTATGGTTGCAATGTTTATAAAACACCTATATCTATATTGGGTTTTACCTGTCCCAATATAGATGGAAGTGTTGCTTATGGTGGATGTGTTTTTTGTGAAAATGAGTCATTTAGTCCAAATCTTGGGGTACAAAAAAACATAAACAAGTTTTATCTTAATCCAAAATCCAAAGAAAACCCTTTTTTAGACTCACAACTTTTACAATTAGAATCTCAATACAAACAAACAAAAAAGATTTTAGAAAAAAAATTTAATGCTCAGAAATTTCTTGTTTATTTTCAATCTTTCACAAATACATATGCTCCCTTTAGTACACTCAAATCACTCTATGATAGAGCTTTATCATTTGAGGATGTTATAGGTTTAAGTATAGGGACTAGAACTGATAGTATAGAAAAACAAACTTTAGAATATTTGGCTGAAAAATCAAAAACAAAAGAGATATGGGTAGAGTATGGGATTCAATCAGTTTATGATGAAACACTTAAGCGCATTAACCGAGGACACAGTGTAAAAAATGTTTTTGAATACATACAACTCACACGCCAGTATGGAATTAAAGTATGTGCACATCTTATTTTTGGACTTCCTGGAGAAAATCAAAGTATGATGTTAGAGAGCGTAAAGGCCGCTATAGACTTGGGTGTTGAAGCTATTAAGATCCATCCACTTTATGTTGTCAAAAGAACAGCACTGGCAAATGATTATAATGCAGGCAATTTTACCCCTATAAGTGAAGATGAATACATCGACACACTTGTTAAAGCGCTTAAAATGATACCAAAAGGGATGATGGTTCAAAGAGTGAGTGCTGGGATATCTGATGAAACTCTTTTATCTCCAAATTGGTGTAATAATAAACACCAACAAATGTATAATATCAAAAAAAATTTAAAGGAAAATGGACTCTATTATTAATGACAGTAAAGCTTGTAATTCATATAAGTTTTTTGAAAGTAAGGTGGATATTTCATTGAAATACTAAAGTTTTTCAACTCTCCACTTTTAAAATTTTGAGCTACAACAAACTCTTCTATGATTGTAGATGCCCTTGTTTCTTTATCACCTTTAAATAAAAAGCCTAAGCCACTTACTGGATTGAAGACATCCGAACCTTTTACACTACCACCACTTATAGCATTATTTACTAATTTGACTTCTAATTTACATTTGTGAATATCAAACTTGCCTATATTTCTTATTTTCCCACTAATTGTAAAAGATTCTGTCATCAAAATTCTTTTTTGAGTCATATTCTCAAGACGAGCTTTTTTAGTATATTTATCTAAAACATACATCGAAAATACTGAGAGCATGGAGATAACTAAAAAGTTAGAAAATAGCATAGATAGAAGAATTTTTTTATTTGTTTGTTTAAAAGCTAAGATACATAGCAAAACAAAGAGTACAAGAAGTATAAGAAGTGTAATTATATGTAAAAATGTAAAATATGCCATCTCTATTCCTAGTAACATTCTGATTTAATAGTTACATTGATATCTCCATCAAAGTTAAAATCATAAAATACAATTTTAAACTCTTGAGCACTATCAACTTTTATCTGTTTCTCAACTGAAATCGACTTTTTTCTAAAAGGCTTTAATTTATTTAAAAATTTATAAAGAGAATTTTTACCCTCCTTATATACAGAAGCATTGACTAAACAGAGAGAAAAATCTTTTTTTGAAGAATTAATAATCTCTCCATCAACAATTAAAACATTTGTAAAAGTTAGTTTTTTATATGTAGTTAAGTTTGTTTGGTTTGGTCTCAAAAAATTATCTAATATGTTTTTTAGAACAATAGGTCCAGCTAATAATATACTTAGTGAAAAGAGTAGCGTAAGAATTGACATAAAGATACTTCTTTTTGCAAGTAATATAGAGAGTAAAATTGCTATAAAAAAAGTGAGGGTGAGCCAAGCATATGCTACATAGTCATACATAGTAAAGTGATGTATATAATTAAGTATAGATAGCTTCATTGCATCAATATTCAATACGTTGGCTCCTTTTTATAAAGACATGCTTTATAAAACGACTATTTACTTCTTGAGTTTTTTTCTTCTATCCCACTCAGCCCAAATCTACGCTCAAGCTCTTGCTTGATTAAGTCTGGATTGATGTTTTTGTGTGCTAGTGCAACAAGTGAATGAAATAGTAAATCTGCCGCTTCGTAGACTATATCGTCACTATCGCTATCTTTTATAGCAAAACAAAGCTCACCTGCTTCTTCAACTACTTTTTTCAAGATTGCATTTTCACCTTTTTGAAATAGTGATGCAACATAGGATTCTTCAGCATTTGCTAGTTTTCTCTCTTGGATGATATGATAAATCTTATCGGTGATGCTATATGCGTTGATTTCGTTGATGATTTCGCTTGGAGCTTCGCTGATATCAACTCTATTGAAAAAGCATGATTTTCTACCAGTATGGCAAGCAGCTCCTCCATCTTGGATGATTTTGAGCAAAACAGCATCTTGGTCACAATCAAGATAAATCTCTTTTACATGTTGGAGATTTCCACTACTCTCACCTTTTTTCCACATCTTTTTTCTGCTTCTTGAGTAGTAGTGTGCAAGATTTGTTTGAAGAGTAAGTTCAAGGGCTTCCTTGTTCATATAAGCGAGCATCAAAACCTCTCCACTACTCTCATCCTGCGCTATGGCAGGGATGAGAGGTGAAGAATCCCAATCAATACTTTTGATTAAGTTGTTATTCATTATTTTATACTTGTTTGCTGTTGTTTATCTTTTGTGTCAACCCAGATATTTGGAGTTGAGCCACCAGGTGTTAAGAATATCTTAGCATCTTTGTTTTCTCTGAGGGCATCATTGAATCTGCCTTGAACTTCTATCTGTCTTAGTTTAAGAAGTTCACCAGTTAAACTTTTACTTATCTCTTTATTTGCATATGCATTTGCATCCGCCTCTATCTTGATAGCTTTTGCAATACCTTGAGCATTTATCTCTTTAGCTTTTGCTTGACCTTCAGCTTCAGCAGCACGTTTCAGTGCCTCTTGATTTGTTCTCTCAACTTCATATCTTGTTCTCTCAACTTCTTGTTTCGCAACCTGAACACGTTCTATCTGCTCTTTAATTTTCACAGGAAGAATAATCTCTCTTAATTGTACGGTTAGAAGTTCAACTGGTTGACCTGGCTGTGCTTCTATAGCTTTTCTTATTCCCTCTTCGATGTTGATAGCAATCTCATTTCTTCTTTGAGGTAACTCCTCAGCATTGAACTTACCAACAACACTTCTTGTAACATCTCTAACCACTGGGTTGATGATTTTATCTTCCCATGCCATACCCCAAGTTGCAATAGTCTGAGGAGATTTTGCAGCTTCTAGTTTATACTGAACTGTTAAGTCGATAGATACAGGAAGACCACGTGCATCAAGAACTGATATCGCTGCATTTCTTTTGATTCCTGAGCCTCTTTGTGACACTTCACCCAAATCTTCAGTTGAAGAGTAGTTCATGATACGAACTTTCGTATCTACGATAAATACTTGTTGGATAAACGGGATAAAAAGATGAAAACCTGGCTCCATTGGGATTGGGTCAAACTTACCTGCTGTTGCCTTTATACCCATTTCACCGGAGTTTACAACTATAAAAGGTTTTGCTATAACAAATATCACAACGATAGCGATAAGTACATATA
>DKEY01000165.1:7342-7792 GCA_002469305.1 Sulfurospirillum sp. UBA6810
AATAATCATTCAAATCTGCTGGCATCTAAATCCTTTTTTTAATTTTTTTTAATTGTACCTTGAAAGATTAAATATAAGTTAACAAATGCTTATATTTTGGGTTTCTTCCATATACTACATCAAAATAAGCTGCTTGTAATTTTGCAGTTATCGGCCCACGTTTTCCATCACCTATGATATAGTTGTCCACATCTCTTATAGGAGTAACTTCAGCAGCTGTTCCTGTAAAAAATGCTTCATCAGCGATATATACTTCATCTCTTGTAACACGGCGACGCTCTATCGGTATGCCTGCTTCTCTTGCAAGCTCTAAAACCATGCCTTGAGTGATACTCTCTAGTGATGTATCATTTGGAGGAGAGATAAGAACACCATTTCTTACGATAAAGAAACACTCACCACTACCCTCAGCGATAAAGCCGTTGTCATCTAAAAGTAAAGCTTCTTCAT
>DKEY01000165.1:7799-8789 GCA_002469305.1 Sulfurospirillum sp. UBA6810
TTGCAGCTGCTTTTGCTTTGCCCATAGTTGAGCCTACAGGGTTTCTTACAAAAGAAGAAATTTTAACTCTGATACCTTTTTCAAGTCCCTCTTCACCAAGATAGCTACCCCACTCCCAAGCTGCAATGGCAGTTTGTACAGGAGCTTTTACATGATAAAGTCCCATGATACCGTATCCAAGATAGATAAGAGGTCTTAGATATACATTTGATTTGAAATCATTTGATTGCAGAAGTTCGATTTGAGCTTGCTCTAATTCTTCTAGCGAAAAGTTTGGTTTGATTCTAGTTATCTTTGCAGAGTTTAAAAGTCTTTTTGTATGTTCTCTGAGCTTAAAAATCGCAAGACCATTTGCCGTCATATAAGCACGAGTTCCTTCAAATACACCATTTCCATAGTGTAGAGTATGTGTTAAGATATGAGTTTGAGCTTTGTCCCACTCAACTAACGCACCATCCATCCAAATATACTTTGCTTTTTCCATTTTTTAGCCTTATGTCAATTTACAAATAGATATAATAATACCCAACTTTCCTTTAAATGCACTTTTTAAGAGAGTTATTTGTAATTGTTGCAATACAAATAAGATATAATTTATAAAAAATCTGGAACTAATATGGAAACACAAAAAAAAGAGAATATAGAGTTAAAATTTTTAAGTATAGATGACTATGAGGAACTTAAAAACGCGATGCTCGAAGCATATGGAAGTATGCCTGATGCGTATTGGAAAAAAGACCAAATCAAAACTTTGATAGAGAAATTTCAAGATGGACAAATCGTTATAAAAGTAGATGGCGAGATAGCAGGTTGTGCTTTTGCTATTATCGTAAATTATGATGAGTTTTCAAACCATCATACATATAAAGAGATAACAGGTAATTATACTTTTAACACACATACAAATAAAGGCGATATTCTTTATGGTATAGATGTTTTTGTAAAGCCAAAGTTTAGAGGCTTGAGACTAGGTAGAAGACTGTATGATTA
>DKEY01000165.1:8878-9016 GCA_002469305.1 Sulfurospirillum sp. UBA6810
TCAACTTTCAAATGTCAAATGATTTCCACCCTTCAAAAATTCTCAAAGGATATCTTGAAGGAGATAAAGAATCAGGAGAGTTTGCCGTTTTACTTGAATGGGACAATATCTACTATGAAAAACCAAGTAAGCAGATAG
>DKEY01000147.1 GCA_002469305.1 Sulfurospirillum sp. UBA6810
GCGATAATTCATATACAGAGGTAAGGCAAGTTGAGTGAAAGCAAAGATTTTTTACGCGTAAAAGTTGAAGAGGACTTAAAGGCTGGCAAGTATAAAGAAGTTATTACTAGATTTCCCCCTGAACCAAATGGCTTTCCTCACATAGGACACGCAAAATCTATCAGTATAAACTTTGGTATCGCTCGTGATTATGATGGATACTGTAACTTACGTATGGATGATACAAATCCAACTACAGAAGATATGCGCTATGTGGAAGCTCTCAAAGATGCCGTCACATGGCTTGGTTTTGAGTGGAAAGAAAATGTACGCTTTGCTAGTGACTATTTCCCTAAAATCTACGAATACGCAGTGCAACTTGTGAAGATGGGAAAAGCCTATGTTGATAGTTTAAACGAAGAAGAGATAAGAGAGTACAGAGGAACTATCACAGAAGCTGGAAGAAGAAGTATATATGCAAACAGAAGTATAGAAGAGAACTTAGAGCTTTTGGAAAAGATGAAAAACGGTGCATTTAAAGATGGCGAGCATGTCCTAAGAGCGAAGATTGACATGAGTGCGACAAATATGAAGATGAGAGACCCACTGCTGTATCGTATCCGTCATGCACATCACTTTAGAACAGGTGATGAGTGGTGTATCTATCCGATGTACGACTTTGCTCATTGTTTATCTGACTACATCGAGGGAGTGACTCACTCTATCTGTACACTCGAGTTTGAAAACAATCGTGCTATCTATGACTGGGTACTTGACGCACTTGAACTTACCCCTCCTCGTCCTTACCAACATGAGTTTGCAAGACTTGGTATGAACTATACTGTTATGAGTAAAAGAAAACTACTAGAACTAGTAAACGGCAACTATGTACATGGCTGGGATGACCCTCGCCTTCCTACTATCGCAGGATACAAAAGAAGGGGTTATACACCTGAGTCTATCTTAAACTTTTGTGAGCAGATAGGTGTCGCAAAAGCAAACTCTATGGTAGATGTGGCGCAACTTGAATTTTGCATAAGAGATGATTTAAATACAAAAGTACCACGTGTTATGTGTGTGCTTGACCCACTCAAAGTCACCATAGAAAACTACGAGGGAAGTGAAGAGATAGAGGCTTCATACTATCCGCATGATGTGCCTAAAGAGGGTAGTAGAATGTTGCCTTTTTCAAAAGAGATATATATAGAAAAAGATGATTTCATGGAAGAGCCGCTTGAGGGTTACTACCGTCTTACACCAACGCAGAGTGTCAGACTTAAGGGTGCTTATATCATTACATGTAAAGAAATTATAAAAGATGCAAATGGTGATATAGTCGAGGTAAAAGCAACTTATGCGCCTGATTCTAAAAGTGGAAGTGACACGAGTGGCATCAAAGTCAAAAGTGCCATCCACTGGGTATGTGCGAAGAGTGCAAAACAATTAGAAGTAAGACTTTATGAGAGACTCTATAAAACAGATATGCCTGAAAACTTAGAAGATTTGAACCCTAACTCTTTACATGTAATCAAAAATGCGTACATCGAACCAGCAGTTATAGAGCAAAAACCAGATGTGAGATTTCAGTTTGAAAGACAAGGCTACTTTTACGCTGATCCTATTGACTATACTGATGCAAAACCAGTCTTTAACAAGATAGTGGGACTCAAAGACTCTTGGAATAAAAAGGCAGAAACCACAAAACCTGCACCAAAACAGCCAACTACAAAAGTAGTGACTGAGGGGGAAGTAGCGCCTATGAGTGAAGAGGAACAAGCACGTTTTGATAAATACACTGTTAAACTTGGACTCAACAGCGAGATAGCAAATATCCTCGCTCGTGATACAAAACTTTCAGCCTTTTTTGAAGAGGCATTAGCTACTTTGAACTCTCCTGTTGGCTTGGCAAATATCATCACAAATGAAGTTGCAAGAGAACTCAAACAAAATGAAACTCTAAAAGTCACTCCAATCCAAGTAGCACAGCTTGTAAGCATGATAGATGATGAGATGATTTCAAATAAAATTGCAAAACAAGTATTTGAAGAGATGGTAACTTCTGGAGACAACCCAAAAACTATCGTAGAAGCCAAAGGCTTAGTGCAGATAAGCGATCCTAGTGTTATCGAGCCACTCATCGATGAAGTGATAGCGAACAATCCAGACAACGTTGCAAAATTCAAAGCAGGCAATACAAAACTCTTAGGCTTCTTTGTGGGGCAAGTGCTTAAAATGACAGAGGGAAAAGCTAACCCAACAGTACTCAATGAACTCGTGGCTAGAAAGTTACAAAATGTATAGATTTACTGCCTCTCCAACGAGAGATTTGTCTATAAGTGATCTTAGGATTGCTCTTATAAACTATATCTGCGCAAAACAGAGTGACAAGCTTTTTATAGTGCGCATGGAAGATATAGACAAAGCAAAAAAAATAGAGAGTAAAGATGCAGAGATACTCGATATCCTAAGTATCTTTGGTTTAAATTATGACTATCTGTACTATCAAAGTGAAAACTTCAAGTACCATTTACAGTTTGCCTCATCTCTTATGGACAAAGGCTTGGCGTTTGCTTGTTTTTGTAAAGAAGATGAACTTCAAGATGGTACATGTGCAAAAGAGTGTAACAACATAAGCCAAGAAGAGCTACTGAACAACAATCTACCTTTTACGATAAGACTTAAAAGCCAAGATGAAAATTTTCTTATCATGACACAACAAAAATATCCAACTGCAAACTTTGCAAATGCTTGCGATGATATGCTCCAAGGCATTACACATATCATAAAAGAAGATGCTTATATCCTAGATATACCAAGACAAGAGCTTATACGAGTATCTCTAGGCTATACTCAAGATATCAAGTACTCACATCTTCCAACGCTCATAAATGAAAAAGACGATACAAGTAGTGTCAAATGGCTTTTAAATCAGGGCTTTTTACCTGAGGCTATTGTAAATTATCTCTTACTTTTAGGAAACACTCCTCCAAAAGAGATATTTACTCTCAGTGAAGCGATGGAGTGGTTTAAACTAGATGAGATTTCAAAAACTCCTCTTAAATTTGATATAGAAAAACTCAAAGCTATCAACGCTCAACATATCATGATGATGCCTGAACTTGAACTTTCAAAAATCATAGGATACTCAAGTACGGATATAGGAAAGCTTGCTAAACTCTATGCAAAGCAAGTCAGCACTACTTTTGAAATTAAAGAAAAGATAGATGGTGTATTTAGTTTGAAAACTTCACAAGAGTATAGTGAAGGTTTAGATATACTCAAAATGATAGTTAAAAAAGCTCCTTACTTTGAAAAATTTGAAGAATTTAAAAACCATTTAATGAGTGAGAGTAAAATGCAGGGCGAAAACTTTTTCAAAACTCTTAGGATTCTACTCACAGCAAATAAAGATGGTTTAGAAGAACTTGAAGAAGTATATGAACATATAAAAAATTATTTATTGGAGATTGCGAGATGATGGTAGTTTCAACACTTATAGAGGCGATTGCACAAATCCTTCATATGGTTATCAATATATATATTTGGGTTGTGATTATTTCAGCTCTTATCACTTGGGTAAGACCTGATCCATACAATCCTATCGTACAAGTTTTAAGACGTTTGACAGAGCCTGTATATGCTTTTATCAGAAAATATGTACCAACAGTTATAGGTGGTGTAGATTTAGCTCCTATTATCATTATCCTTGGTCTTCAGTTCTTAGACCTTTTTGCGGTAAAACTCCTTTTTAACTTAGTCAATGCTCTTTAAAAATAGAGGCAAAGTTTTTCTTTGCCTCTTTCTCTCGACCCTCTCTTTTGCAACTGCCCCAAAAGATATCTCATTTTTTGATGATAAACCACGAAGTGTAGCAAAAGATTTTTATATCTATGAGTATCTCAAATCAAAACAATGCACTAGCAAAGAGGCTTGGGCTTTACTAGGACAAACAAGCAGAATGAACTTAAAACTCTTTCATGAGTTTGCAAAAAAGTTAGATGATACGGGTATAAAAAAAGCTTCTGATTGTATGAGTATGGAAACTCCTAAGCTTTTGAAAACTGACCGTGACTGTATAGCCATAGGTCTTAGCCCTTATGAAGCAACCAAACTGGATAAAAAACAGCTCAAAACTTTAGCAACTTTGCTTGAACCATACAATGAAGCGACAGCCTTACATGTACTCTCTTCTATAGATATATATCAAGCGATGATACATGGAGACAATGACGATTTTTTTGAGACATTCAACAAAGTTGGAGCTGGTTATAGAAAAGAATATTTTGATAAAGACATTCCTCCAGAAAAGTTAAATACCCTTGCCAAAGACACAAGAATAAATCAAACTATTCAGTTACTAATAACTGACAATAAAACCTTACATGTAAACAAATCTTTTTTAAAAATTAATGCCAATGAAAAAACACTCACACATCAAAGTCTTTTTTTCTTAGGGCTTAATGCTCTAAAATTTGATGAAAAATCTTTAGCAATACAGTTTTTTGAGAAGGCTTATAAAAAAGCTTATCGTAGATTTGATAAAGATAAAGTTGCTTTTTGGCAATACCTAGTCACAAAAAATACCAAGTACAAACAAGATGTACAAGAGAGTTTTGATTTTAATATTTATACGATTTTGATGGAACAAGAAAAACCAAAAATCATGATAGCAAAAGCGTATGAAAAACACCCATTTTTCAATGAAAAAGACCCATTTGCTTGGACAAAACTGTTACACACCCTAAAAGACAAAACCCCAGAACAGCTTGAAGCACTAGCCCAAGTCTATCTCTATGGAAGTAGCCTGCCTCATTTTTCATATCTTATGGAAAAAGCAAGTGGGCACAAAGACCACTACTTTCCACTCCCTTATAAAGAGTTCTTAAAAGGCTATGACAATCAACGAGTCGCTCTCATCCTAGCACTTGCTAGACAAGAGAGTAGATTTGTTCCCTCAGCTATCTCAACTTCTTATGCTCTTGGAACAATGCAGTTTATGCCGTTTCTTGCCAAAGCGATAGCAAAAGAAAAAGGATTTGTTGATTTTGAGCTAGAGGATATGTTCAATCCTGAAACTGCCTACATGTTTGCAAATATCCATTTAAACTACTTAGAAAAGTATCTCTACCATCCTCTTTTTATAGCTTATGCTTACAATGGTGGTATAGGATTTACGAAAAGACTTTTACAAAAAGGTGTTTTCAAAAAAGGAGAGTATGAGCCTTATATGAGCATGGAGTTGGTTCCTTATGAAGAGAGTAGAAAGTATGGAAAAAAAGTTCTTGCAAACTACATTATGTATATGAAGATTCTTGGAGAAAAAGTATCTGTCAAAAATCTTTTTGACGATTTAACAAATCCTGCAAAAACTGATGCTTTTCGTTAGTTTTTTGCATAATTATAAAAAAACTTGATATAAAATAACTCTTTATTTACTTCTTTAAGATAATATAACCAAAAATTTTAGTGAGCGAATATGAATCAAAAAGAAAGTAAAATGCAGTTCTCCCTCTTTTTTGCATGGGTAGTATCTCTTAGTGCAACACTAGGGAGTTTATTTTTTAGTGAAGTTATGTCCTTTATACCGTGTACTCTTTGTTGGTACCAAAGGATTTTTATGTATCCATTAGTTTTCATTCTCCTCGTTGGCATACTGAACCACGACAAGAGTGTTTTTAACTATGCGTTTATTTTAACCCTAGTAGGTACTTTTTTTGCAATCTACCACAACTTTATACACTTTGGAATTATTCCTGAAGAAGCTTCTCCTTGTGTTATGGGTGTGCCTTGTAGTACAAAGTATATAGAGTGGCTTGGATTTATCACTATCCCCCTACTCTCTTTTATAGCATTTTTGCTTATCTTGATTTCACTTATTATATTTAAAAGGACGACAAAATGAAAAAAGAACAAAAAATAGTTTTTTTTACTCTCATAGTGCTATGTTTAGCATTTGTTATAGGCTCCAGCTTTTACAAAAGTTCGCAAACCAATGAAACTGATAATTCACTTTTGATAAAAGATTACTCTATGAAATTTGGAGATGATAATGCAAAAGTAAAGCTTGTTGAATTTTTTGATCCTGCTTGTGGCACATGTGCGCAGTTTTATTTTCTTGTTGAAGATTTGATGCATAAACATGAAGGCAAGATACAACTTATCCTCAGATATGCTCCATTTCATAAAAATTCATCAGAAGTAGTAAAAATACTGGAAGCTGCAAAAAAACAAAATATGTTTAAAGAGACATTAGAAGCACTTTTTACAACTCAAGAACAGTGGATAAATCATCATGAAGTAAATCCATACGCTGCTTGGGCTATCGTATCCAAGCTTTGGCTTGATGTTGAAAAGTTAAAAAAAGATGCACAAGACCCACTCATAGAGATGATGATAAAACAAGATTTACAAGATGCAAATACTCTACATGTAAACAAAACACCTTCTTACTTTGTCAATGGAAAACCTCTTGTAAAGTTTGGATATAAAGAACTAGTAGAGCTAATAGAGAGTGAACTTTAAATCAAAATTTAAATAATACTTTGTAGAGAATTTCTTCTTTTTTTAAAGTGCCGAAATCTCTACTATCTGTACTGAAACTAGATTCACCTAAAACCTTGTAGTTGTCTCCTACCACAGAGACAACTCTTTTAATCATAAGTTTTTTGTGAGTTGGAAGTTTAAAGACAACTATATCATTTGCTTTTATCTTTAAAAAAGAAATATTTTTCAGAGCTACAACTCTATCCCCATCTTTTAAGATGGGGAACATAGAATCTCCGTCTATTTTAAAAAGCTTTATCACAGTACTGGATATACAACTTCTTCATTTGGCGCATAGGGAGCTTTTACTCTTTTTGTCGCCAATCCTTTGATAGCCCAAAAAATTTCTGCAAAGCTATTGACCGATTCTAAGAGTTCCATAGCTTTTTCTCTGGATACTCCCTGCTTTGCAGCACTTGCACTCATCATAATTTTGTGCACAACGTCATGGATTTGTGGAAATTGTTCTAAATGAGCTGGTTTGATAAAATCACCCCAGATGATACGTATCTCTTCTTTACACTTGATTGCTTCACTCTCTTTTGTAGCGATATATCTGCTCATAGAGTTTGCTGTTGTTAGAGCATCATGCCCTTCTAAAGCATGCATCAAATCAACCATTCGAATAACACTTAAAGCTGCTATCTGAGCAGTAATTGGGTCGTAAATTCCACACGGAACATCGCAGTGAGCACTTACCTTTGGGACAAGCTTTTCAAAAAAGTCTTTCATGTTACATCCTTTAAAAATTTTTATGTAACAAGTATATCACTTTTTTATAAATAATTTTTCTTAAAATTGATACCAGTCTTTTTATACTCTTTTGTTATAAATTCTAGTTTGAGAGTTCTTGTATTTTGATTTTCTATTTCAACAAGATAGTAGCTGTTCCAAGAGCTATATGAGGGGATAAGCTTTAAAAGTTTATCATCATGTTGCAGTTTTTGTACTATTGTATTGTTTGCATCATCATTGATTACAAATTCTACGTTTGCAATAAGAGCTGATTTTTCTGGTTGATATAAACCAACTAAAAATTGTTCATTTGTACTATTTGAGATATATTCACTTTTTATTTCATTGAGATAAGTTGCAACTATATAAACTACTGCTTTTGTACCATCTTTTATTTGAACACTTTTTGAATGTATAAGAGCTTGTTCGTTTACCAAATCTTGCTTGACTAAAACCTTTTTTGACACACACCCACTCAATAAAAAAACACTCAATATACTCAAAAGTATCAATCTCATATCACACCCCAAAATCAATCTAAAAATTGATTTTAATCTCTTTTGCATAACAATCTCATTAAAATTCAAGCACCATTTTGATATAATCGCAAATATTTAAAAAACAAGGTATATTTATGAGCTCTTTAGCGATTGCTTTTAGTGGGCCTTCAAACAGTGGAAAAACAACACTGATAGTAAAAGTTGCACAGGCACTAAAAGAGAGATATAAACTAGCTATCGTAAAACATGACCCAAGCGATAAGGCTATCTTTGATAAAGAGGGAAAAGATAGTTGGAAGTTTTCTCAAACAGGTGCAGAAGTTGTAGTAGCTAGTCCTACAAGGACTACACTTCTTTCTCAAAGAGAAAAATCCATAGACGAAATCATAGAGATATTGGGTGATTTTGATATCCTTTTAGTAGAAGGCTTAAAAACACTCCCACTCCCAAGACTTTCTGTTTTTAGAAATAAACTTGATGAGAGTTATTTTGAAGTCTCAAACGCTCTTGCAATTGATGATAGTATAAATCTAAGTGAATATAACATCCCTAAACATTTGGATATTTTAGACTTAAATGATACCGATGCCATCGTTGCATGGGTTTTGAAAAATGCAAAAAAGGTAAAATAATGACTGAGATATTTGAAGCGATAAAAAGAAGTGCTATCAGGATAAGAGAAGCTATCGAGTATGATGATACAGGCTACTCTGAACTTCACAATGCAACAGGCGATACACAGCTCAAACTAGACATAAAAAGTGACCTCATCATCGAAGAAGAGTTTAGAAAAGTTTCTAGTATCAAAGAGATAGTAAGTGAAGAAAAAGAGGATAAAACTCCTTTACATGTAGATGGAATTTATCTCATAGGTTATGATCCACTTGATGGCTCAAGCCTCATAGATGTAAACCTGAGCGTTGGTTCTATCTTTGGAATTTACGAGGGTGGTTACGCTGGAGCTAACTTGGTAGCGAGTGTATATGTTGTCTATGGTCCAAGAGTCGAGCTTGTTGTTGCAACTGATAAAGTGAGATTTTATCGCCTGAACAAACAAAATGAATTTGTCTATCAAAAAGATATACAACTCAAAGAAAAAGGCAAACTCAATGCCCCTGGTTCTACGCAAATGTGTTGGGAAGCTAAACATAAAAAGATGATAGATGACATCTTTAATGATGGCTATCGTCTTCGTTACTCTGGTGGCATGGTTCCTGATTTGCATCAGATAC
>DKEY01000049.1:0-4380 GCA_002469305.1 Sulfurospirillum sp. UBA6810
AAACACTTAAACTCTATCAAAAAGTCATTGTTGTCAGCCCTGATGATGAACGTTTATTGGATGGAAATGAAAATTTTATTGCCATTAAAGAGGCAAAAGAGGTTGACCCAGAAATTGAAATCGGGGATGAACTTACGTATGAATTACCCCTTGATAATTTGGGTAGAACTGCAGCAGCAACGCTTCAGCGAGAGCTAGAGTATCACATTCAACGCCTTTTAGAACATAACATTTTTGATAAATACCAAAAAATGGTCGGAAAAACCGTTTTTGGCAGCGTTGTACGTGTCGATAATGATGAGAACACCTATATTGAAATTGATGAAATCAGAGCAGTTTTACCTCGTAAAAATCGTATCAAAGGTGAAAAATTTAAAGTAGGCAATGTGGTTAAAAGTGTGATTCGAAAAGTTCTCATCGACAAATCTCAAGGGATGTATGTCGAACTCTCCCGTACCAGCCCTAAATTTTTAGAGTCCCTCTTAGAATTAGAAGTTCCTGAAATCAAAGATGGATTGATTAAAATCATGGGAAGTGCACGTATTCCAGGGGAGCGGGCTAAAATTTCTTTAGTCTCTTTTCATCCTAATATTGATGCCGTTGGTGCAACCGTTGGAACCAAAGGAGCTCGTATTAATGCCGTAAGCAAAGAGTTACACAATGAAAATATTGACTGTATTGAGTTTTCAAGTGTCCCTGAAATCTTTATCTCACGTGCACTCAGTCCTGCAATTATTTCGAACGTTAAAATTCAAAATAACAAAGCAATCGTCACTCTCCCAAGTGATCAAAAATCCAAAGCCATTGGTAAAAATGGTATCAATATTCGCTTAACCTCTATGCTCACAGGATTTGAAATTGAGTTGGTTGAGTCTGGAGGCGGTACATCCACAGAAAATACATCTGATGAACTAGCAACAGAACGTGATCCTAACGCCCTTAAAAACCTTTTTGGCGGACTCTAATACTTCTTACATGTAAAGCTTTTACGCTTTACATGTAACCTTATTTTTTAGATTTATTCTGTCTTTTCTTTCACGTAATTCGCCCCTTGATTGATCTTCTCTTTTGTCCATTCTGCACCATCTTTCGCATCTTTCTTAATACCACCCCATGTGGCACATCCCGAAAAACATAGAAGACAAAAGAGTATTATGAGAGATTTCATCATACGGTTCTCCTTTTAAAATGAGGATTAAGTTTTGTTAATACTATATCAGCAAGCATATTACCAAGTAAAGTCAAAAAAGAGGAAATAATCAAAATACCCATAATCACAGGATAATCTCGACTGAGCGCACTTTGATAAAACAAAAGCCCCATACCATTAATCGCAAAAATGGATTCTAAAATGACACTCCCGCCAATCAATCCAGGCAAAGAGAGTCCTAGCATCGTTATAAGAGGAGGTGAAAGATTGGGAAGGATAAAACGCCACAAAAGATTGCCTCCCTCAATGCCTCTACTTTTTGCAAAAAAGATATAATCACTCTTCAAAATATTCAGTGTCAAACTTCTCACATACAAAATCAAACTTCCAAGTCCACCAAAAACCATAACAAAAACAGGCAGTACCAGATGCCATGCGCTGTCTAATAGATACGCTAAACCCTCACTCTTGATACCCTGAGAATGAAGCCCAGAGATAGGAAAGAGTTTCCACTCTACGGCAAAAAAAATCACTAACAAGAGCGAGAGATAAAAAGATGGCATGGCATAACTGATGAGCGAGAGTTGTTTGATGCTTTTGTCATACCACGAATCCAAACGCATGGCAGATTTAATGCCCCAGTAAAGCGCTAGGACAAATACAATAACCATACTCACCCCGTTCATCAAAAGGGTAATGGGCAATCGCTCAAGAATCTCACTACGAACGCTTTTTCCACTGGCAAACGAAATACCAAAATCAAGGTGTAAAATAGCATCAAACCAAGCAAAAAACTGACTGACAAGCGACTGATCAAGTCCATAAACCCTTTTGAGCTGTTCTAAGGCTTCAGGTGTAATATTTGGATTTAAATCACCGCTAGCAAAAAAGGAGTTTGGGGCTAAATGAATCGCTCCAAAAGAGATGAGCGAAATCAAAGAGAGCATGAGGAAAAGATACAAAATTTTTTGTAGCAAACCCCTCATCCACACACCTACTTCTGCTTATCCCAAGCAAGAACGGTATGCCCTTCATCATCTGTCTCATCCATGCCCATACCCATAATATTATACCCAGCATCTACATAATGAATTTCACCCGTTACCCCACTCGCAAGGTCACTAAGCAGATACATACCACTGTTACCTACTTCATCGGTTGTTACATTTTTACGAAGGGGAGCATTGACTTCATTCCAGTTTAAAATCATTCTAAAATCACCAATACCACTTGCTGCTAGTGTTCTTATAGGACCTGCACTGATAGCATTTACTCTGATTTGACGTTTACCACAATCAACAGCTAAGTAACGTACACTTGATTCAAGAGCTGCTTTTGCGACACCCATCACATTATAATGAGGAACATATTTTGGTCCACCAAGATAGCTAAGAGTTAAGACTGAACCACCATCATTTAAAACAGGTAAACAAGCACGTGTCAATGAAACTAAAGAGTAAACTGATGTTCCCATAGCTATATCAAATGCTTCTCTTGTTGTATCAACAAAAGTACCTTCTAGCGCTTCACGTGGAGCAAATGCTACTGAATGAACAACAAAATCAATCTTACCAAAATCTTTTTCAAGTGATTTTGTAAGCTCATCCAAGTGTGCAGGATTATTAACATCTAACTCATATACATACTCACTGCCAAACTCTTCAGCGATTGGACGTACACGTTTTTCAAGTTGCTCATTGAGGTATGTAAATGCAAGCTCTGCACCTTGTTCCTTACATGCTTTTGCTATGCCATATGCGATAGATTTATTGTTTGCTATACCTACTATTAAACCTTTTTTGCCCTTCATTATCATCTACTTTTCTCCTGATTATTTATATTGTTGCGCCAGTGCTATCATGTTGCAAAATGACTCTTTTTGCCAACTTGCAGTACCTACCAAGACACCATCACAATTTTTAACACTTAACACTTCTGCTGTATTTTCAACTTTTACACTTCCCCCATAAAGGATAGGTGCATCTATCTTTTCTCGAAGTCTCTCATGAGTCTCTTCTATATCTGCTACACTAGCACTTAGTCCTGTACCAATCGCCCAAACTGGTTCATACGCTACGATAAGTCTTGCATAAGAGATATCAATACCATCAAACTGTTCCCAAAGATAAGCCATCACAGCTTCAATCCCTGCTTCTCTAACTTCTTGAGGCTCACCAATGCAGTAGATTATCTCTACGCCTTTTTCTTTTGCAAAATTAAACTTTTCTGAGATGAAAGATTGAGTCTCTTGAAGTACATGTCTTCTCTCTGAATGTCCTATCAAGACACTATCAACCCCAAACTCTTCAAGTTGCTCAAAGCCCACTTCACCTGTATATGAGCCATTATTTGTTGGATAAAAATTTTGAGCACCAATTTTAAAACATCTATTAGTTTCTATTTTATCTAAAGCAGTAAAACTTGGATATACCCTCACTTGGTGTTTGTCATTTCCATTACTTACAAAGCCATCAACAAACTCTATAAACTCTTTTGCACTTACTCGTGTGTGATTTGTTTTAAAATTAGAAGCTATAATCATTACACATTCTCAATTCTTAGTGGTTTTATACCTGGTAACTCTTTACCCTCTATAAGCTCTAAGCTAGCTCCTCCACCTGTTGAGATAAAAGTCATCTCATCAGCATCACCCGCACGAGCTACAACATCAGCTGTATCACCACCGCCAACTACTGTTGTTGCGTGAGCTTCACTGATAGCATGTGAAATTTTAAAACTTCCTTTTGCAAACTTTTCTAATTCAAATACACCCATAGGTCCATTCCAAAGAATTGTTTGTGCATCATTGAGTGCTTCTCTAAACATTCTTGAAGTTGCTGGTCCTATATCAAGTCCCATCCAACCTTTTGGAATTTCTTGCACAGTCACAAATTTGATTGTTGAATCTTGCGAACATGTCTGAGCAGCAACTACATCTACTGGAAGATAAAGTTTGACACCTATTTTTTTTGCTTCTTCTAAAATATCTCTTGCATCATCAAGCAAATCATCTTCAACCAAAGAATTTCCTATGTCTAATCCTTGTGATTTTAAAAAAGTAAATGCCATCCCACCACCGATAAGTATCTTATCTACTTTTGGTAAAAGGTTTTTAAGTGCTTGCAATTTTCCACTTACTTTAGATCCACCCACAACTGCTACAAAAGGTCTAGTTGGTCGTCTTAGTAGATTTTGCGAAAACTCAACCTCTTTTTGGAGTAAAAATCCAG
>DKEY01000049.1:4445-5291 GCA_002469305.1 Sulfurospirillum sp. UBA6810
ACTCTTCATCATTTTTTGTTTCACCTTTTTCAAATCGAAGATTTTCTAAAAGTAAAATTTCTCCACTTTGCAACTCACTAGCTTTTTTTACGCTATCAGCACCTACAACATCATCTGAAAACTTGATATCACAATTTAAAAGTCTAATCAACCTTTTATATACAGGCTCCAATGAATACTTCTCTTCATAAACACCCTTAGGGCGTCCTAAATGACTTGCCAAGATTACAGAACAACCCTGATCCAAGCAGTACTTTATCGTAGGAATAGCTGATTTGACACGTCTATCATCTGTTATATTTAAAAATTCATCCAATGGAACATTAAAATCACATCTGATGAAAACCTTCTTATTGGTTATATCTATATCTTTAACCGAGCGAACCATATCCGACTCCTATTTACTTACATGTAAAGCCATGTCAATCAAACGTGTTGAATAACCCCATTCATTGTCATACCAAGCCATAACCTTTACCATGTTCCCTGCGATTACCTGAGTCAAATCAGCAGCAACAACTGTGCTATAAGATGAACTTTGGAAATCTTGAGATACTCTATACTCTTGGTCTATTAAAACAATACCTTTTAATTCATTGTTAGCTTTTGAAAGCAATAAGTCATTTATCTCTTGTATCGTTGTATCTTTTTTTACTAAAACATTTAAGTCAACCATAGAGACATTTGGTGTTGGAACTCTCACGCTTTGTCCGTGCAATCTGCCCTTGAGTTGTGGAAGAACCAAACCGATAGCTTTAGCTGCTCCTGTTGTTGTTGGTATCATATTGACAGCTGCTGCTCTTGCACGTCTAAGATCTTTGGAGTGTTTTACATCTAAAATATTTT
>DKEY01000049.1:5298-14425 GCA_002469305.1 Sulfurospirillum sp. UBA6810
CAAAAGCATCATCAAGTACTTTTGCGATAGGTCCTAAACAGTTTGTTGTACAACTTGCGTTTGAGACGATTGCTTGACCAGCGTATTTATCTTCATTGACGCCGATAACAAAAGTAGGAGTATCATCTTTTGCAGGTGCTGACATAACTACTTTTTTAACGCCACCATCTATAAAAACCTGAGCTTTTTCCATCGTCAAAAATGCACCAGTACACTCTAGTACAACATCAACTCCATAGTCTGCAAAATTTAACTCTTTTGGGTCTCTTGTTGAAAACATTTTTACTTTTGAAGTCCCTATTTGCATATAGTTATCTTCTAAACTTTTTACAACGCCATCAAATGTACCATGTACGCTATCGTATTTTAGTAATTGTTCTGTCATCTCTCTACTTGCAGTATCGTTTACACAAACCAATTCTACATCTTCTCTAGTACTTATGATTCTAGCGACACATCTTCCAATACGCCCAAAGCCATTAATCGCAACTTTTAGTGCCATAAATTTTCCTTTTGTTATAATACGTGTATAATGTGCTTATTTTATCTAAAATGAGTTATGAAAAAGTTTAATCTCTTTTCTTTAAATATTTTTTGAAAAACATATAGTATGCTATCAAGCCAAACATGATAATTGTACTTATCGTATCTAAGATATTGACATCTTCATTTGTCTCTTGAAAATTTATAATCTGGATATCTCCAAAAAAATTATCTAAAACAAAGCCAAAAAGTACGCTCAAAGAAGCAATAGTCCCTAGATATATCATCAAAGAGCGCTTACCAAACATAGAAGCAACAACACCCATAGTTACAGAGTTTGTAGCAGGTCCTGCACTTAAAAACACAAAAGCAGCCCCACTACTGAGTCCACTGAGCATAAACGCTGCTGCTATGGGAAGTGAAGCTGTTGCACATACATATAGCGGCATTGCTATCACTAAAACAGCGATATAAGTTAAAAATTTATACTCAACTAAAGAGCCTATCAACTCTTTTGGCAAAAATGTAGTAAAAACACTCCCTATGACAAGACCTATAAAAAGAGATTTGTAGATATCTTCAAAAAGTGTCACATACGCATATCGAAAACTCTCTTTTATACTAAACTTACTCTCTTCTTTTTTCTTAGAACCACAACAACCGCTACTACAACAACTCTGAGTCTCTTGCTTTTGAACAATGGTTGTCTCTTTTTCATAGTAGTTTTGTATAAGACCCGTTGTGATAGCTATAACAACAGAAGTTGCAACTCTATAAAGTGTAAAAAACCAACCAAAAAAGCTATAAGTAGCCAAGATAGAATCTACCCCTGTTATAGGAGTAGAGATAAGAAAACTCTGCACAGCACCCTTGCTTGCACCCTCTTTTTGTAAAGACTTTGCCAAAGGGATAACACTGCATGAACAAACAGGCATGGGGATGCCAAACAAAGTTGCTTTGATTACAGAACTTGTCTTGTTTTCACCAAGATGTGAACTTATAAAATCATCTTTTACAAGTTGTTTTAAAACTCCAGCCATCAACAAACCAATGAGTATGTAAAAACTCATGGCATTTGCGAGGACTAACATATTATCAACTATTTTTACAATAATGTCTATCATCTTCTTCTCTCAATTGTTTTAATAAGAGCAATAATACTACAATCAAGCTAAGAATAATTGATATATATTGGAATTTTTAGGAGTTTTTTTATCTTATTTGATTTTTGCCTAAAATATTCTTACATGTAAGAGTTTATACAGATACTTTGGAACATGTTGCATCTAGTCTATAACCCATACCTTTTACTATCTTGATAGCATCTTCTGGTATCTTTTTTCGCAATCTTTTTACCAAAGCTCTTATGTTCATCAACGTCGTTGATTTACCTTCCCACACATACTCTTCAATCTCCTCAAAACGCATAATACGATGTAAATCTTTAGCAAGTAGCTCTAAAAAAAGTATCTCTTTATTGGCTAAAGTTATCACCTCTTCACCGCACTGTAACTTATGTGTAGTCAAATCAAAGACATAATCATTTCCTAAATGCAAAACTTCTTTGTGTGGACGACAAAGTTTTCTCACTTTTTGGATAAGCTCATACATAAAAAATGGTTTTTTTACATAATCGTCACAACCAATTTCATACGATGTTTGAATCTTATCAAGTTCATGGTTAGAACTTATGATAATCACAGGGACGTCATCGTGGTACATACGAATGGTCTCTAAAATAGAAATTCCATCTAAAGAGGGGACATTGATATCTAGGATAAAACACTGGTAACCATTGGCTAGTGCTTCCAACGCTTCCTCTCCATCTAAAAACATATCAACTTTATAATTTTCTTTTACTAAAGCACTAGCAATCAACCTACATAATCGTTCGTTATCTTCAAGTACTAATATTTTCATAATATTGCTCCAATTCTATACAAAACTGCGCACCTTCACGTGCATTTAAAACATAAATTTTCCCACCCATCTTATCTTCAATGATAAGTTTAGTCATATAAAGACCAATTCCATGCCCCTCTTCTTTTGTACTAAAATAAGGCTCAAACACTTTCTCCATACTCTGCATATCAATGCCACCACCATTGTCTTCAATCTCAATTTTTATCTTATGCTCGACATTGGAGATACGTATATCAATTCGCCCTCTATCTATCTTCTTTTTCTCTTTGGCTTTTATGATGGCATCTTTTGCATTATTGACGATGTTAAGGAGTGTTTGCATTAACTCATTTTTATATCCCAATATCATCAAATTTGCATCTTTATCTACATTGATTGTGACATCAATATAGTTATACTTCATATTGTGACGGACTATGGACATCATCCTTGTAATCGCATCTTGTATATTAAATACAACTTTTTGAGCTGAGGGCATGATGAATTGTTGAAAGTCATTAATCGTATCAGTCATATAACGTACTTGTACCATGATATCATTTACATATTGACTATTTTGTTCATCAACCGCACTACCATTTGCATAAAGTTGTTCTTGTGCTATGGTTGTAATCTCCACTAAAGGTGATTTCCATTGATGTGCAATAGAAGAAAATATCTCTCCTATCTCTGCGAGTTTTGATTGTTGGATGATAAACTCTTGATGCTTCATTTTAGCTCTTAATGCTTTTCTTTCACTTGTCACATCAGTAAAAATTGTTACTGTACCTTTACTTTTATAGACATCCTCAGCATATTGTGCTTGTTTTACCAAATATATTTTTTCTATCTCTTCTTTATCTTTTAATACAATTTCATTGTTTTCATTAGTTTGAGTCATAAAAGAGCGTAAAGCTTTTATCAAAGATGTCGCATTTGTATTTCGAATATAATCTTTAAGAACTTTTCCTCTGGTTTTTGGGCAAGGGAAATCCATGAGAGCACAAAACTTAGAGTTTGAATCAACAATCTTTCCACTTTGATCTTGCCAAACGATAGGACTTTCAATAGCATCTAAAAGAACTTTGTCAAATTCCATTCTCTGTTGCAGCTTTTTCGCACTTTGAATACGTAAGTATAAATTATGAATTAATCCTGCAATCAAAAGAATAAAAAGTGGGGAGAGTATAAATACAAAGTTTATAAACTGACGGTATTTATCAAAAAAAGATAAAGGCGTGTTAATATAATCAAATGAATCTCCTAGCCTCTGCATCTGCAGTCCAAATTGTTTCACTTTGACATAATCAAAAACATACTCAAACGTCTCAGCTACTTCTACATGTGGTGTTTTCAAAGTACCTTGTAGAAGGGAAACTACTCGCTCTCCTGTTTTTTTACCTAACTCTTTTATCGGTACCAACTTCCCACCCAAAGCTCCTTTGCCAATAAAAAGTGTATCTGTTATAAACATAGGAATGGCACTAGCATCAATCATTGCAGCAATTTCACTGTTTTTATAAAGATGCCCCTCTTGATTGTTATAAAAACGTATAAAAAAAGCAGCCTCATGGGGTTTGAAAACCGAAAATTTATCTTGAAGTTCTTGCAATGTTGCTTTTCTGATATACTCAACTTTATATTTGCTTCCTATCTCATTGATAGCTTGTTGTATAAAAGGTTCAGAGTCATCACCATTGGCACTTTTGTCATTTATGATATAGAGTGTTTTTAGTTTTGGCATCAACTTATCTATCATCTTTACAGTATCGCTGATAGCTCTTTTTTCTAAAATACCAGAAACTTTTTTTTCAAGTCCATGCTCAACAACTAAGTCTTTATTAAATTGCTCGATACCAGTAAAAAAAAGAGGTTCATCTGTAAAAAGTTCATGATAATTATGTAGGGCAAACTCATAGGCAAATTTATCCACAGCGAGAATAAGGTCATATTTGTGATTTTTAAGTTGTAGCTTATATAAATCTCTTAACTTTGTGGAGTACTCATCTGAAGTAATACGTTTAAAATCCATATATAAAATGTTTACATCAATATCTCTGTGATTATACAAAACTTCTTCTATGCCGCTTATAACATCATCACTCCATTGAAATCCTCTGTGGTATGAGTTGATGAGAAGTATCTGTTTGTTTTCACTTGCAAGTGCTAAAGATGAAAAAAACGACCAACATACTATCATAAATAAAAAAATTATACGCATCTATTCACCCTCTTAAACTCTTCCTTACATTATATCTTGAATTGGGCTAAGACTTGCTCAAGCGAGTTTGACAAAACCAGTAAACTCTGACTTGTAGCCCCTACTTCTACTGTACTATTGGCTGTTGCATGAGATAAGTTTTCAATTTTCTCCAAATTTATAGCCAACTGCTTGACTTGTGTCGTGATTTGTAAATAGCCTTTGAGTGTATTTTTTGTGTCTTGCAAATTTTCTCCCATCATGGAAACACTTTCATGTAATGATTCGTTTATCTTTGTTGATTGTAATGATAAAGCCTGAACATCTTTTGAAGCAAGCATCATTTCATCATTGGCTTGTACGATTGATTGGACAACCATATTGATAGTTGCATTGATATCAAGCAGGCTTTGCTGTGTTCTCTCCGCAAGTTTTCTTACTTCATCTGCAACAACAGCAAATCCACGACCATGCTCCCCTGCACGTGCTGCTTCTATGGCAGCATTGAGTGCTAGTAAGTTAGTTTGATCTGCTATATCACTGATGATATTGAGTATCTCTTTGACTTTTTGTGCATTTTCATTTATCTCATGAAGCTGTGCGGCTACATGTGCTTCTTTTTCAGAAGTATTTTGTAGTGTATCGTTGAGTAAACCCATCCCATCTCTAACTTGCTCCAAGCTTTTACCCATAGTATTGAGTCTTGTTTCATTGTTTTTTGTTTGCAAAGAGGTTTCATCAAGAATGACCGCTATACTCTGCCCAAAATCAGAAGCTTCTTTTATGAGCAGAGATTCTTCTTTTGTCATTTGACTCACAGTGTTTGAGGTGGCTGATAGTTCACTCGATATTGCCATATTTTCACAACTATTGTCTTTGATTTTGAGAATAATCTTTTGAATTTTTTCAATAAAAAGGTTGATTTCCAAGGAAATTCTTGTGATTTCATCGTTACCCTTTACCTTTAAGCGACGTGTTAAATCTCCCTCTCCACGGGTTAAATCTAAAATCATTTCATATAACTCATCAAGAGGCTTCATGAGGTGTTTGAGCATCCAGTAAATTGTCCCTGAAAAAATTGACAATAAAACTAACAGTAACAATAGACTTTTTCTAAATTCTTGCTCAATACCACCATAGATAGAACTCTCTTCTAGTACTACAGAAGATTTCCATTGGACATTTTGTAGTGCTGATACAAAGGCTACTTGTGTTTTTTCGCTATCACTAATTATAAATTTATTTGCCAATTCTTGCGTTTGTGAAGATGCCTCAAGGGGTAGCTTTTTTCCTATCTTATCTTCGGGCCCTATGATAATCGTAGAAGATTCATCCAAAACAAGACTCATGCCTCCCTCAAGAAGTGGTATGCGAAGTACTGATTCTCTTATCGCTTCCAAAGAGATATCTGCACCAATAACACCTTTGAGTTGCCCATTGCTATCTCTAAATTTTTGTGCAAAGGTTATGAGGAGTTTTCCACTGCTTGAACCTATATAAGGCGCACTAATAAATACATCATTTGTACCCAATGCACCTTTATACCAAGGTCTCTGCCTTGGGTCATAATTTTTTTTCACACGTCTATCATGATAGATAACTTGACCATCTTCATACCCAACAAATAATAAGTCAAAATCGCCACTTTTTTTTGCTAGTATCAGGTTTTTGACGATAGCATCCGTATGTAGGGAGGGAGCATAACTTGTTAGTTCTTGGCTAAAGGCGGAGACTACTTGATTTTTAGATTCTACCCAGTCATCAATTTTTTGTTTTAATCCATTGACTATGACTATTTGCTCTTTGTCGTTGAGTAAAGTGACATTGTTTTTATTTTGTATGTAGTTAAAAATAGAGATAAAAAGAAGGCAAAGCCCCAATAAAGTTCCTGTGCTTAAAAATATTTTTGTTTTAAACCCCATAGTCATAATCGCTTCCTTTTATAAAATGTAAAGTGGGTGGAGAAAGTATCTCCACTCACTTTGGAGGTATTAATAGTTAAAATACATCTCTTGTAGTTTTGCTTTATCACTTGTTTTTGTCAAACCAAGCATGAGTAAAACACGTGCTTTTTGAGCGTTAAGAGAATCTGTTGCGATAAATCCATACTTTTCATCATCTACTTCATTGTGTAGAGTTGTACGTCCGCTTCCTACACGGCTTGATCTTGCAACAACAACGCCTGCTTTTACAGCTTCACCTAGTGCATCTTGTGTGAGAGGGAAAGGATTTCCATTGCCCATTCCTGCATGGATTATGCCTTTTGCTCCCGCTTTTACAGCCGCATTTACGAAAATATCTGTATCATTTGGATGTGCATAAACGATATCAACACGAGGTAATTCTTTTACATTTGTTATATCAAATTCTGTATCGAGTGTATGTTTTCTCAGTGGTTGCATATAGTAATGAACATTGCCATAATACACCGTACCTAGCTTACCAGCATTTGGAGAAGCAAATGCATTTACTGAGCTAGTATTTACTTTTGTTACTTCACGAGCACTATGAATTTCATCATTCATCACAACAACAACACCTTTACCAGCAGTCTCTTTGTTTATAGCAACACTCACAGCATTGTAAAGATTGAGTGGACCATCAGCACTCATAGAGGTACTTGAACGCATAGCAGCTACGAAAACAACTGGCTTTTTACTTTTTACAGTTAAATCAAGAAAATAAGAAGTCTCTTCAACTGTATCTGTACCATGAGTTATGATAACTCCATCATAATCAGGATTTGCCAAAAGCTCATTTACACGTTTTGCAAGTTTGAGCCATACAGCATTTGTCATCTCTTGAGAACCAATACTAGAGATTTGTTCTCCTTTGATTGTTGCCATATCATTGATCGCTGGAACGGCTGCCAAAAGTTTATCAACAGTCACTGCACCAGCAGAGTAAGCACTCTTAATTGCTGAATCTCCAGCTCCTGCGATAGTACCACCTGTTGCTAAAATTGCGATTTGTGGCTTAGCCATCAAAGCTGAAGCACCTAAGAGAGTTGTTAACAATAGTTTTTTACCTAATGTCATAAGATTTCCTTTATGAGAATTGAGAAGGAGAGACTCTCCTTCTTTTTTATTTTTATAAAACCATACCGCCAATAACGAAAGCAAATGCAACTGAAAGACTTATAGCCACAACACCAGGAATAATAAATGGATGATTAAATACATATTTACCTATACGAGTTGAGCCTGTGTCATCCATCTCAACAGCTGCGATAAGTGTTGGATAAGTTGGGAGAACAAAAAGTGCACTTACAGCTGCAAATGATGCCACAACTGTTAGCGGTGAAACACCTAAAAGCAATGCACTTGGGATAAGAGCTTTTGTAGTTGCTGCTTGTGAATATAAAAGCATACTTGCAAAGAAAAGAACTACTGCTAGTAACCAAGGATATACATTGAGTAAATCTCCAGCAAATGCTTTGATTTCAGTGATATGATTTGAAACAAATGTATCACCAAGCCAAGCAACACCAAGTACACAGATACATGCACTCATACCTGATTTGAATGTAGCAGAATTTAAAACTTGAGCTGTATCAATTTTTGTGAAAAATGATATCAATGTTGCAGCAACAAACATGAAAAGCATAATTGCTTCATTTCTAGGTACAACAGGATTTTGTATGATACCTACTTTATTACTGATAAGTGTTGCGTATGTAACAACTGCTAAAATACTCAAGAGAAAAATACCTACTGAGAGTTTAGCACCTGGTTTTACTTCAAGCTTTGTCGTACCTCTTGTTTTTACTAAACCTTTAGCAAGTCTCTCTTGATAAACAGGATCATCTTTCAAATCTTTACCTAAAAAGTTTGAAACAAATGCTGCAACCATACAAGCAAGAAAAGAAGATGGAATACAAACAGCTAAAAGTTCTAAATATCCTATGCCTTGTTTTTCGAGGGCACCACTTAAGAAAACAACAGCTGCTGATATAGGAGAAGCTGTAATAGCGATTTGTGAAGCAACAACAGCTATACTAAGTGGACGAGAAGGACGGATACCTTGCTCTTTTGCCACTTCTGCAATAACTGGCAATGTTGAAAATGCTGTATGTCCAGTTCCAGCAAAAAATGTCATAACATAAGTTACAACAGGTGCTAAAAATGTAATCTGCTTTGGATTTTTACGTAAAATCTTTTCAGCAATACTAACCATATAATCTAACCCACCTGCTACTTGCATCGCTCCAATAGCTGCGATAACTGACATAATGATTAAGATAACATCAATAGGAATCGAACCTAGTTTCAATCCCATACCTAAAGTGAGGACAAGAACGCCCAAACCACCTGCATAACCTATACCTATACTACCTAGTCTTGCGCCAAAATAAATGGCTGCAAGGACTACGATAACTTCTAACCACAACATCTAAACTCCTTTAACTGTTGATTGAAATTTACTTTTTTCTGATAATCCATAATTCTTAGGCTGGATCATATTTTCAGGCTTTATTATTTCGTCTAATTGTTCTTTTTCTAAAAATCCTTTTTCAAGCACTATGTCATATACAGAACCACC
>DKEY01000036.1 GCA_002469305.1 Sulfurospirillum sp. UBA6810
TGCGCTCGTAGCTCAATTGGATAGAGCAACGGACTTCGGATCCGTAGGTTGTAGGTTCGACTCCTGTCGGGCGCACCACCTTTATACTTATATGCTTCCTTAGCTCAGCTGGATAGAGCAACGCCCTTCTAAGGCGTAGGTCACACGTTCGAATCGTGTAGGGAGTACCATTTTTTATTGTTGTGTGCGGATGTGGTGNNCTTAGGATCTGGTGCCTCGCGGCGTGGAAGTTCGAGTCTTCTCATCCGCACCATCAACTTCAAATAAAAATCAATGACTTATAACTAAAATAGTTTTTCACTAAATGCTATATCTGTTACTACAAAATTTTCCAAGCTTATAACAGTCATCATACTCTCTCTTTTTGGAAAATATGCTATATCTTCATCTTCTTCTAATAATCCTATGGCATAAGAGTACTTTTTAAACTTTGGTAACATAAAAAGATTCATAATCATACCAGGAACAGAAGTAGCATCCATGAAGTATAGTGCGTTGTTTTCACTCAGGTAGTTTGGATGTTTTTCTAAGTATGCTTTGATGATTTCCCCCTGAGCTTTTGTATAAGAGATGATGATTTTTTTAGTTTCAGCCGTGATTGGCAGCTCTTTTTCAAATTGGTCTTTGATGACTAAATTATGTATAGGTAAGCCAACTTCAAGAGTTTTAGCAAAGAGTCCAAAGGGTAAAATAAGCAATAAAACAAATAAAAAATATTTCACAACAAATCCTTTTTTTTGATAGATACATTTTAGTATATATAGATAAACATTGTTTTAATGATAATTATTTTATGGAGTTGTTACGAATGAAAATAAATTTTTCAAAATTATTTAAAAAACATTCTGTAAAAGTTGGGTCAAAATGTTCTCCTTTTTCTAGCTCGAAAAATTCTTTGATTTCTTTGTCACTCCAAGCAGCTTTGTAGATTCTCTCAAAACTAAGGGCATCAAAAACATCAGCTATTGCTACTATCCTTGCATATGGATGGATTTCCTCTTCTTTAAGCCCATCAGGATATCCTTTGCCATTGTATTTTTCATGGTGTTCTTTCGCTATGATTGAGGCAGCTCTCAATAGTGGTCTTTCTGAGCTTTTTAAAACATTGTAACCGATGAGAGAGTGTGTTTTCATCATCTCCCATTCTTCATTGTTAAAAGCACCAGGCTTTGTTAAAATAAAATCAGGAATAGCAACTTTACCTATATCATGCATTGGAGAAGCCATAGCGATAAGGTTTGCCTCTTTTTCCTCATATCCTAACTCCAGAGCCAATAACTTTGCATATTCTGAGACTCTTTTTACATGAGAACCAGTCTCTTTACTTCTTGATTCAGCGAGTTCTCCCATCCTAAATATAAGTTCTTTTTGAGTATCTTCTATCTCTTCATTCAAAGCGATGACTTTTGTGATTTCATTGCGTATAGCCATATACTCAACGATATTTTTATCTTTATCAAATATAGGAAGGATAGTAGAGTAAACCCAATAAGGGGAGCCGTCTTTTTTTTTATTTTTAAAAACACCTTTCCATATTTTACCAGAGGTTATGGTGTCCCACAACTCGATAAAAACTTCTTTTGGAGTTTCTTCGTGCTTGATGATATTGTGATTTACTCCTATAACATCTTCTTGCGAAAATCCAGTTGTTTTATAGAAGTACTCATTTGCAAATATTATATTTCCATCTAAGTCTGTACGTGTAAGGATTGTACTTTCATTGATAGCTTTTTCATACTCTCCTGCACGTTGATATGCTTCTTCAAAGTTTGTATTAGAAATTTTTAAATCATTTTTCAATTTTTCTCTTACGAGCTGGATTTCGGTGATATCTTGTCTTATACCTATAAACTCGATAATGTCACCATTTGAATCTATAATAGGATTTATAACAGCATCAACCCAATAAGCACTTCCATCTTTTCTTTGATTTTTAACTATACCTCTCCACGGGTTTCCTTCTAAGATAGTTGTCCACATATCCTGAAAAGCTTTTTTTGGCATATCTGGATGACGAACTATACTGTGAGGTTTCCCTAGTAATTCACCCTCACTATATCCAGAGATTTTGCAAAATTGTTCATTTATAAAGATGATATTTCCATGTTTATCTGTTTTGGAGACGATAGAACTTCTATCCACAGCATCTTTGTACTCTTGTAAAATTTTCTTTTGAAGGATAGTGGCTTTTGTTTTTCTTTGAAAATCTATCCAAAAATCTATCTTTAGTAAAAGTTCTTCGGGGATAAAAGGCTTTAAAAAGAATTCGTTTGCCCCTTGTTTGATAAGTCGGGATACCAAAGTTGAGTCATATGATTTTGTGAGTATAAGGGTAGGTGTCTCTTTAGTATTGGAGTTTTTTTTCATAAATCTAAGAACATCTTCTCCATTTTTATCTGGCAGTTCCAAATCAAGAATGATAAGTTCAAAAGAATTTTCTATCAATTTTTTTTCAGCTTCTTGTGCATTTTGAGCAATAGCAAGTTGATAGTTTTTAGGTTTCAATAAAGAGCCAATCTGTTGTTGAATAAGAGTAGAATTATTTACAAGAAGAATTTTAGCATAGGGGTTTTTATGGGATGTGTCTTTGACAAAACAATGCATAAATACCCCTATAATATTTTTTTACATAATTTTAAAATATTGGCAATAAAAAATCATTGATTTTGCTCAATACAAGGCTATTTGTGGATTTGCTCTATCTTCATCAGATTGGTTATCCCTATGGCCGTATTGGTTCCAGAAGTCAAAACTATGATGTCATTGTTATAGATAAAATCAAATTTACTCACTATCTCAACTGCTTTTTTCTGAAAATCTTTAACATCTTTTATCTCATCAACTATGACAGAGTAAACACCTCTTGCTAGTGAGAGTTGAGAAGCTGTTTTTTTATTGGTAGTGATGGCAAAGACAAGAGCATTGGGCTTTAGTTTTTTGATATTTCTTGCTGTTGTGCCACTTTCTGAGAGGATAACTATGGCACTTGCCCCAATATCATCAGCTGTACGAACCGTACCACTAGCGATAACTTCACTCATAGAGAGATGCTTGGGTGTAGAGGCTTGAAAATTGGCATAGTCTGTTCTTTCACATATCTTTGCCATAGTTTTGAGTGCTTCTAGGGGATACTTGCCTTTGGCAGTTTCACCCGAGAGCATTACAGCGTCTGTTCCATCTAGGATGGCATTTACAACATCACCAGCTTCAGCTCTAGTAGGACGTGGATTTTTTATCATAGAATCAAGCATCTGCGTTGCTGTTATGACAATTTTTCCTGCTTTGTTACACATCTCTATCATCTTTTTTTGTGCAAACGGTACATCTTCGATAGGGATTTCTACGCCTAAATCACCACGCGCAACCATGATGCCATCACTAGCTTCCAAAATACTCTCAAAATTTCTAATACCCTCATCATTTTCTATCTTAGAGATGATTTGGATATTTGGCTTATCGTTTTTTTTCAACTCTTCTCTTAGAGCTAGAACATCACTTGCTTTTCTCACAAATGAAGCTGCTATAAAGTCCACATTCATATCACACCCAAACTTGATATCTTCTATATCTTTTGTTGAGAGTGCTGGTAGATTGACTTGGATATTTGGTAGATTTATACCTTTGTTTTCACCAAGAAAGCCAGAATTTTTGATAAGACAGTGTATCTCATCACCGATGATGTCTAAAACTTCTAGTGAGATGAGCCCATCATCAAGCAAGATAGTATCTCTTTGTTTAAGGTCATTTACCAATCCCTCATAAGTGACTGCTACTTTATCATAATTGCCTACGTGTGATTTATCTATGGTAAGTATGATGGTATCATTTGCTCTTAATGCTACTTCTTGAGAATCAATCAAAGACATAGTTCTTATCTCTGGACCCTTTGTATCAAGGAGTATAGCGATGTTTTTATTTTTTACATGTGAAGCTTTTTTCATATTTTCAATTCTGATTTTATGTTCTGCATGACTTCCGTGAGAAAAGTTAAGACGCATGACATCTAAGCCATCATCAATCAAAGAACACATCATCTCAAAGCTATCAGAAGCTGGTCCGATTGTAGCAACTATTTTTGTTTTTTTCAATTTAACTACCTTTTTTTAAGATACCATTTACTGCTCTAATCCCAGAAGCCCAAGCTCCCGTGATACCTCTGCTTGTTCCAGCGCCATCACCTATGATGTAGTAGCCATCTTTTACCATAAAAAAATCATCTACAAAATGAGGTTTATTTGAGTATGTTTTTATCTCAGGATAGTAGATGATAGTTGAGGGGTGCAAAATACCAGGGATGATGGTATCGAGCATTTTTAAAGACTTCCATATATCACGTAAGATTTTAGCTGGCATACTTAAAGATAAATCTCCTGCTATGGCACTTTTAAGAGTTGGTTCAAAGTCATAAAGATCAGAGTTAAAAGTCTCTTTTTTACTTCTGATTCCCATTCTAAAGTCTCCCACTCTTTGCATGATAACAGAGCCTCCGCTGAGTTGCATAACCATCTCTCCCAAAATCTTGCCAAACTGCTGGCCACTTACGACTGGCTCTGTGAGGCGTATGGTTTTGAGCATCGCAAAATTGACCAAGTCATTTCTTGCATTTTCTCTTGAGAGGGAGTGCCCGTTTACGGAGTAGTAACCTTTGTATTTTTCACGTACTATGTGTGCACAGCCTGAGTTTGTACAAAAAGTTCTTACTTTGTTTGGAAAGAGAATCTTTGGATCATAATACTCCCTTACTATGGGGTAGTTTGCCTCTCTTGTTTCTATCCTTACTCCTATATCTACTATGTTGTCACTATAAGCGATATCAAGTCTATCCATCTGCTCTTGTAACCAATCATAATCAGCCCTGCCAGGAGCTAAGATGAGATGTTTAAAGCATAGGATATTGCCATCTTCCAAGGTAAGCTCTTTTGTTTTGTTTGAGAGTTCTTTCACTTCAGTGTGTAAAGCAACTTCTACATGTAAGGATTTTAAACGCTCGATAAGGCTTCCTATGAGTTCACTTGACTTGTCAGTTCCTACATGTGCTTGGTCGATAGAGAGGATTTCTACTCCTATCTTTTGAGCTCTGTTTATATACTTGTCTATATTTTGTCTTGTTTCCATTTTTGGATTTAGGTGAACTCTTACTTCTTTGAGTAACTCTTCAGCTTCTTCTTTTTTCCAGTGTTCATAAGGAAATCCAACAGGAAAGGTATAGTTTTGTTTGCAGTCATTTCTAAGCCCACCAGAACTTATCTTTTTCTTTTCGATGAGTAAAACAGATAAGTTTGAGTTTTCAGCAACTTTAAAAGCAGCACCAAGACCTGCCGGACCCGAACCAACTATGATAACGTCATAGTGCGATTTTAGTGTAGTTTTCATAACTTTAGTATAGCCACTTTATAAAAGTATCAAGGTAGCAAGCCCAAGAAAACTAAAAAATCCAACGATATCAGTTACTGTGGTTAACAAAACTGTACTTCCTATCGCTGGGTCTATATCTGCTTTTTGCAACACTAGGGGGATAACAGCTCCAAAAAAACCAGCACTTAAAAGGTTGACTATCATAGAAAGAGCGATAACAATGCCAAGTAAAGGGATAGAAAACCAAAGATAAGAGATGACACCTATAACAAATGCAAAAATGAGTCCATTGACTAAAGAGAGGATAATCTCTTTGTAGATAGTTCGTTTGGCATCACTTCCCTCAATCTCACCAAGAGCCATTTGTCTAACTGTTACCGTGAGTGTTTGTGTTCCGGCATTGCCTCCCATAGATGCTACGATAGGCATCAAAACAGCAAGTGCGACTATGGATTGGATAGTTGTATCAAAAAAGCCGATAACAACAGAAGCGAGTATGGCAGTGATGAGGTTGATGCCTAGCCAAAAAGCTCTACTCTTTCCGATAGTATAGAGATCTTCTTGTTCTTCTGCCTCGTCATTAACACCCGCCATGTTATAGATTTGTTCTGTTGCACTCTCTTCGATGATGTCATAGATATCATCAGAAGTGATACGCCCTATGAGTTTGTTTGTGTCGTCTATGACGGGGATGGCTGTTAAGTTATAGTTAGTAACCATGTTTACAACATCTTGGACATCTTCTTTATGGTTTGTACTATAATTTTTTAGTTTATCACTTGGTATATGATCAAAAGTAAGTTCATGGTCAAAGATGATAAGCTCTTCTAATCCAACAGAGCCTAAAAATTTCCCCTCTTTATCCATGATATAACAGTGAAATATATTGTCGATTTCACCACTCTCTTTTAAATCTTTGAGTCTTTTTATAGCCGTGCCTATGTGTTCATCAAGCGTAGCACTAAAAAGTTCCGTTTGCATGTAAGAACCAGCTTCATAATCCTCATAGGCTATAAGCTGTTCGATGATCTCTTTATCTTCATCATCAAAACTCTCTAAAATCTCTTGAGCTATATCTTCGTTGTCTTCACTCAGGATTTGGATAAAGTCAGCAGCATCATCGGTATCCATCATAGAGGCGATATTTGCTATCTTTTTGATACTTAAAAGCTCACTCAACTCCTCTTGGATATGCTCTGGCATCTCACTGAGCACTTCAGCAAAGAGTTCGCTTGGTATCTTCTTGACTATCTTAGAGTAGAGTTCAAAATCCAAATCTCTCAGTTCTAATAGTTGTTCGGATATGTCATAAGGGTGTATCTGGCAAGTATCGTTTTTGTACTCTTTTATCTCATTTAGTATGACTTTGTTAAGTTCTTGCGTTTCATTTAAAACTTCTTCACCCATTTTAAACTCTTTTTGTTATTTTTTTTGCTATTCTCATGGCTAATTGTACACAAATATACATATCGAGGAAGTTAAACATGGATATAAATATCTTAAACGCTTTACACTTAGAAGATATAAACAATAGCGCACATCCTTCTGCTTTTTTTGAGGGGCATGGCTATAAGATACTTATATATAGACTTTTCAAATCTGACATCGATAGCTTGGAAGTTGTGTCATATCCTTTTATACTTATTGATGGCGGTATATACGCTTATGATAGAGAGAAAAAGAGTACATCAAAGATAGAAGACTTTACAAGTTTTTATAATATCATCGATACTTTTGTAGATCAAAGTATGCAAAAAGTAGAATCATATGTAGAAAAAGTGGAAGAGCTAGAAGAGAAGATACACGAAAATCTCAGTGCTATACAAGACTGGGTTGTGTATAAAAAAGAGTTAGTTCGTATGGAGAGGATTTTGGCACAAGCTGTGAAAATCCACCAGTACTTTATAACCAAAACTGACACTATCAAAGAAGATAAGCATCTTTTTGCAGGGTTTGAAGATATAGAAGAGCATCTAAGTAGGATATATCGAGTTTGTGGGATAAATATCATCAAACTCGATAGTATATATAGCCTTTATTCAACGCTTTCAAATGAAAAGATGAATACTACGATGTATATCCTCACTATCATCTCAGCTATTTTCCTTCCACTCAATTTACTAGTTGGATTTTTTGGGATGAATACAGAGGGGATGTTTTTCTCAGGAAATCAAAGTGCGACGCTGTATGTAAGTGCTATCTTGATAGCTCTTTTTGTAGGACTTTATACATACTTTATAAAGTTTAAAAGATAAGCTCTTGCGCTATAATGAGCTTAAAGACTATAAAGGCTTAAAAATGAAAGATTTGGCAGAACAAAAGAAGATAGTTGTACTTATAGATGCAGATAACGCACAGTTATCCAAAGTTCCACTTGTTTTATCTGAACTCTCCTCTCATGGGCATATCATCGTCAAGCGTGCTTATGGTGATTGGTCGAGTCCATATCTGAAAAAATGGAAAGATAGTCTGAATGAACTCGCGGTACAACCTATACAGCAGTTTGCTTACACGACTGGAAAAAACTCAACAGATGCTTCGATGATTATCGATGCGATGGATTTACTCTATACAGAAAAATTTGATGCTTTTGCTCTAGTCTCTAGCGATAGTGACTTTACAAAACTCGCTTCAAGACTCAAAGAATCTGAAGTATTTGTTTTTGGTTTTGGTGAGCATAAAACACCAATATCTTTTAGAAATGCCTGTGATGATTTTATCTTTACAGAAAATCTCAAAACAGAAATCGAGATAGAAGAGACAGCTCAAAACCAACACAAAGAAAAGATAGATGATGTCTTACTTGTTTTACAACAAGCTTGGCAAAAGCATAGTGATGATGAGGGTTGGGTAGGTGTTGCCGTGGCTGGACAAATGGTAAAGAGGTTACATCCTGATTTTGACCCACGAAGTTATGGAGTGAGTAAGATGAGTGAACTTGTAGATAAACTGAGTGACTATCTTGAAACTCGTAGAACCCCAGGACATGGGAAAACGACCATCGTAGAGTATCGACCTATCAAGAAAAAAAGCAAGAGATAGTGAGAGTATTTTTGTAGCATTGAACTACAAAAATACTCTTACATGTAAAGAATAAAACTCAACAAACTCTAAACTTTTGTATTTTTTGCAGGGGTATTGTTAAACAAAGAGAGATATATCCCAATAGCGATAAAAGTAGCACCCACTATATGAAAAGCATGTAAAACTTCTCCTAAAAACAGATACGCCAACACAGAGCCAAAGATAGGCATGAGGTGTGTAAATTGCCCTGTTTTATTTGCACCTATCTCATGGATACCTTTATGCCAAAAGTAAAAAGAGAGTACAGAGGTAAACAAAGAGATATAGATAAAGATTGGATAGTACCTTGGGATAAGTTGTATATCTTGTGCGATTGAATTATCTGTAAAAAGATAGATAACACCTAAAAACAGAGTACCTATATAAACGATAGTCGTAAAAAACTCTATATCGTTTAAGTCTTTTGGCTTAAATCTGACAAGCACAGAGTAAGATGCCCACGTCAAAGAAGAGAGGAGAACCCACAAGTCTCCACGATTGAGCTCAAGCTGTGAAAGGAGCGAAAAATCACCCTTGATGATAAGATATATAACTCCAAAAGTTGAAAGGATGATGCCTATAAATTGTTTAGTTTTGATAGGGATACCAAGTATAAAAAATGACAAAACCAAGATAAGTATAGGGATAGACGAGTTTATCAAAAGGGCATTGGTCGCAGTTGTGTCTTGAAGACCGACATATAAGATAGTATTGAAAATCGTAATGCCCAAGACTGACAATCCAACGAGTACAAAAAAATTCTTTTTCAAAGAAGAGAGTATCTTTGTATAACTTTTTATAAAGATAGGAAGCATCAGTAAAACTACTCCACACCAGCGAAAGAGAGCCAAAGTGATGGGGTTGATATCATCATGCACGTATCTGCCGATGATAAAATTGCCAGACCAAAAAAGTACACATAGTATGAGTAGGATATAAACTCTCAAATCAACCTCTGTACTTTTTTATGCCTAAAAAAAGCATAAGGGATATAGCTGAAACCATGATGATAGAAGCACCAGAGGTCAGGTTAAAAGTGTAAGAAACAAAAAGCCCTACGATGGTAAAAAAAGACGCTAAAAGAGCAGAGTAAAACATCATGATGTATAAAGTGTTTGAGAGTTTCTCTGCTATATAGATTGGGATAGTTAAAAGGGCTATAACCAAGATAAGGCCTACAACTTTTATAGCTATGACAACAGTAAGTGCGGAAAGCACTAGGATGAGAGTATAAAAAAGGTTTACATTGATACCTCTTAGTTTTGCATACTCACTATCATAAGAGACAGCTAGTATATCTCTGTACCAAAATGTCACGATGAAGATGATAGCAATCACTAAAGCGTACATGTAGTATATGTCTTCTTTGCTCACGGCTAAGATAGAGCCAAAAAGGTAGCTCATCAAATCCACATTGTATCCTGGTGTCAAATCAACAAAAATAATCCCGATAGCCATACCAACAGCCCAGATAAGCCCTATAAAAGTATCTATCCTATCTCTTTTGTTTATCGTAAGTGCTGCCATAAGCAAGGCTGCAAGAATCGCAAATACAGATGCTCCAAAAAATATAGGCAAACCAAAGTAAACAGCAAGTCCGATACCGCCGTATGAAGTGTGAGCGATACCTCCTGCTAAAAATACCATGCGATTTACCACGATAAGTGAGCCGATAATCCCAGCAGCGATACTGACAAGAACACCAGATATCAGAGCATTTTGCATAAATTCATAAGAGAGTATTTCTAGCATGTTTTCCCCAGCATCTGCAGTAATTCTACTTCACAAAAGTGTTCTTCTTTTGTAAAAAACTTTCTCTCTTTGTTTTGAGGCATGTTATGAAACGAGAGGGTTTTGTTTACATGGGCAACTTTTTTTGCATACTCTATGATGATAGAGATGTCATGACTCACTACAACAACAGTTATGGACTTGTTCAATTCTCGTAAAAGCTCATAAATCTGCTTTTGCCCTTTTACGTCTATGTTTGAAGTAGGCTCATCAAGTAAGAGGATTTTTGGGTGTGCGCAGAGTGCTCTTGCTATCATCACTCTTTGTCTTTGTCCTCCTGAGAGATCACCTATCTTTGTATTGGCAAATTTTTCCATAGCCACACGACCAAGTGCATGCATCGCACAAGCGATTTCCTCTTTTTTATAGCCTATGAGTGGTGGTTTATCCCCAACATGTCCCATCATAACTACTTCTATAACTTTGATAGGAAAGTTTGTATTTACATTGGTATTTTGTGGAACATAGCCTATATGTGAGAGGCTTTGTGATATCTTTTTACCAAAGAGAGAGATATCACCCTTGTTTGGTTTTATCATCCCAAGGATAAGCTTTAAAAGAGTGCTTTTGCCACCACCGTTTGGTCCGATGATGGCTAAAAAATCTTTTTCTTCGACAGATAGATTTATATCTTCTAAAATTAAATCACGTTCATATGAAAAATTTACATTTTTGATTTCTATGATGCTCATTTTTTCCTATCTATTGGCTATGGCCTTTGCTATGTTGACCAAGTTTTCTTCCCACTGTATAGAGAGTGGGCTTACTTTTATAACTTTTATTTTTAATTCATTAGCGATTATTTTAGCACTTTTATCTGAAAATTCGGGCTGCGTAAAGATAGCTTTGACATTTTCCTCTTTTGCTTCTTTGAGGATATACATCAACTCTTTTGGTTTTGGTTCCTTCCCCTCGACTTCGATAGGAAACTGCATGAGATTGTACTCTTTTGCAAAGTATCCCCATGATGGGTGAAAAACCATAAACTTTGTCTCTTTTGGTACATCTTTGAGGATATCTCTTACATGTAAGTCAAGTGTATCTATTTTTTGTATAAATGCTTGATAGTTTTTTTCATAGATTGCTTGATTTTTACTATCAAGTTTTATAAGTGTTTGCAACATCTCATGAGCGATTATTTTTATATTTTTTGGACTTGTCCAAACATGTGGGTCATGCGACTCATCTTCTTGGTTTGTATCGTGATGTTTTTCATGAGTATGGCTATGATGTGCAATCTCAATTTTTTGTATATTCTTTGATACATCTACAAACAAAAGAGATTTGTTTTGGTTTTGAAATTTTTCAAGCCATACTTCCTCAAACTCTACACCGATAGAAAAGTAAACTTGTGCATTTTCAATCTCTCTCATTTGAGAAGGCTTTGGCTCATATGAGTGAGGAGAGTCCCCCGGGTTTACCATCAAAGAGATATGTACTAAATCTCCTCCGATTTCTTGTAAAAATATTTTCTCTGGCAATATACTTACGATAGCATTTACATTTGCATATAAAAATGAAGAAAAAAAGAAAAAAACTGATAAAAAGTACCTTTTCATGGATAATCCTTTGTGCGACTAAGTCGCATATAATTTTTAAAATGATATACTAACAAATCTTTAATGCAACTTAGTCGCATAAATTTTGGAGTAGATTTTGAAAGTAACCAATCTCATCGAAGGAAAAGATATAAAACTGACAACTGCTAGAAAAGAGTTGTTAGAGATACTACTTTGTGCATCAAAACCACTCAGTTATGAAGATGTAAAAAAAGACATAACGATGGATAAAGCTACATTTTATAGAAACGTTACGAAATTTGAAGAAGAAAAAATCATCAATTCTATAGAATCACATGACAAAAAAAGATACTTTGAGATAAAACAAAAGCCACATGCTCATTTTGTATGTACAAAATGTAACAAAGTAGAGTGTATAAAAAGCGGTATTTACATAACTTTACAAGATTACAGCATAGAAAATGTAGTGGTTCAAGGCTACTGTCCTTTGTGTAAACTAAGTTAACCAATCGTTTACCTTGACCTCGTATAATTTCAGTAAGCAATTTCATACACAACTTAAAAAAACGTAGGGAGAAGAGGTCAAGCCAAGCGCCTCTCCTCCCTTTTTTTTTCTTCATTTTTCCATATTTTAATATGCATTTTTTACATAATATTTTTTATAAAGGTAGTTTAAATACTTTACTTTGTATAATTCCAGACATTAGTACTGCTCAATTTGTCTTGGCAGTAAAGGTCTTCGCAGTGCTACAAATCTCTCATCAAAAAAGACCTTTACTTACTATTTTCACTTTTATTTTCCACATTGTGTGCTATAATCAATAAAAAACAGGTTTGTTATGAAGCGTATGTCTTTTATAGAAATACAAGAAAATCAGAACGAATTTATCTTTACATGTAAGGGTGCATGGACATTAGAAAATGCTCAGTACATCTCTACTCTTTTAAATAAATCCTTACAAAAAAATGCAAAAGTAAAGCTTGATTTCTCCCAAATAGAGGATTTTGATACACATGGGATTATCTGTATCTTATCTTTTATGGAAACTTTACAAGCTCAAAACTGCCTCATTCAAACTCAAAATATGACTGAACACTTTTCTAAACTCTTTGAAGTATGCAAAAAAAACTACACCAGTGAATTTAAAAAGCCTCTCAAAAATAGCTATCTCAACACACTTCTTTATGATGTAGGTGTTTTAACAAATGACTCTAAAAATACTCTGATACACTTTTTTTCATTTGTGGGAGGTTTGAGCGACGCTGTGGGTGAAGTTTTTTTAAAACCTGCAAGATTTAGATTGAAGGCTTTATTGTTTCATATACAAACAAGTGGCGTAGGCGCACTTCCTATCATCTTTTTAACCTCTTTTCTTATAGGTGTCGTGATAGCATTTCAAGGAGCTGTACAGCTTGAAAAATTTGGAGCAAATATATTTATAGTAGAGATGGTGGCTATCTCTGTCGCAAGAGAGTTGGCACCCCTGCTTACTGCCATCGTTATCGCTGGTAGGAGCGCATCAGCTTATACTGCACAAATCGGTGCGATGAAGATAACAGAAGAGATAGATGCGATGGAAACTATGGGTTTTTCACCGTGGCAATTTTTGATAATTCCCAGAGTTCTTGGACTGATGATTTCTCTGCCTTTGTTAGTCTTTTTTGCTGATGGCGTTGCTATCTTTGGTGGTATGGTAGTAGCTGCTGCACAACTTGGTATAAGTTTTGAAGAGTTTTTGATAAGAATGCAAGAGAGCGTGGAGATAAAGCATTTTGTCATAGGATTTGTAAAAGCGCCTATCTTTGGTTGGATTATTTCTGTGGTAGGCTGTTTTAGAGGATTTCAGATAAGCTCGAGTACTCAAAGTGTTGGAAAATACACTACGATAAGCGTTGTAAATGCTATCTTTTGGGTTATCGCTATGGATGCTTTGATATCTGTATTTTTAACAGAGATGGGTTTATGAAAAACATCATAGAAGCAAAAGACATCATCACACGCTTTGGGCAAAAAGTAGTGCACAACAAGGTGAGTTTGAGTATAAAAGAGGGTGAGATCTTTGGGCTTTTAGGTGGTAGTGGCAGTGGAAAAAGTACCCTTTTGAGAGAGATGATACTTTTACAAAACTACCAAGATGGGAAAATGTCTGTTTTGGGGAAAGATTTGAAAAGTTTAGATGATGAAAGTAAGATGGCTCTTCGTACAAAGTGGGGAGTTCTTTTTCAGTTTGGTGCACTTTTTAGCTCTTTAAATGTGATAGAAAATATATCTTTTGGCTTAAAAGAGTACACAAATCTCTCAAAATTAGCGATCAAAAAAGCAGCTTTTATGAAGCTAAGTATGGTAGGATTATCAGTAGATAGTGCTTATCTCTTCCCAAGTGAGTTAAGTGGTGGTATGAAAAAAAGAGTAGGGCTTGCAAGAGCGTTGGCACTTGATCCTAAGATACTTTTTTTGGATGAGCCTACAAGTGGACTTGATCCTAAAAGTGCAAGAGCTTTTGATGAACTGATACTAGCACTGAGAGAAACGCTTGGGATTACAGTAGTTATGGTGACACATGATAAAGATACTATCGCAAATGTTTTAGATAGATTTATCATACTTGGAGATAAAAAAGTACTGTTTGAGGGTGATATCAGTGAGTTAAAACAGAGTAGTGACGAAAATCTAAGAGAGTTTTTAAAGTGAGGCTTTAATGGAAAATCGAGTAAGTTATATTTTGATAGGTATATTTGTATTTTTACTTTTTGGCTTGGGTATATTCTTTGTACTTTGGCTTGGAAAGTATTCGCAAAATGAGGCATTTAGTTTTTACAATGTTATAACAAAAGAGAGTGTTTCTGGACTCAATGAAAAAGCACCTGTCAAGCTAAGAGGCGTGAGTGTTGGGGAAGTGCGAGATATCTCTATAAATCCTAAAAACTCAGAAGAAGTTATCGTTTTGATTCGTGTTACAGAGGGAACTCCTATCAAAGAAGATACCTATGCGATGCTAAAACCACAGGGAATTACAGGGTTAAATTTTATAGAGCTTGATGGTGGTTCAAATGAAGCAAATATACTAAAAACGGGGAGTGATAAAGAAACATATGGCACAATATACTCTGAGCCATCGATGTTTGCACAACTTGACACAACTCTTGATATGCTGGGCAAAAAAACAGAAAATGTACTCAATAGAACAGGCAGAGTGATGAGTGATGCAAATATCCACAATATGCACACTATACTCCAAAATCTTGCACTCACAACAGAAAAACTCAATAAAACCTTAGATGCTTTTGCAAGTAATTCAGAAGATATCAAGAGGGTTTTAGAAAAAGCACTCATCTTGGAAGAGTCTGTGGTAAAGGCTGCAAATGAGGTAGCAGTGATGTCAAAAAATGTATCAAGTGCGGTCAATGATACTGGTATCGAGACGATGAATAGTATGCGCAATGCTGGTTATAGTGTATCAAAAGCTATGAATGCCTTGAATGAAAGAATTCAAAAAGGTACTTTTGATGTAGATATATTATTAAAAGAAAATCTACTGCCTTTGCAAAGTGCGATGGAAGAGTTTAGAATGCTGATGCTTGAAGCAAGACAGAGTTTAGGCAAGTTTTCTGATAGCCCAAGTGACATCATATATAAACAAACAAATATATCCCCAGCCCCAAGTGAGGAGAGAAAATGAAAAAATTACTTTTAGTTCTCGTAGTGCTCTTTTTTGCAGGATGTAGTGTAAAAGAGGTGGAGTTAAGACCAAAGAGTTATAGGCTAGAAAATATCTTACATGTAAAGGCGCAGACTCAAAGTGATGGAAGAGTTTTAAAAGTGCAAAAGATAGAGGGAGATAGTGCTGTGATGACACGCTCAATTCTTTATAAAAAAGAGGGAGCACTTTTGCCTTATAAGTACAGTAGATGGAGTGAAATCCCCTCTACAAGATTGCAACAGATGATAGTAGAGTACTTTGAGGCAAAGAAAATTTTTAAAGCTACAATCCCAAGTCTTTCTATGGCAAATAGTGATTTGATTTTGGAGAGTGAGCTTCGAAATTTTGAGCAAGTTTTTAACGATGAGGGCTCTTATGTGATAGTGAAACTAAGTTTTAGACTTATACAAAGAGATGATGGAAGTGTACTTGGTTCAACTTCGCTAACAGAGAAAATAGATATAAAATCAGACACAACGCAAGAAGTTGTAAAAGCTTTTGAAAGTGCTACAAACAGACTTGTTGTGGCATTGAGTACTTGGGTAGAGAGTGTTAAATGAGTGAAAAAACAGGTCTTGATATCTTTAAACTTTGGATGAGTTTAGCAGCATTTGTTATCATCGTTGCAGGATTTAAGTCAGCTAGCAGTGTGATAGTTCCCTTACTCCTTGCTATTTTTATAGCAACTATCAGCGCACCTGGTATGTTTTTTTTACAGCAAAAAGGTTTTCCAAAGATAATTGCTTTTTTGATTGTGCTGCTTATCGTTTTGTTAGTACTAAGTGGCTTTGGGATTATCCTAAGTAGTTCGTTAGATAGCTTTTTATCTAGTATCTCTGGCTACAAAGAAAAACTTACTGTTTTTGTTTTACATGTAAGAGATTTTTTTAGTAATTTTGGGATAGATTTTCTACAAAAAGAGGATTTGGAAAAGTTTTTTGATCCAACTGGTGTGCTCAATTTTGCAGGGGCTTTTTTAAAATCTTTTAGTGTTATCCTCTCAAAATCATTTTTGATATTTTTGACAGTGACTTTTATCCTTTTTGAAACTTCAAGTTTGAAAACAAAGATATATCTTTTACTCAAAAAAGACTCAGACAAAGAAAATCCTTTTGAACTCTTTAGCCAAAAGCTAAACAAATACCTCATCATCAAAACACTAACAAGTTTAACAACAGGTTTGCTCATAGCTTTAGGACTCAAACTCATAGGGCTTGATTTTGCTTTGATGCTTGGACTTATCGCATTTTTGCTCAATTATATCCCAAGCATCGGCTCAGTTATCGCTGCAATCCCAGCCATAATCGTAGCTTTAGTTGGACTCGATGGCAGTAGTGTTTACTATGTTATTGGCTTGTATTTACTTGTAAATATAGCCATAGGAAATATCATAGAACCAAGATTTATGGGAAAAGGGTTAGGGCTTTCTGTGTTAGTTGTGTTTTTATCTTTGATTTTTTGGGGTTGGGTATTTGGATATCTTGGGATGTTTTTAGCTGTTCCTTTGAGTATGACTATCAAAATTGCACTCGAATCACACCCAAGTACAAGCCAGATAGCAATGTTACTCAGTTCCATAGACGATAAAAAATACTCACGATGAAAACACGTTTTTGTGATAAAATTTTAAAAAATAAGTAGGTAATTATGAAAAAAATGTTTGTGATTTTACTCATGTTAGCAGTCACTTTGTTTGCAAAGACAGACTATTCTGAAATGAGCACTGAAGAGTTACTTGCCATGATGGGCTACGTTTCGCCTCAAAATCAAAAAGTTTTACAGCAAGAGCTTAAAGACAGAGTACCGCAGATGAGTGAAAAAGAGAAAAAAATCTATGAAGAAAATTTAAAAAAAATCAAAAAATGAAAAATGCAAAACTGCTTCTTTTGGAAGATGACATCAATCTAAGCGATACCATCTGTGAGTTTTTAGAAGAGCAAGGTTACATCGTAGATGCCCTATATGATGGCGATGAAGCGATGGATAAAGCTTATGAAAATAAGTATGAACTTTTTTTACTTGATGTCAATGTTCCTGGGATGAGTGGGTTTGAACTCCTAAAGTCTTTACGCCAAAATGATGACAAAACACCAGCTATCTTTTTGACTTCACTTAACTCAGTAGAGGATTTGAGTTTGGGTTATGAGAGTGGTTGTGATGATTATATAAGAAAACCATTTGCACTCAAAGAACTTCTTTTGCGTATAGAAACACTTTTGAAAAGGGGATTTTTTCACGAGAACAAAGATATCATCACTATCATGCCAAATACTCAGTATGATGTGACTTCCAATGAACTTATCATAGATGGGAAAATTCAAAGACTACAAAACAAAGAGGCGATGCTTTTAAAGTTGTTTATGCAAAGGCGAGGAGAGATTGTCTCTCACGATGTTATCTTTAAGGAACTGTGGAGTTATGAAGAAAATGCAAGTGATGACGCTCTTAGAACATATATAAAAAATCTTAGAAAACTTCTAGGTAAAGAGGCGATAATCAGTGTTAAAAAGCTGGGATACAAATTTAGTTCAGAGTGAAAAAAAGACGTTAGTCTCTTTTTTAACACTCTATTTTATCTTCACTATTCTTCTCATAGCCGTTTTGGGAGTTATCTACTACAACTTTCAAAAAGACTTGATGCTCCAAGAAAAAAGACTGGAGCTTGCTACACTAGCAAATGAACAAATCATAAAGTTAAAAAGCTTACATGTAAACATAGAAAATCAAAGAGAATATCCCCGTCATCCTCAGTTTGAATCAGCTATCTATGATAGTGCAGGTAAGGAGATATTTGCAACTACAAAGTTCTTACATGTAAACTTGCATGAAGTAGTTTATCTTGAAGATGGGAAGGTCTATTTTATAAAAGAGCCAGAGTCTTACTATCTTGGAACAAAATATTTAGTTATGCGTATTGAAGCACAAAAGGAGTGGTTGACACAGGTTTACAATGTTTTGTTTATCTATGGCGGGGTATTTTTTGTCTTTATGATGGTGTTTGGATACTTTTTGATGAAGCTATTTTTAAAACCTATGCGTGATGCCATAAAGTTACTTGATAGATTTATCAAAGATACTACGCACGAGCTTAACACTCCTGTAAGTGCGATTTTATCAAATATCGAAATGATAGATATAGAGAGTTTAGATGAAAAACTTCAAAAGAAGATAAAGCGTATAGATATAGGAGCACGTACCGTTTCCAATCTTTATCAAGATTTAACATATCTGATGCTTTCTCACAAGATAGTTTCCAAAGATGAAGATGTAGATTTGGAAGAGTTACTCAAAGAGAGAGTAGAGTACTTTAGCCTTTTTGCTGATTCGAGAAAAGTGGAGTTGGCTTTGAATGTTCAGGCAAAATCTCATCTTTACATAGATAGAAAAAAGATAGCAAAACTTATAGATAATCTACTCTCAAATGCTATAAAATACAACAAGATTAGAGGGAAGGTTACGATAACCTTGGAGAAAGAGAGTATCTTGGTAGAAGATAGTGGGCGTGGGGTTTCAAAAGAGATGCTAGGTGAGATTTTTAAAAGATATACAAGAGCCGATAACAGTGTAGGAGGCTTTGGTATAGGGCTTAGCATCGTAGGGATGATAGCAAAAGAGTATAGTTTAAAAGTGAGTATAGACTCTAAGGAACATGAGTGGACAAAGGTAGTAGTCAAATGGTAAAGATTTTGTGTATGTTGGTTTTCTTACATGTAGGATTGTTTGCAGGAGTTTATGAGTCAAATTGTGTGGAGTGCCATGCAAAGATGCCTGTAAAGATAGATAAGTTTTTTTATAGGTATCTGTTAAAATACAGCTCAGAAGAGGCTTTGAAAAATGCTCTTTTTTCCTATCTGAAAAATCCGACAAAAGAGAAAACGATACTGCAAGAGGGGCTCTTAAACAGATTTGGTATTAAAGAGAAAACAGTTTTGAGTGATAGTGATTTACAAAAAGCGATAGATGCGTATTGGGATAGATACAAAATTTTTGGAAAACTAAAATGAATTTCACGATAAACCCACTTTTAAAAAGTATGATGTAAAAAAGAGAAAAAAGGAGCTTAAGATGAAAAAGATGATTTTGATAGTAGTAACTTTGTTTACTACAAGTCTGTTTGCAAGTGATGGGGCTACTTTATTTAACAAATGTAACAGTTGTCATGGACAGTTTGGCGAGAAAAAAGCACTAGGTAAATCCAAAGTGATAGCCAAATGGGATGCACAGAGGATAGAAGATGCACTGAGGGGCTATAAAGAGGGCACATATGGTGGTGCACTCAAAGCAACTATGAAGGCACAAGCTTCAAAACTGAGTGATGCACAGATTAAAACTCTTGCAGCGTATATAGACTCTTTGATGTAAGCTTACATGTAACGCAAAAGAGCAACTCTTTTGCCATCATGTTTGATAAGTTCAAGTCCACACTCATTGGCTAAAACCTCCAGAGTTTTTGGAGTAAAGAAAGTTATATGAGTGGGGTCTCTTCTATACCACCACTTTAAAAAATCGTTTTGGGTATTTGTGTGAAAAAGAGTCATCAAGGCTACATGTGAGCCTACATGTAAGTGTTGTTTAAAAAAGTTTAAAACTTCTTTTGGATTTTGCAAGTGTTCAAAAACTTCTGTTGCACTGATGAGGTCATAGGTTTTATTTTCATAGACTTTTTCTTGTTGGTAAAATTTATCATATATATCACAAGTGACATTGCGTCTTTTTATGAGAGTATCTAAAACAGGACCAGGGCCAGAACCAAAGTCCAGCGCAGTTTTTGTACTATCTTTTATATCTTCCCAAAAAAAATCCAAAAAGTTTTCAAACATAGCTACATAGCCACTATCTTCTAAAGAGTTGTTGTGGTTGTCGTATTGGGATTTTTCTCTTTGTGTAGAGACTAAAAAGGCATCATTGACAAAGATGAGTTCACAAGTCTTGCAGTGGTAGTAGCTTTTTTGTAAAAGCTCATCATTAAATTCTTCAACGTTTTGGTTACATATTTTACAAATCATTCAATCACTTCACTTATAGCGCTAATTAGTTAATTTTATTTTACTAATCAACTATTTTTATACTAATTTTTGATATTATATCACTTATGTATAAAGTATTAATTGTTTTATTTACTATTATCATCAGTATTTTACCATTTGTCAATTTAGAATCTAGTTATGATGAAAAAGAGATTAGACTTGGTATGAGCGGACCTTTTAGTGGAAACCTTCAGTCTTTGGGTGAGGAGTTTTTACTTGGTGCAAATTTATATTTTAAGTATATAAATGAACAAGGTGGCGTTTATGGAAGAAATATCAGAGTCATAAATAAAGATGATAAATATGAACCAAGAATTGCCATAGAAAACGTAGAAGATTTGGTAAACAAGTACAGAGTCTTTGCTCTTTTTGGTGTTATAGGAACACCTATAAGCAAAGTTATCCTTCCCATAGCAACAGAACAAAGAATCCCCTATTTAGCGCCACTCTCAGGAGCAGACTTTCTAAGAGAAACTCCGAGAAATGAGCTTATCCTCAATGCAAGAACAAGCTATGATAAAGAGATACACCGACTTTTAGAGTATTTTATAGATGTCCAGAAAAAAACAAAATTTGCAGTTTTTTATCAAAATGATAGTTATGGACGCTCTGGACTTGGAGCGGTAAAAGAGATACTCAAAAAAAGAGACATGAACTTGGTTGCAGAGGGAAGCTACAAACGAAATACCCTCTCAGTAGGACATGCCCTCTATGAAATCAAATCAAAAAATCCAGAAGTAGTTTTACTCATAAGTGCGACAAAACCGGCAGCTGAGTTTATAAAAAGAGCAAGACTAGATAATCGTAGTAAAGATTTTACTTATGGAACGATATCTTTTTTGGGCTCACAAATGCTAGTGAAAGCACTGAATTATCAAGGCGAAAATGTAATCTTTTCGCAAGTAGTAGCTTCGCCTTGGGATTCAAAAACAGAACAGGTAAAGCTTTACAGAAATCTTATGAACAGGTTTAACCCAAAACAAGAGTATAGTTACGTTTCGCTAGAGGGTTACTTTGCTGCTAGGATGACGGTAGAGCTTTTTAAAAGAGTAGGTAAGGATTTTACGAAAGAAGACTATATAAAACAGATGAAACTTTTATATGAAGAGATGGAGAGAACAAAGAAAAAAAATGAGTATGATAAAATCTGTGGATGTTTAAACAATGTCTATCTCTCTGAGTTTAAAGAGGGTACATTTAGGACAGTATATGAAAAGAATTAGCAGTCCCATAAAAGATTTTTTTGGCAACATTGATGATATGACCATCGCAAAAAAAACAAGTTTACTCTTTTTGATTATGGTTGTAGGGATGCTTTTTATCGGTAGTTTTGCACATATGAGTCTCAATAGAATCAAAAATAACTTTGATATCTTATATACAAAACGAATGGTACCTGTTATCAGACTAGAAAAAATCAAAGACATCTATACTATCAATATCCTCGATACGCTAAGAGATATAGAAAACAGTATGATTTCTACAAAAGATGGAGCTGGTGTTATCCTCTTAGCACAAGAACTTATACGAAGAGATTGGGTTGAGTACAAAAGTAGTTTGGAGATTGATGAGAGCGATTGGATAGTTAAGCTTGTAAAATCATGGGGATTGGTTGAAGCAAAAGATTTAAGCCAACAAGATACTTTGGAAAAAGATTTGATAAAAAATATAGAAGCTAAAATCAAAAAAATAGATGCAATTTTGCTTGATATGTTCAACCTTTTTGATAGAGCACACACCGCCGATGCTTATAACCTTTTACAAGAGGATTTATACCCAAGTACAAACTCTGTGAACATTCATCTGACACAACTTATCAACTTAAATCTTGAAGCAGCAAATTCAGGAAAAGATAAAACAGAGGCTGTATATGAGAGTACTTTTGAGTGGATTGTTGCAGCAACTATCGGAACTATCGCTGTTGCAGCACTTTTAGCTACGGTTATCTTGCAAAATATCAGACTTTTACACGGGCAATTAGCCAATATGGTAGATGAAAAAACAAAAGAGTTGCAAGAGCTAAATGCTGATTTGGAGCGAAAAGTTTTATATGAAGTGGAACAGAGCCGTCAAAAAGACCAAATCATGTTTAGGCAATCAAGACTTGCGGCGATGGGTGAGATGGTCGGCAATATAGCACATCAGTGGCGACAACCTCTCAATGCTATCGTGCTCATCATTCAGAGTTTTCAGATGAAGAGTATGCTAGGAAAATTAGATGACAAATTTATCAATTCCCAAGTTGATGAGGGGATAAAATTAGCAACGGCGATGTCAAGAACTATCGATGATTTTAGGAATTTTTTCAAACCAAATAAGATAGAAGAAATCTTTTCCATCAAGCAAGCAATCAAAGAAGCGATGGAGCTTGTTGAAAACTACTATGAAAAAGTAGGTATCAAAATGATACTTACATGTAAAGAAGAGTTTGATGTAAAAGGTTATCCAAATGAGTTTTCACAAGTCTTGATGAATCTGTTTTCAAATGCTAAAGATATCCTAAGTGAAAAGAAAAATGAACACAAGTATATAAATATCATCGTGAGCGTTGATGCAGAAGATGAAAATTTTGGAAAAATCGAAGTTATTGACAATGGCGGTGGAATTAGTGAGGAGATTCTTGATAGAATGTTCGATCCATATTTTACAACGAAGCACCAAAGCAGTGGAACTGGTATCGGTTTGTATATGTCAAAAGAGATTATAGAAAAACAGATGCAAGGTTCAATCTCGGCAAAAAACTGTGCGTATAAGTTTGAAAATGATGATACTTTATATGAGAAATGTGCATGTATAAGTATAAAAATGTTAATAAATAAAAACCAGAAGGAAGTATGAGATGGATTTAAATTGTCTCAAAGACTGTGTAGTCTTGTATGTTGAAGATGAAAAAGCAGTCCAAAACCAAACAAAAATGATACTTGATGACTTTGTGAAAAAAGTCTATGTAGCAAATGATGGTGAAGAAGGTTTGAGAATGGCTCTTGATTTAGATGTGGATGTTATCATCACAGATATTATGATGCCAAACCTCAATGGAATAGATATGTTAAAAAAGCTCAAATACGAGCATGAAAAAAATATTTCAACTATCATCACAACAGCCTTTACAGAAACAGACTATTTGCTTGAAGCGATTAGGTTGAAAGTGGATGGTTTTATAACAAAACCTATAAACATAAAAGACTTAATCAATACAATCTATACAGTTGTCTTACCAAAAGTTCAAAAAGAAGAGTTGCAGGGGTGTTCTTATATGGTTGATGCCCTCTCTGTTTTGGTAGGTGGTAAAAAGATAGAGATATTAAAATATATCATTGACCATTTAGATAGTGAGCATGTATTTAATGGTTCATATCAAGATATCATGGAAGATATAGGTGTCAGTAAGCCAACCGTAGTCAATATGTTTAAACAGTTGATAGAAGCTGGCGTGTTAGATAAGATAAAAAACAAAGTGTACAGATTTCAAAATACTAAATTTATAAAAGAAGATAAAGAAAAATGAAGAAAATTATACTAATTTTACTTTTGTGCTTGAGTGTGTCTCTCTTTGGTGGAGATAAAAAAGTTGTTTTTGAGACAAATAAAGGAGATATAACCTTGACTCTTTTCTCTGATATTGCTCCAAAAACAGTTGAAAACTTTGTTGCATTAGTTCATAAAGGGTATTATGATGGAGTTATCTTCCACAGAGTTATCAAAGGATTTATGATACAAAGTGGTGATCCAACAGGAACAGGAAGAGGTGGTGAGTCTATTTGGGGAGAGCCTTTTGAAGATGAGTTTAAGCCAGGGGTAGTTTTTGATAGAGCTGGTATCTTAGCTATGGCAAACAGAGGACGTAATACAAATGGAAGTCAGTTTTTTATAACAACAAGACCTACATACTGGCTCAATGGACGACATACTATATTTGGTGAAGTAGCTGAGGGTTTTGATGTTGTAAGGAGTATAGAAAATACAAAAACTTCAGGGAGTGATAAACCACTTGAGGATATAGTGATTTTAAAGGCATATGTAAAGTAATTGCACTTTTTTTAATCATTATAAAATAGATTTATTAGATAAAAGCAGATACAATAAAAGAAAAAGTTGGAGAGTAGATATGAAAAAAATCGAAGCAATTATCAAACCATTTAAATTAGAAGATGTAAAGGATGCTCTAACGTCTATCGATATCACAGGTATGACAGTGAGCGAAGTAAAAGGTTATGGACGACAACAGGGACATTCGGAGCTTTATAGAGGAGCTGAATATGTTGTTGATTTTCTTCCAAAAATAAAAATAGACATTATCGTGAAAGATGAAGATGTGGACAATGCAATCAACGCTATTATAGGTGCGGCAAAAACTGGTAAAATCGGCGATGGCAAGATTTTTGTGTCGCATGTTGAGAGAGTAGTTAGGATAAGAACTTCAGAAGAAAACGAAGACGCAGTATAAGAGAGGGCAGTATATATACCCTCTCGCAAATTTATGCAAATTTTAGATTAGTGATTAATTTTTAAACACTAATCTTGCTCCGCTTTTAAGTACAATTAGTCATCATTATTTAAAAGGATTACTATGGGTACACAAGAGCTACAATATGTAATTGACTCTTTCTTTTTAATTTTTTCAGCAGTTTTAATTATACTGATGGCACCAGGCTTTGCGATGCTTGAAGCTGGTCTTGTGAGGACAAAAAACGTTACAGCAGTTTTAACAGGCAATGTTATGCTGTATGCTGTTTGTTCATTTGTATTTTTCATTTGGGGCTACAACTTTATGTTTGGAGGAAGTGGCTTTTTCTTGCAAGGTGTGAGTGTAGAGGGATATAGTGCTTACGCTTTTTTCTTCTTTCAAATGGCATTTGTGAGTAAAACAGTCTCTATCATGAGTGGTGGTGTAAGTGAAAGGATTAGAATTGTTCCTTTTATGACATTTGCAGTTATCATGAGTGGAGTTATATACCCAGTGGTGGGAAATTGGATTTGGGGTGGAGGTTTTTTAAGCGACATGCATGACTTAGCAGGCTCGACAGTTATCCACTCTGTTGGTGGCTGGGCACTACTAGCTGCTATATTGGTACTTGGTGCAAGAAATGGTAAATATACAAAAGATGGGAAAATTCGTCCAATCCCTGCTTCAAACATTCCTCTTGTGACACTTGGTGGACTTTTACTCTGGATTGGCTGGTTTGGTTTCAATGGAGGAAGTGCTTTTAATATCTCTTCACGTGATGCTGCGGATTTAGTCGGACTTATCATTGTAAATACAAATACAGCAGGATTGGCTGGTGCCATTGTTGCTGCGATTATCGTTTATATACAGTACAAAAAGCTAGATATAACTATGATTTTAAATGGCGCTCTTGGTGGTTTGGTTGCTATAACAGCAGGTGCAGATGTAGCAGGACTTTGGGAACCTATAGTTATAGGAGCTATTGGTGGGGCGTTGGTTGTTTTTGCTGTTCCTGTATTTGATAAGTTTCAGATAGACGACCCTGTGGGAGCACTTTCAGTACATTTGGTAAATGGTATTTGGGGTACGATAGCGGTGGCATTATTTGCTGATTTCTCTCTTGTTACACAGCTAAAAGGTGTAGCGGTTGTTGGACTTTTCACTTTTATTGTTTCTTATGTTGTTTTTGTAGTTATCAAGAGAGCTATTGGGCTTAGAAGTGATGAAGAACATGAATATGTTGGACTTGATTTGGAAGAGTGTGGTATCGAAGCTTACCCTGAATTTGTAAAATCAAAAGTATAACTTTAAAAGAGGGCATTTAGCCCTCTTTCTCTCTCTTTTTATGACTCTATTGTATAATTGTCAAAAACAAAAGGCAGTTTACATGTATGAGTCTTTTCTCTCCCTAGACCACACTACTCAAGCACTCCTTGCAACACTTTTTACTTGGTTTATGACAGCAGCAGGAGCTGGAGTTGTTTTTTTTGTAAAAGATGTAAATCCCAAATTCATGGATGCCAATCTTGGTTTTGCAGCAGGTGTTATGATAGCTGCTAGTTTTTGGTCATTGCTTGCCCCAAGCATAGAGATGAGTGAACATCTTGGACAAATTCCTTGGTTGATGGCAGCTTTTGGATTTATGAGTGGGGGTGTATTTATGCGAATAATTGATAAATTTTTACCACATTTACATCCAAGTCTTAGTATGGATAAAAAAGAGGGTGTGAAAACTTCTTGGCAAAGAAGTACTCTTCTTGTTTTAGCTATTACCTTACATAATTTTCCAGAAGGCTTAGCCGTTGGAGTTGCATTTGGTGCAGTAGCTGCTGATTTACCATCAGCGACTATCGGTGGAGCAATCGCCTTGGCTATTGGCATTGGGCTGCAAAACTTTCCTGAGGGAGCTGCTGTATCCCTTCCTCTAAGAAGAGAGGGGCTGAGCAAAAAGAAGAGTTTTTCACTAGGGCAGGCTTCAGGGATTGTAGAACCAATAGCAGGTGTTATAGGAGCTATGTTTGCTATCTATATGCAAGAGTTTTTACCATTTGCCCTTAGCTTCGCAGCTGGTGCTATGATATTTGTAGTAGTAGAAGAGCTGATTCCAGAGTCACAAAAAAACTATAAACATATAGATACTGTTACTCTTGCTACGATGGTTGGATTTTCAGTTATGATGATTTTAGATGTAGCTTTGGGATAAGTTCATTTTGCTATAATAAAAAAAGTATAATTAAGGATTTTCAATGACATTTACACTTGTTTCACCATTAGATATGCATCTTCACTTAAGAGATGAGCTTATGCTTAAAAATGTAGCACCACTAAGTGCTAAAAGTTTTTCTGCTGCAATTGTTATGCCAAACTTAGTGCCACCAATAACAAATATTGAAGATTTACAACAGTATAAAAAGAGAATTATTGCTGCTACTTGCAATGAAAAGTTTGAGCCTCTTATGACACTATTTTTTAAAAATGATTATAGTTATGAGTTTTTAAAAGAGGCAAAACCACATATAAGTGCTATAAAATTATATCCATCGGGGATAACAACAAACTCAGAAGCTGGTGTAAGCAGTATGGATATAGAAAATCTGAGAGAAACTTTTGAGGCTATGAGTGCACTGGAGATACCTTTATGTGTTCATGGTGAAACCAATGGTTTTGTGATGGATAGAGAAGAAGAATTTGGCTCAATCTATGAACAGTTTGCTTCTAATTTTCCAAAGTTAAAAATCATCATGGAGCACATCACGACAAAACATAGTGTGGAGTTACTAGATAAGTATGATAATCTATATGCAACTATCACCTTGCATCACCTTTTAACTACTCTTGATGATGTGGCTGGGGGGATGCTAAAACCACATCTTTTTTGTAAGCCGATTTCAAAAAGACCAGAAGATAGAGATGCTCTTTTACATGTAGCCTTAAATGCGCATCCAAAAGTGATGTTTGGTAGTGATTCTGCCCCTCATCCTACACATAAAAAAGAGTGTTGNNATCCTATTCACAAAAAAGAGTGTTGTGGTTGTGCCGCTGGTGTGTTTACTGCACCCATTGCTTTGCAAGTGCTAGTAGAACTTTTTGAAAAACACAATAAACTAGATAACTTATCTTCTTTTGTAAGTGAAAATGCACAAAAAATATATAATTTTAAACCAATCTACAAAGAAGTAGTTTTAGAAAAGAGCTCATTTGTTGTGCCAAATACATATGGCGATGTGACTCCTATGTTTGCAGGAGAGGCACTTAGTTGGAGTATCAAAGATGTCATTTAAGATTCTGGTACTAGAAGACAATCTTCTTTTACTAGAAACATTAGAAGATTTTTTAAGTGAACAAGATTGTAAAGTTTTTTTAGCAAAAAATATAAATGAAGCACTAGAACTTTGCTATAAAAATAGATTTGATATTTACCTGCTTGATGTAAAACTTCCAGATGGCAATGGATTTGAGTTTTTAAATCAATTACGTCAGTGTGATGATAATACACCAGCTATATTTATAACTTCTTTGGAAGATAAAGGAAGTATCAAGGAGGGTTTTTTAACTGGTGGCGATGATTATATAAAAAAACCTTTTGATTTAGATGAGTTATGGCTTAGGATTAAAGCGGTTTTGCTTAGAAGCAAGGGACTTAAAAATACTATTTTAGAGATAGATAGTGTATATAGCATAGATGTACAGAGAAAAATTTTATTGGAAAATTCAAAAGAACTTGTTTTGAATTTAAAAGATTTTGAGCTGCTTTGGTTACTTGTTCAAGAAAGAGGCAAAGTCGTTACATTGCAGATGATAGAAGATAGACTTTGGCATGCAAATGAAAACCCAAATCATGGTTCTATTAGAGTATATGTCAATAACTTAAAAAAGATTTTTGGAAAAGATTCGATAACAAATATACGGGGTATAGGATATAGATTTGAATATTTATGAGCGAAAATTAATTTTGTATGCAGCATTAAATATGTTCTTAATGCTACTTATCTCTGTACTACTTTCATATTTAATACATATATACATCTCAGATACTTTTTTAAAAATTATAATTTATACTATGCTTTTTTTTACTTTTTTATTTGTATGTTATTTTTTGGCAAAATACTTTTTGAAGCCTTTAGCACAAACCAAGTATCTTTTAGAGTTACTTTTAAAAGATACACTTCATGAATTGAACATTCCTTTGAGTGTCATACAAGCAAACTTACAAATGATAAAACAAGGTGAGATAGATGAAAAAAGAAAAAAAAGAATATCTCGTATAGAGCTTGCATGTGAAGATTTAAAAAGACTCTATAAGGATTTGGATTACTATATCAAAAGAGAAGTAAGGCAAGAAGTTAATGAAGAGTTTGAGCTAAAATCTTTAGTAGAATTTGAAATAGAAAAATTTTCAATTCAAGATACAAATGTAGTGATAAAATCAAATATAGAAGAAAATATTTATTTATATGCAGATAAACATGGATTTAGTAGAACATTAGGAAATATTATAGCAAATGCTATAAAATATAATAGAGAAAATAATGATATTATTATAAAATATAAAGATAATAGGTTAAGTATAATAGATAGTGGTATTGGCATGAGTGAAGCAGAAATATTTAGGATATTTGACAGATATTATCAACATGATAGTACAAAAGATGGTTATGGTATAGGACTTAGCATAGTAAAGGGGTACTGTGATGAGCAAAAGATATTTATTAATATTACTTCAAAGTTAGATGAAGGCACAGATGTAACTTTGGATTTAAAAAATATATTGAGATAAAGTTAAAGAGGGGGACAGATGAAAAATAGTCTAAAAATGGAAGAATTACTCAAGGATATGAAGCCTTTTATAGATGGATTTGAGAATAAATTTGTACAATATTTTATAACTTTGAGTTTATCATATGAAAAAATTTTAACTAAAGAAGATCTCGAACAAGTTGCAAAAGAGGTCTATAAACAAATTTTAAATAAAGATTTAGATATTACATGTAAAGAAGAAGATCTTTTCTTGGAGATGAGAAGAGAAGGGATTATGATAGGATTTCTTATCACAAGAACGATGTTTTATTTTTTAGATAGTTTTATAAAGTATATTCAAGAAACCTCCCCACTAAATTGTAAACATATAGAGACGATGGTTTTATCTATAACACATTTTGTAAAGCATTTTGAAACGCATATTTGTGATAAGTATGCACCACAAACAGTACATCTAAATTTTGATAATGATGATAATTTTATGATAGGAAACAATATCATAGATATTTTTAAAAAGTTAAAAGGAGAAGGAAAAAGTATAAAGTTTTTTAACTTATACAAAGGTGTCCCTATAAGTCATAGTGCAAAAATAGTTGATATCGATGGAGAAGATGTTGTTTTTAAAACAGATGCCATTCAAGAGATAGCTATGAAAATGGATGGTACAGCATATATTATGAAAGATACTATTTTTGATAAACATATTAAAGCAGATATCGTTTACAATAACTTTTTTAACAACACGGTTGTCCTCAATAACTTCACATACTTGCTTAATATGCCAGCGAGTCAAAGAGAATTTGTAAGAGTTCATCCAGATATCTCTGCATTTGTTAGCATCAATGGTACTGAAAATAGTGCAACAAAAGGAAAGCTTTTTGATTTATCAGTAAATGGCCTAGGGGTTGTTAGTGAAGACAATAATGGACTATTCGCTGGTGCTGAGATAGATATAGATTTTACACTTACTTTTGATAACAATGAAACCTACAAGATTGAAACAGTAGGCGAAATCCTAAATATAGTGGAGTATAGTGATTCTTATAGATACTGCATAAAGATTTTTCCTCAGCTAGAAGAAGAAAACAAAATAGTTGAATATGTAAAACAAAGAGAAAAAGAGATTATAAAAAACTTAGAAGATTTACTAAGTGATTATAAAATTTAGTATAGGGGTATGAAGGCTTAGCCTACATACCGCCTTGATTTGCCATTTTATTTTCTAACCTATTTCCCAAAAGTGAAAGAAGAGCTGTTATCGCAAAATACATTGCTGCGATGATGAGCCACGTCTCAAATGGAGAGAAGGTATTTGCAACAATTTCACGACCAACTTTTGTAAGATCAGTGATAGATATGACTGACACTAAAGAAGAATCTTTTACAAGAGCTATCATTTCACCTATTAAGGTTGGAAGAGCTCTTTTTAATGCTTGTGGCATTATGATATACACCATAGTTTGAAAGTAATTCATCCCTAGTGACTTTGCAGCTTCATACTGACCTTTATCTATCGACTGTATTGCTCCTCTTAAAACTTCAGCAATATAAGCTCCAAAAAAGATACCAA
>DKEY01000052.1 GCA_002469305.1 Sulfurospirillum sp. UBA6810
TCAAAAAGATTTTTCATGCTATCTTTCAAAACGACATTATTGGCATAAATCTCTTCAGCGATAGCTTTTTGTCTCAGGATAAATCCTATTTGGTGGTCAATCGCATCTATATCTTGCTCCAGTGCCATTCGCTCTTGGTCTATCAACACAGCTTCTTGTCTATAATCACTTGTTTTATACACTATAAACAGACTAAACCCTCCAAGAATCAAAGCAACACAAAATATAAATACTAACCACACTTTTGTAAATATAGATAATAGTGATTTTCTTTGAGGACGTATAAAACTATATCTCATATTCTCGCCTCTTTGATAGCTAAATCACAAACTTTTTCACCTATGTTTATCTTATGTATCTCTATATCCATCATCAACTCACCCTCAATCATATCTATCAAGTCAGGGCTAATTTCATATCCATCATACATAACAATTTTCTCTACAAAGTCACTTTTGTAGATATGGTTTTTATAGTACTCTTTGATTGATGAAGTTAAGTACTTATATACCAAAAGGTCTCTTCCATAGATTTCTAAATCAGTATCTGTATTTTCATCATCAAAGTGACCTAGAGTTTTTTCCTTTTCATCCACATCTTTGAAAGTACTCTCTTCTTGAGAATCTGAATCAAAACTATCTAAATCGTCAAGATCTTCTAAGTCTTCCAGTGTATCAAATCCCTCAACATCATCATCTATCCTATCTAGTTCGATAAGGTTATTTACCCCTTTTTCTTCATCTTCATCTTCCCAATTATCAATCTCATCACCAGCAACAAGTTTTTCATCGGTAGAAGTTTTAAAGTAAGAAGCAAAAAGCAATTCTGTCTCTTTAAACACACTAATAGCTACAAAATCTTCATGATTTAAAATATATATAGTTGGTTGTTGTAAAAGTTTTGAAGTGGAGATAAAATCATACAAAAGAATAAAAGGCGAGTAGATAAAATCAACTCCAGAATTTTTAAAGATATTTTTAGTCCAGTTGATATCTATAAAAGAGGCATATAAAGACCACCTTTTATCAATGCTTAGTTGTGTTATATTTTTAACATCTACACTGTTTTTTTCAAAATCAACATTACTTGTGCCACTTATGGCACCCTGTCCCATAGAATCCATAAGATAAGAGATATACATGTAGTTATATTGGCTGTACAATTCTTCAAGATACTCTTCTGCCTCTTTGCCTAAACCATCATCTTGAGTAATAGTAAATACCTTGGAAAACTTCTTTATAATAGCGCCATTTTTGATAACTTTTGAGTATATTTGCCACTCGCCTCCATAGCGAACAACGGATACAAAAAGGTTAGAAAAATACTTTTGAAAGGCCTTATTTAAACTAAATGCCATGTTTTCCTATCTTGCTTTATTTATACTTTTTTAAAAATAGTAATATATTAAACTATTTTTGCTTAAGGTCACCTCTATTTATGCAAATTACTAAAACAACTCCTCGTGTAACTGCTTAAATTTGGTATAAACCTTCAAAGAGTTCTCTTGAAGTTTTTTATCTGTGAGTGCTGTTGGGCTAAGCTCACCAAAACTTTCTATCATAACTTCACACATTATTTTTATACGTATCTTATCTGCTTCAGTATAGATTTTTTTTTCACTTATCTCATCTATCTTTTTCAGATAGTCATTGCCCTCTTTGATATAGTTTTCATAAGACTTTGCTATCTTACTTTGCGTAAGCACAGTAAATGCCATCTTATTGTACGAGTCAAGTTCATAAGCTACTTTTGCATACGCCAAAGCATTGTCATAATTTCCCAAAAAATAGTACACCCTTGCTTGAAAAGAGTTTTTATAAGAAGAATTTGATGAAAAATAAAAAGCACTTCCAACAAAGAGAATAACTACAAAAATAATTAGGTAAACTTTAGAAAGCATGTTTCATTAACCTCTCTTTTATAAGCTCTTTTGCTTTATCCTCATCCAAATCATTTATATAAAATGGCTCAGAAAAGTAAAAGTTTAGAGTACAAAATGGTTTAGGTATAAAAAACCTATCCCAACTATCAAATCTCCAACATGAACTTGGCTGACAGTTCATCGTGACTATCGGTACAGATTTTTTTTGGGCAATCAAAACAACTCCATTGGAAACCGAGTGTCTCGGCCCTTTTGGACCATCTGGAGTTATCCCGACATCTCTACCTTGCGAGATTGATTTAAAAGCGCCTTTAAGTGCTTTTACGCCACCTCTTGTAGAACTGCCTCTTATAACACCTCCACCAAGTAGCTCTATAAATCTACTGGCGATCTCTCCATCGCTGTGTTCACTTATGATGGAATCTATACTTTTTCTTTTTCTAAATCCATGATAAGCAAAGGGAAGCATTATCAGTTCCCCATGCCAAAACACAAAGATAGATGGAGAGTTATTGACTTTTGTTTTATCAAAATGAAATTTTTTTCTACATGTAAAGTACAAAAGATAAAGCAACACATATAGTATAGGTGCTGCTATAACTTCTAGTATCTTTTTTTTGAACTTTTTATTCAACAATTTCACCATAAAGAGCAAGTCTTCTTGGATTTGTTATCTTGACTTTGAGCGTTTTTCCTAAAAGTTCTTGGGAACCTTCAACTTGTACAAGAGCATTATTGTCACTTCGTCCAGCAACTAAACCACTGCTTCTAAGCTCTTCAAAGTACACTTCCATCACTTTATCTTGCTTTGCACTCGCTATTGTATCAAGTATCTCATCTTGTCTATTTTGCAATCTATCAAGTCTTGCTGAGCCTATTTCAGAGTCTATTTGATTTGTAAATTCAGCCGCTTTTGTAAGAGGACGTGGGGAGTATTTGAAAGCAAAGATTTGCTCAAACTTTACTTTTTCTATCACATCCATTGTATCTTCAAAGTCTTCATCACTCTCACCTGGAAAGGCAACAATGATATCTGTACTGATAGAGACATCTGGTATCATTTGACGAAGTTTTAAAGCTCTATCCAAAAACCACTCTTTCGTGTAGCCCCGTTTCATCTGCTCTAAGATATGAGTAGAACCACTTTGAAGTGGCATATGCATAGACTTACAAACCTTAGGGTTATTGGCAAAAGTTTCCAAAAATTTGTCATCCATATGCAGTGGATGCGGAGAAGTAAATCTTATACGCTCAACTTCTTTTATCTCACTTATCATATTTAGAAGATCAGAAAAATCAACTTTTGCATCTCTTTTTGACGAAAATCTTCTTCCATAATTATTAACATTTTGCCCAAGTAAAAATATCTCTTTAGCTCCTCTAAGTGCTGCTTTTTGTGCCTCAGCAACTATCAGTTCTGGAGGGATAGAGATCTCTTCTCCTCTTGTATGAGGAACGATACAGTACGTGCACTGCTTATCACAGCCTATTGAGATGTTAACATAGGCTTTGTAGATAGAGTTTCTAAACTCATTGAAAGCAAAAGTACTTTCATCATAGTTTATATCTACATCCAAGTATTTTTCCGTATTGACAGCTTTTGAAATTTTCGAAACATTTCTCGCACCCAAAACAAAGTTTACACTCGGTGCTCTTTTAAATATCTCATCTCCCAAATGACTAGCTGTACAACCGCATATACCTATCTTTGCACCCTCTTTTTTCATCTTGTTAAAAACACCGATTTCTGAAAAAAGCTTATTAACTGGTTTTTCACGAACACTGCAAGTATTGATGATAATTAAATCTGCATTTTTAGCATCATCTGTTAATTCGTAATTTTCTTTAGAATTAAGTTCTGCTATGATGTGCTCTGAATCTCTTGTATTCATCGCACATCCAAGCGTTTCTATATATAGTTTTTTTACATCTTCTTTACTCAACGTATCACCATCACTTATAGTATATGTATCTCATACATATAGTCTTCTTCACCTAAACCATACTTTACTTCACGAAGATAGACACTAAAATCTTTCTCTTCAAAATACTCCACAAGTGCTACTAAATCTTTGTGTGAATTTTCCTTATCGAAGTAAAAAATCTTTTGTGAGTCTTTTGCTATTATTTCTTCTATTTTTGATAATTGAATTGTTTTTGGCTTTCCATTTATTTCATTTCTTGCTAACTTTAGTTCCATGAAGCTTCCTCTTTTTCTGACAAAATTATAACCATCTGTATTTATTGAGCAGATGATATGATTATAGTATATCAATTTTTGAATAAATTACTTATTAAAGGAAATAAAAGATGATTTAAGATATAATCATTTTCTTCCTCGCAATCCCTAAAATCATAAACTTTTTTACATTTTTATATTGCGGTATATTGAGAAGTATAGAAACTCTTTTCTTACTTTTAAATAAAGGAGTTTTTTTAGAAATCTTTTTCTAAAAAATAAAACGATAAAATGATTTCTTACCTAAAGCTGAACGATATCTAAAAAAAGATTAGGCTATGTGTAGGATATATTTTTTACTCAATAAACATGGGTAAATAAAGAAAACAAATAATGAGGAAATATGGAAAAAATTATAGATATCATAGAATCTATTGCACATGAAAAAGGTCTTAACATAAAAGATGTTCAAGAAACTGTAAGGGTTGCTCTAACAAAAACTGCAAAAAGAGTTTATGGCGAAGAGTACGAATATGGTACAGAAATAGACAAAGATACAAAAACACTTAAACTCTATCAAAAAGTTTTAGTCGTAGATGAAAAAGACCCTAGATATGTGCAAGGTGATGAAAAATTTGTCCTTATAAAAGAAGCAAAAGAAGTTGATCCAGACATTGAGATAGGTGATGAGCTTACATATGAATTGCCACTAGACAACTTAGGTCGTACAGCTGCTGCGACGTTACAAAGAGAGTTAGAGTATCACATACAAAGACTTATAGAAAATCAACTTTTTGAAAAGTATAAAAATATGATAGGAAAATCTGTATTTGGTACTGTTGCAAGAGTAGATAATGAAGAGAGTACTTTTATAGAATTTGAAGAGATTAAAGCAGTTCTCCCAAGAAAAAACCGTATCAAAGGTGAAAAATTTAAAGTTGGCAATGTCGTAAAAGGCGTTATCAGAAAAGTACTTATAGATAAAGTCAATGGTATCTATGTTGAACTCTCACGTACATCTCCAAAGTTTTTAGAATCACTCCTTGCTATGGAAGTTCCTGAGATAAAAGATGAACTCATCATCATCAACTCATCAGCGAGGATTCCAGGAGAGAGAGCAAAAGTTGCCCTTACATCACTCCATCCAAATATAGATGCAGTGGGTGCAACTGTTGGAACAAAAGGTGTGAGAATCAATGCAGTAAGTAAAGAGTTGCACAATGAAAATATAGATTGTATAGAGTACTCATCTGTTCCTGAGATCTTTATCTCCCGTGCGCTTGCTCCTGCTATCATATCCAATGTTAAAATTGAGGGTAATAAAGCTATCGTAACGCTTCCAAGTGACCAAAAATCAAAGGCTATTGGAAAAAGTGGTATTAATATACGTTTAACATCTATGCTTGTTGGTATGGATATAGAACTTGTTGAAACTGAAGGAAGTGCTACAACTTCAAATGCAGATACAAATGAGGCACAAAGAGACCCTAACGCGCTTAAAAACCTTTTTGGGGGACTATAAAAACCTTACATGTAGAGATTTTTTCTCTACATGTAACTAATAAATCGCAATATTCAGTTTTGCTACCATCTCATCTCTTGCATTTTTTTCTATCTTTAAACTACTGCTTGTAGGATTTTTAGAGTTTGCCAACTCTCCCTCTATCGTCCGCAAAACATGCCAAAACTTTTCATAAAATGGAGTATCTATCTCTTTTATTTTTTCTCTTCTTATCACTTTAGCTATTTCATTTACAGCATGCATATAGCAAATCTTATTGATAGCACGTTGGATACGGTACTCTTTCATAATTTCCAAGTTTCCTATCCACGTCTCTTTTTCTACTTCTGTTAAATTTTCTCGATTTTCTACAACATGCATCTCTTCATCAAGTTTTTGAGTGTAAGTCTCTACTTCTTTAGCAACATCTTCTTCAAGTGTAGTTTCATATCCAAGCAAGATACCTAAAATTTCTTCATCACCCAATCTTTTTGTATTGACATCATATGAGTATGTTTTAGCTTCACTAAAATCCCTGTCAATTGCTCTTAAAATTTGCAATGCTATACTAAGATAAACATATTTATCTTCTTTGCCATCTTTAAAAGTAATTCCATGATGTGTTATATGAGGCCTCGGACCAGTATATTTTATCTTCATACCTTATCCTTTTGGTTTTTTTAAGGTTAATACTTTTAACCTTTATTTGTCCTTTTAAAATGAGGATTGAGCCTTAAAAGTATCAAATCTGCTATGATATTCCCAATAAGTGTTAAAAAAGCAGATACTATCAAAATACCCATAATCACAGGATAATCTCTACTTAAAGCACTCTGATAAAAAAGTAATCCCATGCCATTGATAGCAAAGATAGACTCTAAAATGACACTTCCCCCGATAAGTCCAGGAAGAGACAAGCCTAAAATAGTTACGATTGGAGGAGAGATATTTGGTAGTATAAAAAACCTAAAAAGTTTATACCCTTTTATCCCTCTTGAATGAGCAAAAAAAACATAGTCACTCTTTAAAACTTCCAAAGTTAAACTTCTTATATACATACTCAAACTTCCGATGCCCCCAAAGACCATCACAAAAATGGGTAATACCAAATGCCAAGCATAATCAATATAATAAGCAATACCTTCTCCTGCATCAACAGAGTGAAGCCCAGAGATTGGAAATAGTTTGAAATTGACACTAAAAACGATGATAAGTAAAAGTGCTAGGTAAAAAGAAGGCATAGAATAGCTAATTAAAGAAAATTGCTTAGAGAGTTTATCAAACCTTTTCTCACTGTTTAAAGCTGATTTTATACCCAGATAAATTGCGATGACAAATACAAAAATCATGCTTATGATATTCATGATAAGTGTAATCGGTAAGCGAGAAAGTATCTCATCTTTGACAGCTTTACCACTGGCAAAAGAGATGCCAAAATCAAGCCCTAAGATAGCCCTCAACCAAGAAAAAAATTGTACATGTAAGGCTTTATCAAGTCCATAGACTTTTTTTAACTGTTCTAGTGATTCTTGGGTTATATTTGGGTTAAGTTCGCCTGAGGCAAAAAAAGAGTTTGGAGCTAAGTGAATAGCCCCAAAAGAGATAATGCTTATAATTAAAAGCATCAACACTACATAAAATACTTTTTGTAGTGCTATTTTATACATTGTTTTATTTTCTCAAATCCCAAGAAAGTTGTGTTTTACCCTCTTCATCAGTCTCTGCCATACCCATACCCATAATGTTATAGCCACTATCTACATAGTGAACTTCCCCTGTTACAGCTGAAGCTAAGTCGCTTAAAAGATACATTCCACTGTTTCCAACTTCATCTGTTGTAACATTGCGTTTGAGTGGAGCATTTGCTTCATTCCAATTTAAAATCATTCT
>DKEY01000050.1:0-11762 GCA_002469305.1 Sulfurospirillum sp. UBA6810
AAGATAGAGATGCACTTTTTGCCAGATATAATGGTCAAATGTGATGCTTGTAAAGGGCATAGATATAACTCTCAAACACTAGAGATAAAGTACAAAGGTAAATCCATATCAGATGTTCTTGATATGAGTGTGGATGAGGCGTTAGAGTTTTTCACAGCCATTCCAAAACTAAGAACTATTTTGCAGACACTCAGTGATGTGGGACTTGGATATATAACACTAGGACAAAATGCAGTAACTTTAAGTGGTGGTGAAGCTCAAAGAATAAAGCTTTCAAAAGAGTTAAGCAAACGAGATACGGGCAATACCCTGTATATACTTGATGAGCCAACTACGGGACTTCATTTTGCTGATGTAGATAGACTTACAAAAGTACTGCATCATCTTACAGATTTAGGTAATTCTGTGTTAGTAATAGAGCACAATATGGATGTGATAAAAAATAGTGATTATATCATAGATATGGGCCCTGAAGGTGGTAGCTATGGTGGAAAAATCGTAGATGTTGGAACACCTATGAGCGTGGCTATAAATCATAAAAAAACAGGTAGTTATACAGGGCAGTTTTTGGCAAAAGAGCTTGGTTTAAAATAGATTTTGATAAAATAAAACAAAAAGAGGTTGCATATGTTAGAGAATATAGTCGAGAGAATTAAAACTTTACCTCCTCTACCTAAAAGTTTTCATGAGATAAATGCAATTTGTTCAGATGAAAATGGCACGATTGATAAACTAGCAAAAGTTATAGAAAAAGACCCTATGCTAGTAGCCAATCTACTCAAAGTAGCAAACTCTCCACTGTATGGCTTTCGAAAAGAGATAAAAAGTGTACTTCAAGCAGTTTCTCTTTTTGGCATGGCAACTACACGCTCACTCACAACAGACATATCAGTAAAAAAACTTTTAAATGTTGATATAGAGCCTTATGGAATTACTCCTGAAGATTTTGCAAGAGTATCAGCAATGCAGAGTGCTCTTATGAGGGAGTGGTATAAGAGCGTAGATAAATCAAAAGTGGATACACTCTTTTTGTCCGCTTTGTTACAAGAGACTGGAAAAATTCTTATCGCTGATGAGATAGTGAAAAATGATGAGGTTTCACAATTTAAATTTGAGATAGAAAGTAGTGTCAACATAGCGCAAGTAGAAAAAATGTATGTTAGTACTACAACGGGTGAGATAACTTCAAAGATATTTGAACATTGGGGATTTGATGATTTGATGGTAAGAGCTATCAAATTTTCAGATAACTATACCATAGCAGAAGAAGAGATAAAAGCTTACTCTCTTGCACTTCAAATCGTCAAAACAGCTATACCTATGAACTCACCTTTAAGTGAGCGTAGTGTCACGATAGCTTTGCATCTTTTAGAGAAAGAGGGGCTAAATCAAGCTCTTTTTGCAGCTGCTGTTGAAAAAATCATCGATACATTTTAAACAAGGAATTTAGGAAAGATATTGAAAACATTAACAATCATAGATACTTTTGGCTTTTTTTTTAGAAACTATTACGCACTCCCAAACTTAACAAACAAAGATGGCTTCCCAACAGGACTTATAACAGGTTTTGCAAACTTCATCTATTCCATCAAAAATGAACATGAGACGGACTATATACTCTTTGCTTTGGATGCAAAAGGCAAAAACTTTCGCCACGACCTTGACCCAACTTATAAGGCAAATCGTCCTGAAGCACCACAAGATTTGAAAAAGCAACTTCCTGTTGCGATTTCTTGGATAGAGAAGATGGGCTTTAAGTGTTATCGTGAAGAGGGATTTGAAGCAGATGATGTTATCGCAAGTGCAGTAAAGTTTGCAAAAACACATGATATAAAAGTGCGTATTGTAAGTCATGATAAAGACTTATACCAGCTTATCGAAGATGGTACAGTTGTGATTTATGACCCTATGAAAAAAACAGAGATAGATAGGCAAAAGTGCTATGAAAAATTTGGTGTTTATCCTGAAAATGTTGGAGATTATCTCTCCTTGATAGGTGATAGTGCTGATAATATACCAGGGGTAAGAGGTATAGGACCAAAGGGTGCAAAGAAACTTCTTGATGAGTTTCAAGATATTAACCACATTTATGAAAATTTAGATAAAGTCTTAAATCCAAGAGTAAAAAGCATGTTAGAAGAGGGAAGAGAGAGTGCTTTTTTGAGTAAAAAGCTTGTAAGACTTGATGATACTCTTGATATCGCAGATAAATTTGAAAGTTTCCATTTTCCATCAGGACAACCTTTAGAGCGCATAGTAGATGAACTTGAAAAGTATGATATGAAAGGTATCCTCTCTCGTATCAAATATACTCCAAAAGAGCCAGAAGTAGTACAAACTCTTAGATTTGAGCCAATTTTATTAGATACAAGTGAAAAACTTTTTGCTGTGATTGATGGACTCAAAAAAAGTGATACTATTGCCTTTGATACAGAAACAAACAACTTGGACACGACTATCGCGAAGATAGTTGGTTTTTCATTTGCGTTAAATGAACAAAAGGCTTATTATGTTCCAATCGCACATAATTACTTAGGAGTAGGGGAGCAGGTAGCATTTGAAGATGCAAAAACTGCTATCGAAAAAATCTTTACATGTAAGATTATTGGACAAAATCTAAAGTATGATTTTGCCGTAGTTCAAAACAATTTTAAAAGCTTACATGTAGAAAATTATATCGATACCATGGTACTTGCTTGGCTCTTAAATCCAGAAGTTTCAGTCTCTTTGGACAATATGGCAAAAAGATTTTTTAACTATGAAATGGTGAAGTTTAAAGATGTGGTTAAAAAAGGGCAAGATTTTTCAAGTGTAGATTTGGAAGATGCTTGTATGTACGCGAGTGAAGATGCTTGGATGACACTAAAAATCTACAATAAACTCATAGAAGTGATAGACCCTTCTTTACTGACTTTGGCAAAAGAGGTGGAGTATCCCTTTGTAAAGACTCTTTTAGATATGGAAAATGAGGGCATCCTTATAGATAACCAGTATTTTGAAGCTTTGGAGCAAAAGAGTGAAGCCCAGATAGAAAGACTTAAAAAAGAGATATTTGAGCTTTGTAGTAGTGAATTTAATCTCAATTCTCCAAAACAGCTAGGTACAGTTTTGTTTGAAACCTTAGGCTTACCAGCTGCTAAAAAAACAAAAACAGGGTATAGCACGGATGAGAGTGTTTTAACCTCGCTTGTGGATAAACATCCCTCCATCTCAAAAATCTTAGAATATAGAGAAGTCTATAAACTCCAATCTACATATATAAAGCCCCTTCTCACTCTCTCAAAAGAGTCAGTTGATGGAAGGATTCACACTTCTTTTTTACAAACAGGAACAAGTACAGGAAGACTTAGCTCAAAAGAGCCCAACTTGCAAAATATCCCAGTAAAAACCGAATTGGGCAGAGAGATAAGAAACGGCTTCATATCAAAAGAGGGTTACTCTCTTATCGGTATAGACTACTCACAGATAGAGCTTCGATTACTTGCTCATTACTCACAAGATAAAGACTTGCTTGAAGCATTTAACAATGACTTAGATATCCATAGACAAACAGCACTGAAACTTTTTGGAGAAGCAGAGGCAGATAGCAAAAGAAATATAGCAAAAAGTATAAACTTTGGGCTTTTGTATGGGATGGGGCCTAAAAAATTATCTGAGACTATCGGCATCTCGCAAAGCGAGGCAAAAGGGTATATCCAGAGTTATTTTGAAGCTTTTTCAACAGTTAAAACCTATCTTAGAAGTATCGTAGATAGTTCAAAAGAAGTAGGCTATGTACAAACTCTATTAGGGCGTAGGCGTTATTTTGATTGGGACAATGCAAATGGTATGCAAGTACCTATGTTTGAGCGAGAATCAGTCAATACTCTCTTTCAAGGAAGTGCGGCAGATCTCATAAAACTCTCTATGAACAAGATAAAAAATGAACTTTGTGATGAAAGTTCAAAGCTACTTTTACAAATTCACGATGAACTTATCTTTGAAGTAAAAGATGAAGAAGCAGAGAGATTTGCGAAAAAAGCAAAAGAGATTATGGAGAGTATTTACTCTTTACATGTAAAACTAAAAGTAAGTGTTTGCATAGGAAAAAACTGGGGAGAGTTAAAGTAAATTAACTCTCTTTTATGATAGCGTCTAAAACATACTGTTCTAAATCTTTTTTAGCGATATCTTTTCGCAGAGCTTCATTATAAATCTCTTCTACTTTTTTACTATATTTTTCATAAGCAAAAAATGGAAAATGTACAGCCCAGCCTTTTTTGATTTGTTTGAGGGTGATGGCATCTCGTATCCAAGATTTAAAAAAGTTAAATCCTAAAAATACAGCAGCAGTTACAAAAACAGTACCCACTATAGATATATGAAAATTTAAATGCTTTAAAAAGTAGTGAGTAATACCTATGAGAGGCATCACGATGAGTGCACATATGATCAGATAAGCTATGTGTGCTTTGATGATATTCATGCGAAATCCAAGCTTTCCGGCATCTACATACATTCCCTCATTGTAGTGGCTATTTGCACTGAGCAAATCTCTAAACAAGATAGGCTGATTTGATGTCTTAAACACATAAGATATGATTTTCTCTTTTATACTTTGTTTCAAAAGGCTACTCCGTAACTATTTGGGTCTATTTTAACATAAAAATATTTATATAAAACTCTATCCTAGCTTTTTATAGGATAGAGAGTTGTTTAAAGTTGTGATTCTAAAAGTTTTGACCACTGTGCAATTCTGCTTGAGGTAAGATTGGATTGATTGTCTTCATCAATCGCAAGACCGATGAATTTTCCATCTATAAAAGCTCTGGAACTTCCAAAGTCATAACCCTCTGCTTCAATACCTCCAGCGATAATAGTAGCGCCTTTTTTATTAATTGTTTCATATAAAATCCCCATAGCATCTACAAAAGTATCATAGTAAGAGTCTTGGTCACCTAAGCCAAAGAAAGCTACTTTTTTACCTCTAAAATCTATCAAATCAAGGTTTGAGCTAAAATCATCCCAGTCATCTTGCAAATCTCCATCGCCCCAAGTCGAAGTTCCGAGTATCAAGACTTTTGCTTCTTGTAAATCTTCTATTTGTGCTTTATTTATATCAAGAAGTTTTATCTCATGAGCTGAAAGGTTTTCAGCGATTTGTTCAGCAACATTTTGTGTTGCACCTGCACTGCTTCCGTAAAGAATTGTTATTTGCATTGTTTTTCTCCTTTAAAGTTTTTAAGACAAAATGAAAAAGAGTAGGGCACAAGTTTGACTCTATACTTATCTTCACTAAGTCCCATTTGAGGTAGTTTCAATTCTATATGTTTTTTAAAATCATCACTTTTAGGATAGATAACATAGATGAGTTGATGGCTCTCTTGTTGAATCTTCTTTTGAACAAGTTCGATTTGATTTCCTAGTGTTTTTTTGTCAAAATTTTTAAAATTTATCAAAACAAAAGTGGATTGGTTTTCTTGCTCTATCAAAACGCCATCATGCAAAAAATGAACTTTTTTATCTTTGTTTACATTTTGGATACGTTTGTAAACTAGATTTGAAAAGATATCATTTGCATCAAAAAGTAAAGAGGATGTACTCTCTATGAGTTGTGTAAATTTACCTAAAAGTAGTTTGGGGTTACTAGCAAAAACTCTTTTTTGTTGTATGCATTTTTGCGCAAAAAAACGAGCTTTATGTTTTAATAGTTTTGGTAAAAAGTTATTTAAAAGCGCTGTTGTAGGTATGTCAATCTTACATGTAAGCGTTTTTTTATGTGGGGCGATAAAGCTTATAGGAAGTAAGTTGTAGATTTTTTGTGAAAAATTTTCATAAAGAGTTTTTTTTGTGTCTATCTCCCTCTCTTTTAGCAGTAAATCAGATGATATGTAAAAGTTGTACATTGAAAAAAATACAGCTCTTTGTTTTTGTACGCTCTGTGCTTGATCGATTTTTGGAAGATACTCTTTATAAGAGCCATCTATAAACTCAAACCCAACTAGGGATAAGGTATTACCCATATGTTTCCTTTATAAAAATGATAATCGTTATCGAATAGTAGATAAAAATAACTTTATTTTTACTGAAAGGAAGAAAATTTTAAATTGCTGGAGAGTAGTCTTTGATAATTTTTTCACACTCTTTATAGTCTGGAATATATTTTTGAACTTCTTTCCAAAAATTTTGCTGATGGTGTTTGTGTTTTATGTGTGCTAGTTCATGCACCACGATGTACTCTATACACATAAGTGGGAGTTGCGCGATGGAAGTGTTGAAACTCAACTCATCTTTTCCACTACAACTTCCCCACCTTTTTTTTGCTTTACGAAAGCCTACTCTTATAGGGTATAGTTGCATTTTAGCAGAGTACTCTTTTATGATTTGTAGGACAATCTCTTGCGTTTTTTCTTTATAAAACTTATCGAGAGGAACTTTTACATGTAAAGAAATTTTTTCTCCAAAAAGGAGAAGTTTTGCTTCGGTTTCGTATATCTTTTGTATAGAGTTTCTCTCTTGGAGTTGAGAAGATTTTTCAAAAATCCATTTTGCTTTTAGATTGACAATTTCTTGAACTTTATAAAGAGGAAAGCTTGGATTTTTGACAAGCACACCTTTTGTGGGGTGTATTTCAATATATAAATTTTTTAAGCGTTTATTGGTGAGGATAGTATAGGAAAGTTGTCTATTTGCATAGACAACATATCCTTTTTCTTCTTTAACTAAACCAGTTTTTGATTTTGTCAAAGACACCCTCAAATGTACTCTCATGTGGAGTACTCTCGATACCAAAGCTCTCTTGTAGTTTTGCTAGTAAATCTTTTTGTTCTTTTGTTAACTTTTTAGGATATTTGATCTTTATCTGCGCAACCATATTGCCCAGTCTTCCGGTGTGAACATTTTTCACACCTTCATTTTTAAATATAAATTGTTGTTTATCTTGTGCTCCCATAGGAAGTTCTAGCTCACACTCACCACGTAGAGTCGGTACTTTTATCGAATCTCCAAGTGCTACTTGCGTAAAGAAAACAGGAACTTCTATATAGATATCATCGTTGTGTCTGACAAAGTGTTCATCTTCGCCAACACCTACTTGGATATACAAATCTCCACGATTTCCATCTTCGTCTATATTACCACGCCTTGCAACACGAATACGATTTTCATTGTCTATACCCTCAGGGATATCAACACTGATTTTTTCATCGACTTCACTGTACCCTTTTGCATTGCAGCTTTTGCAAGGATTATCTATGGATGAACCAGTGCCATTACATTTTGCACAAGTCTGAGAGTAAGTCATAAAGCCTTGTCTATAAAATATTTGACCTTTTCCATGACACTCATTACATGTAGATTTTTTGCCATCGCTACTACCTGTTCCATGACAGTCATCACAAGGTTTTTTATAGGTAAATTTAACCTCTTTTTTACAACCAAATATAGCTTCATTGAATGCTATATTTACAGTAGTCTCCAAATCGAGTGGGTATTTTCTGCTTTTTCTTTTTGTAGTTCTTCCAAAGCCACCACTACTAAATCCACCACCAAATACGGACTCAAATATAGAACCAAGATCACCCATGATATCCTCATAATTCATATCACTAAAGTGACTAAAACCTTGAGAATCAAGACCAGCTTTTCCATATCTGTCATAGGTCGCTTTTTTCTGAGGATCACTTAAAACTTGGTAAGCTTCATTGACAAGTTTAAATCTCTCTTCGGCCTCTTTATCCCCTTCATTTCTATCAGGATGATACTTAAGTGCTTGTTTTCTATAAGCCTTTTTTATGGCACCACTATCTGCGTCTCTACTGACTTCCAAAATTTCGTAATATTCTAAATCCAATTTATTTCTCTTTTGTGTTGTAGTTTTTATAAGATGTGCAATTTTATCAAAAAAGAGTTAATTAATCAAACAATTAAATGAAAATGATTATCAATATAATGAAAATTTAAGCAATTCTTTTATAACATTTCAAATAAAAATACAAAAGGAGCTTTGAATGTCTGTATTGGTTATCGGCGGTGACAATATAACACCTATAAAGGCTGTATTGAGTTCACTGGGAGTTCTTGAGATACTCCACTGGGATGCAAGAAATAAAAACAATGTAACAAAGAAAAAGCTTCCACAAAATCTGGACTGTCTCGTTTTTTTGACCAACTTTTTAAATCACAATGCAATGCATAAGTTTAAAAGTGAAGCCAAAAAAAGAAATATTCCATTTATCTGTGCGAAAAGAAGTGAAAGCGCTATCTTTTGTGAATTTTGTAAATTTTTAAATAAAGATGGCGAATGTGAATTAAGGAGTAAAGAGTGCTAGAAAATATAATTTTAGGGGCTACATTTGTTGGGTGTATATACTACTTTTATCGGTTGATTTTTAAAAAGAAAGGATGTAATTGTTCGGGTGGCGATAGTAAATGTAAAAAGTAGGATGAAGAACATTGGCGTGTAGCTCATCCTACAAACTGTATGCAAGGATACCTTGCATACGTATTCTAACATAAAATAAAAAATAGGAGAATATGTATGAAAAAAATTTTGAGTTTAGCAGCCATAAGTTGTTTAGCAGCTTCTGGCGTTATGGCAGAGAGTTTAAGTGAAGCCTTTAAAAATGGAAAAGTCTCGGGAGATTTACTCTTACATGTAGAGCGTCAAAACAATAGTGGTGCAACTTTGGATGCTGGATTTACCAATGGTTCTTTAGGACTTGGTTATGAAACAAGAGAGTATAAAGGATTTAAACTCAGTACTGGTTTTAGAGCAAACAGTGACTTTAGTGAAGTAGAAGATGGTGACTTTGGAGGAGATGAGACAAAAGCTCTTTTGCACACAGCAAATATCTCTTATGAGAGCGAGTTTATTGATGTGATAGTTGGACGTCAAGAGATTGATTTGGAGTGGATGGGTGATTTTCATGAAGCCTATGTTGCGGTACTCAAACCTACAACAAATCTTGCTTTTGTGCTTGGATATTCAGACAAGTATGCGGTAGCAGACCCAGATGCAGAACTTGAAGAATTCACAAAAATAGGCGAAGATGGAGCCTATGTCCTTGATGTAAAATATAGTGGTATTGAGAGACTGGGATTAAATGCTTATTATTACAGTGCAAACAATATCGCTGATTGGTATGGTGCCAAAGTGGATTATGATACAGATATGTTTGGCGCAACAGCGCATTATGCAAGTAGCAATGTTGATGCTCTAGTAGCTGCAAAAGATGGTTCAATCTTACATGTAGAAGCCAGAGGAACTTTTGCAGACTTTGGTTTTAAGGCAGGATATATCACAACAGATAAAGATACAGGTGTTGATGGTATTATGAATAATGTAGGTGACAACATCAGCCCATTTGAAGATGGTAACCAAGTTTATGGTGCAAATGCAGATACTTACTATGTAGGGGCAAATTATGCCATAGCAGGAGTAGAATTTGGAGCACTTTATGGACAGAGTGAGTATGGAGCAACAAATGACAAAGAGAAAGAGTTAAATTTTACAGTGGATTATAGTGTTACCGATGAGTTAAGTTTAGGCTTACTTGTTGTGGATGTGAGTGCTGAAGACTCCAATGATGATTATAACCGTATCGGTTTTAGTGCTGCATATGCTTTTTAATTTTGGGGAGAATGTTTCTCCCCTTCTAAGGTATATTTATGAGTAAGAGTTACATCCCCAATGAAAGAGAACTTGTAAAAAGTTTGCTAATCAATAGAGCGTATGGTGTCGAGTATCAGCCTTTTATGGATGTGAAAAATTTAAATGTAGTTGCGTATGAAGCACTCGCAAGATTTGATGGAATGACTCCAGATGTATTTTTTGGGATATGCCATAAAGATGCTGATTTGTTTTTTATGGCTGAGAAGGTTTTAAAGAAAATCCAATTTGAGCAAAGACCAAAAAACAAAAAGCTTTTTGTAAACTTTGATCCTCATATCTTACATAAAAAAGAGAGAGTCAATGAAGTATTTGATTTTTTTTCCAATCAAGAAAATTTTGTTATAGAGCTTGTAGAAAACTCTGTGGAAGCTGTCAATGCTCCAAAACTGCTTGATGTTTTTAAAAACCTAAAATATGACTTTGCAGTTGATGACTTTTTAAAAGAAAATAGCATACTTTCGATTTTCTTACTGAGTGAGTGCCAATATCTCAAGCTTGATAAAGATATTTTATCTTATATGTTGCGAGAAAAAAGTTTTTTACATGTAAGCCGTGGATTGGTGCAGTATGCACATGAACTTGGGAAAAAAGTAGTTTTAGAAGGTATAGAAACGCAAAAAGATTTAAGCCTCGCTCAAGAGATAGGGGTTGATTATGTTCAGGGGTTTTTATTTCGCTCAGAATTTATAAATATGAAACGTTAAGGTACATTAACAAATGATTAAAAAGTGGTTAAAAGCAAACTAATACAATTTCATTATCAAACAATTCAAGGAGAATAAAATGAAAAAGAAAATTTTAGTAGCTTCACTACTTATAGGCGCGTTGAGTACAGCAGCGTTTGCTTTTAACCAAAACTGCCCTAACTTTGGACAAAGAGGAATGCAAGGAAATATGCCAGGTTCACAACAAGGTATGATGATGAATCAAAAAGGTAATTGCAATATGCAAGGAAAAGGCATGTATGGTATGAAAGGTCAAAGAGGTGGTATGATGCCAATGCTTGCAAATTTGGATTTAACTCAAGAACAGCAATATAAACTCTCCATACTTCGTGATGAAATGAAACTTGAGATGAAAAAGAGCATGGGGATGAACCAAAGACCAGACTTTAGTAAGTTTATAACAACAGATGGTTTCGATAAAGAAGCATTTACAAAAAGTATGGATGAAAGACATACAAAGATGACTACGCTAAGAGCTGAGCATATGCAAAAAGTACTTGCTTTACTTACAAAAGAACAAATTACAAAACTTCAAGCAACAAAGTAATCTAAAAGGGGCATCTTGCTCCTTTTTTACTCTTTAAATTCATGTTATAATAACACCAGTAAATAAAAGGGAATTTATAGCATGATAAATGTTTTAATGATAGAAGATGATACAGAATTTGCAGAAATCTTGAGTGAATACCTAGCCCAATACAATATAAAAGTAACAAATTATGAAGATCCTTATCTTGGTCTTAGTGCAGGTATAAAAAAATATGATTTAATGATACTTGATTTAACTTTGCCTGGTATGGATGGACTTGAAGTTTGTAAAGAGGTTACGCAAAAGTATGACATACCTATCATCATCTCAAGTGCAAGAAGTGATGTAAGTGACAGAGTGATAGGGCTTCAAATAGGAGCTGATGACTATCTTCCAAAGCCATATGATCCAAAAGAGATGTATGCTAGGATACAAAGCCTTATAAGAAGATATAAAAAAGCAAGTGCAAGTGAAGATGAAAAAACTTCGAGTGAATTTCATATAGATGAAAAAAGACATGAAATCTTTTTAAAAGAAGAGCCTCTCAATCTAACACCAGCAGAGTATGAAATCCTCTCATATATGCTCAAGCAACATGGCTTTTCTATCTCACGTGAACAGTTAGTTTATAACTGCAACTCTTTGAAAGACAAGGGTTCAAAAAGTCTTGATGTGATTATCGGTCGCCTTAGAACGAAGATAGGGGATAGTTCCAAAAATCCAAAGTATATCCACTCAGTAAGAGGTATAGGGTATAAACTCATCGGATGAGAAAAAATACACTTAGCAATAAGATAACCATAGTATTTATCTTTTCGATAGCTCTTTTATGTATGTTCTTTTTTGTTTTGATGAA
>DKEY01000050.1:11771-18958 GCA_002469305.1 Sulfurospirillum sp. UBA6810
TCTTGTATAGAAACAATCTCTCCCCACAAGGGATTAATGAATACTTTAACAACTTTGGCTTAAGACCTGTTACAAACCAAAATCTCAAAGTCTCTGTTTTGGAAAAAGGAGCTGTTGTCTTTCACAAAACTTCATCTCTTGGACAATTTTCTTCTATAAGATACAATGACAGATACTATCTGTACATAGATAATCTCATCTCCAATATACTTCTTGAGAGTAAATACTCAGCAAGACCAAATGATATATTTTGGGTGATTTTTGGAGCAGCTTTGGTGTTGCTTATCTATATATACATCTCTATTCTAAAGAGTATTGAGCCTTTAAAGCAGCTCTCAGGAGAGATAAAAAAGTTTGCTTCAGGGGATATGAATATCAACTGTAAAAGTGATAAAGATGATGAGATAGCAGAAGTTGCAAATGAATTTGATAAAGCAGCCTCAAAGTTAAATGATTTGATAAGTTCAAGACAACTTTTTTTAAGAACGATAATGCATGAGTTAAAAACTCCCATCGGCAAAGGAAGAATTGTCGCAGAAATGCTTCCTGAAGAAAAATCAAAAAATAGACTCATCAGTATTTTTGAAAGATTAGATTTACTCATCAATGAATTTTCAAAGCTAGAGCAAATCGTCTCAAAGAACTATTCGATGCAGATAAAAGAGTATGCACTCATCCATGTGGTTGAACATGCGATAGATTTATTGATGTTAGATGAAGAGAAAAAAGCTTTACATGTAGAGTTGCATCAAAACTCAGATATCAATATAAAAGCTGATTTTGAGTCTTTTGCACTTGCTTTAAAAAATCTCTTTGACAATGCTATAAAATATTCAAGCGATAAAAAAGTCTATATCACTACCATAGAAGATAAAATCTATATAGAAAATTTTGGCAAAGCTTTGGCAATGGATATAGAAGAGTATGAAAAGCCTTTTGTATCGGGAAAAAGTGAGTTAAAACCTGGTCTTGGCTTGGGACTTTATATCGTTAAAAATATAGTAAAATTGAATAATTTTAAAATGCAGTATGAATATATAGATGGCAAACATCGGTTTATTATTGATTTGAGTGAAGCATGAAAAGCACTAGAAGTTTAGAAAAGTTTGATAACCTCGTAGAAGCACTAGGCACTTTACCCTCTGTTGGCAAAAAATCTGCTCTAAGATTTGCTTATCATCTTATCTTGAATGACACTTTTGCAGCTATGAAAATCTCAAATGCAATTGAGAGTGCTATAAGAAGCGTGAGGCGTTGTGAAAGATGTGGTGGTTTGAGTGAACATGAGATATGTGATATCTGCCTTGATGAGAGTAGAGATTCGCAAAAACTTTGTATCGTGGAGAGTGCGAAAGATATCCTTGTTTTAGAGGAAAACAACCTCTATGATGGGTTGTATTTTGTACTCAATAATTTAGAAGATGAAACGATAGAAAAGTTAAAAGATATAGTAAAAGACGAGATATCTGAAATCATCTTTGCACTCACTCCTTCTTTGTCAAATGATGCGGTGATAATGTTTGTAGAAGATAGATTAAAAGAGTATGAACTTGTGTTTACAAAGATAGCACAAGGTGTACCAACTGGAGTACACCTTGAAAACGTAGATATGCTTTCTCTTTCAAAAGCGATAAATTCAAGAACTAAAGTGTAGAGAACTTTTTTATCCAATCTCTCATATACCCTGAACAAAGTCCAGAATATATTCAATCACTCTTGTGCTTGCACTCTCTTTGAGAAAGCTACTGCTTTGCAGAGAATGTTTCTATTTAATTTCTCATATACCCTGAACAAAGTCCAGAGTATATTCAATCACTCTTGTGCTTGCACTCTCTTTGAGAAAGCTACTGCTTTGCAGAGAAATTTTCTCTAAGAGCTTTTTTATTGATTTTACCAACACTTGTTTTATCAATACTGGCAACAAATTTTACTTTTAAAAGCATACTTTCACGTGCCATGATACCTTTTTTGATAAACTCTTTGGCAAAAGAGAGGATCTCTTTTTCTTCAGTTTCTTTGTTGGTTACTACAAGTGCAAGTGGGCGTTCTCCCCATCTCTCATCTGGCATGGAGATAACAGCAACTTCACTTACATTTGGATGTTGATTGATGATGTCTTCGAGTTCAAGTGAACTTACCCACTCTCCACCCACTTTGATGATATCTTTTGTTCGATCAGTTATCTTTATAAAGCTTTTTTCATTGATATTTGCAACATCTCCTGTATGTAGATAACCGCCTTTCCAAAGATTTTTAGAATTTTTTTCATCTTTAAAATAGCCTGCAGTTAGCCAAGGAGCCCTCACGACAATTTCACCTGTATCCTCACCATTGTGACGTATCTCTTTCATCTCTTCATCAACAATTTTTGCTTCAACAAAGGCGAGTGTTTTTCCTGTTTTGACACGGATATCACACTGAGTATCTATATCGAGTTCAAGCTCTTCTTTACTTAGTTTTGCAAGGCTTAAGATAGGGCAGGTTTCACTCATGCCATAGCCTGTAAAGATATCTATACCCATCAAAAGAGCTTTTTTACACATAGCTTTTGGTAGTGCTGCCCCACCGATGATAACTTTCCATTTTGATAGGTCCATATTTTCCATCTTAGGGTTTGATAGAAGCATATGTAAGATAGTTGGAACACAGTGAGAAAAAGTGACTTTCTCTTTTTCTATAAGTTCTAGTAGTAAATCGGGGATATATTTTCCCGGATAAACTTGTTTAACACCAAGCAAGGTAGCAACATATGGTAGCCCCCACGCATGAACATGAAACATAGGAGTTATAGGCATATATACATCATCTTCGTGGAAATTTCCTTGATAGATTGATGCATTTAATGAGGTGCTAACACCTAAAGTATGAAGTACAAGTTGTCTATGGGTAAAGTAAACACCTTTTGGCATACCTGTTGTTCCTGTGGTATAAAAAGTTGTTGCACGTGTATTTTCACTAAAATCAGGAAAATCATACAAGGTCTCTTGTTTGCTGAGCAACTCTTCATACTCACCATATACATTTTCAAGTGAAGTGTTTTCATCTTCGCTTATAAGAATGTAGTTTTTAACGGTATCAATTCTACCTTTTATCTGTTCGATTATCGGTAAAAAATCTTTATGTATAAAGATGATATCATCTTCTGCATGGTCTATTGTATAGAGAATTTGTTCAGGTGATAATCTTACATTGATCATATGTAAAATCGCACCTATCATAGGAATAGCAAAATAGAGTTCTAAATATCTGTGAGAGTCATAATCCATAACAGCTATTGTATCGCCTTGTTTTACACCCATGCTTGTGAGTAAATTTGCTAGTTTTGCTACTCTTTGGTGAAACTCTTGATATGTTATTCTGATTTGGTCTTTGTAAACTATCTCTTGATTTGGATTGTATCTACTTGGATTTTGGAGAATGTTTTTGATAAGTAATTGATAATTATCAGTTTGCATATGTCTTTCCTTATAATTTAAAAGCTTTTTTCATGGAAGTTTCTATCTGTGTTAGATTAAATTTGTTATCATAAAAGAGGTTAAAAGCAAGCACGCCTTGGTACAAAAGCATATCAGCACCATCTTTACATGTAAGATTGTTTTTGTGCGCCAATTGTAAAAAAGGAGTTGGTTTATTGTAAATGACATCAAAAGCAAATTTGGCATTTTTCATAAGAGCGCTTAGCATACTTTCTTGCAGTGGAAGAGTCTCATCACTCAAACCAGCAGAAGTTGTATTGATAATCAAATCGAACTTTGCTATATCAAAACTTTCCCAATCATAAGCTTCAAAGTCATTGTTAAGAAAAAAATCTATCCTGTTTTTTGAGCGATTTAGTATCGTTGGGTGTATATTTTTATCCCTTAAAATTGTAGCGATAGCTTTAGCAGTACCACCAGCGCCAAGTATAAGTGCATTGTTGATTTTACCAAAGGATTCGATAGCTTTATAAAATCCAGGAGCATCCGTGTTGTAGCCTATAACTTTATCACCCTTTTTTACCAAAGTATTTACAGCACCTATCATACTAGCAAAACTATCGACTGCATCACTTTGATACAAGGCTACTTCTTTATGTGGCACAGTTACATTTGCTCCATCAAGTTTGATAGCATGAAATGTATCCATAAGCGTGGAAGGGTCTTCTATACGAGTTCTTATATAGCAAGCATCAAGGTTTAAATCATTGATAGTGATATTATGCATCTTGGGAGAAATTGAGTGGGAAACGGGATTTCCAAATATAGAAAACAGTTTCATACTAACTGTCTCCTTCTTGCCTTAGCGATGCCAAGCCAATAAATCCTCTCGCTAAAGCACAAAACAAGTTTTTGCATAGCATTATTTTGATAAGTCTTTGAGAGAACTTGTCATCGCTCCAAGTTTATTTGTAACTTCTAAGTACTCAAGCTCAGGTTTACTATCTGCTACCACACCAGCTCCTGCTTGAAAGATGATTTTTTCATCATCAAGATAAGCCGTTCTTATCATGATAGCACTGTCCATATTTCCATCAAATCCAAAGTATCCAACAGCGCCACTATAAAAGCTACGTTTGATTCCTTCAAATTCACTGATAAGCTCCATCGCTCTTATCTTTGGAGTTCCTGTCATCGTACCTGCTGTAAAAGTTGCTGTAAAGAGGTCAAACATATCATGTTTTTCATCAAGCTCCGCACCCACATCACTCACTAGATGCATAACATGGGAGTATCTCTCAACTCGCATCATATCAGTAACTTTTACGCTACCTACTTTGGCAACTTTGCCTACATCATTACGTCCTAAATCTATAAGCATAAGGTGTTCAGCTTTCTCTTTTTCATCGTTTAAAAGTTCAGTTTCATATGCCTTGTCTCTTTCATAGGTACTACCACGTTTTCTTGTTCCTGCAATTGGTCTGAGTGTTATATGATTATCTTTAAGTGCTACCATCACTTCAGGAGAACTCCCGATGATAGCGAACTTATCATAATTTAAAAAGAACATATATGGAGAAGGGTTTTTGTTTCTTAGTATTCTATAAAAACTAAGTCTATCTATATTTGCAAACTGTGTAAATCTGTTTGACATGAGGATTTGGAAAACATCACCACTGCGTATCCTCTCTTTTGATTTTGCAACCATATCAAAGAACTTCTCTTTTGTAAAAGCAAAAGTTCCTTTTTCTGTATTAATTTCACTTTTAGTGATATGGATATACTCGTGTGGTTCTTTTAAAACTTGTTCGATTTCATCAAGCTTATGAGCAAGAGATTCTATAAAAGTATGGATAGTGAGAGTATTTGACTTGTGTGAAAAAGTACAGATAAGTTTTGGGCGCATCAAATCTATATCTGGGATATCAATTTCGCTTTGAAGCGTGTCCATCTGCCTTTTGAGTCTAGGTTCAAATACTTTAACAGCGTCATAGCCAATATAACCTATAAAACCATCAATAAATCCTACATGTAACTCTTTTTCATACTCTTTATACTCTTGGGTATCAATCTCTTTATACCTTTTTTTGAGATAATTAAAAGGATTTGCTCCCAAATCTGTTGTCGTTTGAGTTTCATCTGTATGCGTTGCTATACCATTTTTTAAAACAACTCTTTCACGAGCACCGATAAATAAAAAGCTATAATTTCCACCCTCAGAGTTTATAGCACTCTCAAAAAGAAATGTGAGTTCATCTTCAAAGTAAGTTTTGAGTTTACTGAAGATAGTTATGGGTGTCAGTTGATCAAATAGAATTTTTTTAGAGTGAAGCACGGTTACTTCACTCTATATATAAATGCATCTTTATTGATATTTGCTTTAATATCTGCTAAAACATTTTTTGCATCAGTTGTATTTGTATAAGGTCCTACTAAAATCTTTGTAACTTTTGTATCTTTTACCGTAATTGGCAAGAGTCTGTACTCGTAGTTTTTAGTAGATAAAGAGGATAAAAACTTTTTATCTGGAGTCGCTTTTGATGTTGCTCCAACTTGGATATAGATACCAGTTGTTGCAATAGTACCATTTGATTTTGTTGTAGTTGTAGCCACGGCAGGTTGTACAGTTTTTACTTCTTGTTTTATTACAGGAGCTTTTGGTTGGACAACAGGTGCTACTACCGGGGCAACAGCTTCTTGTACTTTTTCAACAACAGGCTGTACATCTTCTTGTTTTTTTATCTCTTTTTCTTTGAGACTTTTTACCATCTCTTCAAAACTCTCTTTTTTATCAGCCTCTTCGATGATAGGAACTTGTTTGAAGAGTTGGTCATCTTTTGGCGTTTCAACTTCTTTGACTATCGGTTCAGGAGGTAGTACTAATTTAGTATTTTGAGTGCTTTGTTCAGGTTTATTTATAACCTTCATTACAACTAACACAAGTAAAAATACAACAATAGCTAATGCAGCTATCACTAAAATACGTTTTGTTTTTAACAACTTATTGTCATCTTTTTCTAAAACAATATCGCTAAGTTCGTTTTTATCTTCCATACCAACTCCCTTTTTTATCTTTAACTCTTCATTATCAAGCATTATTCATACCACCAAATACAATTTCACAAACACTAAAAGCACTACATGTGCTTTGACCAAGATGCTCCACGCTCTTTTTGATACATCTCATATGGCAAAGCCAATATATTAAATTCACGAGGAATATCAGGGTCAGGAAAAACTTTCCACTCTCTTGGAAGCTTTTGAGATAGTTTCATAGAGAGCATTTTAGCGATTTGGTAGCCCTCTTGTAAAGTTGTATGCCCTTTGTGCACATACAAGTGCAGATGCCCATCAGTTTTACTTTTATATGCTGTAAAGTTTATAAACCCTTCTTCTCTTAAAAGTAGTTGTGCTCTATGCCAAAATCGTTCTGTATTTCTTCCATTGTAGTCAAATACGATATTTTCTACTTTATCAAATCTATTGATTAAAGAGTGAGCAACAGTTATCTCACCCTTTAAATGTTGATTTATTATATTGTTTGTTAAAGGTTCATTAATTTTTTCATATTTGTCAAAGAACATTCTTCCATTGTGTGTTCTTTTTTCAACTATAATGTCTCTCTTTATCCAATAATGATCAGTAATCATCTTGATAAGAGAGGTATCAATATTATACATATCTATCCTTAGTATGTTGCTCTATCATAGATTACAAAGTTACTTGCTAGTGCTTTCATCTCTTCTTTTATCTTTACATGTAAAGCTTCAT
>DKEY01000065.1 GCA_002469305.1 Sulfurospirillum sp. UBA6810
TCAGAGATGTCATGCAGTGTTTTCACGTTAAAATTTTCTTTTAAACGATTTATCTCTTCGTTATTGTGAATCAAGGGTCCAATCGTCGATGCATTTTGCGTGTTCTCGGCAATTTTGATTGCACGTTTTACACCAAAACAAAAGCCATAACTTTTTGCTAGTTTTATTTCCATTTTCTATCTCCATTGTATAGAACAAACCTCTATAAAAATTCATCTCTTTTTTCAAAAAGCTTTACTGAACGCTTCCTATTTGAGAGAGTAGTTCAACAAAGTTTGGAAAAGAGGTTTGTATGCATTCAGTATCTTCAATCTTCACAGGTACAACTAATCCTGCTATCGCAAAACTCATTGCAATCCTATGGTCACCAAAACTGTTGATAGTTGCACTTTGCAATTTCCCACCACTTACTTCATATCCATCATTAAACTCTGTTACATTTATCCCACAAAGTTTCAAGTTTTCTACAACGCTGGTGATTCTATCACTCTCTTTTACTCTTAATTCTTGTGCATTTTTTACTAAACTCTTACCACTTGCACAGGCAAATGCTATGGATAAGGCAGGAAGTTCATCTATAAGCCAAGGGATGTTTTCTTCTACCACAACTCCATTAAGTGGAGCGTAACTGATAATGATATCTCCTACACTCTCATATGTGTTGTCTGTCTCTATAAACTCTATGTTTGCGCCCATGCGTTGTAAAACTTTGTATGCTTCAATCCTTGTTGGGTTTAAGAGCATATTTTTTAAAGTCACTTTTGAGTTTGGAGTTATAGCCGCTGCAACTGCAAAGAAAAAGCCACTTGATGGGTCATTTGGTACAGTTATATTAAGCGGTTCTAGTTTCTTACATGTAGGATTTAAAATAACTGTTGTACCTTCAGTTTTTATATCTACCCCCATGCCTTTTAGCATTTTCTCCGTATGGTCACGGCTTAGTTCTGGTTCACTAAACTTACATGTAGCCTCACTCTTTAACCCAGCTAAAATAAGAGCGCTCTTTACCTGAGCTGATGCTATCGGACTTTCATATGAAAAAGACTCTAGCTTTTTTCCTCTTATCGAGATTGGTGCATACTCGCCATTGCCTCTTCCATCTATACAAGCCCCAATATCACGAAGAGGGTTCGCCACTCTTTTCATAGGCCGAGAGGCTAAATACTTATCTCCATGTAAAACAAAGAAACCTTCTTGGGAAGATAAAAATCCCATCAAAAGTCTTATTGCAGTCCCTGAGTTACCACAGTCTAAGATACAAGGAGGTTCAGCTAACTTTAGAGGTGGTGTGATGATATACTCATCACCTCTCTTTTGAACATCTGCGCCAAGCAGTTTCACAATATTGAGAGTACACATCGTATCCTCAGCACCCAAAAAATTTCTTACATGTGAAGGTTTTTCACTTAAAAGTGAAAATATAGCGCATCTATGCGATATAGATTTGTCACTTGCTATTTTATCTGTTACAAAATCAAAAGATTTATTAGGTGCTACTTGTAAAATCATCTTATGCTAATCCCAAATTTTTCATTTATAGACTTCAGTATATTTTCTAAAATACTATTGATATCTTCGTCTTCTAGTGTTTTTTCTAAAGATTGAAATTGGAGTTTAAGTGTTAGGCTCATTTGATTTCCAAAATCTTCACTCTCATATATATCAATTGGATAGAGTTTGATAAGCTCTTTTGGAGAGATAGAAAGGATATGCTCTCTTAATGTACCAAAAGCCAAATCTTTTGAGACCATAAGACTCAAATCTCTTGTACTCATCTGAAACTTTGAGTACTCTTTTGCTTCTTTTCTACCATAAAAAAGTTTATCTAAATCAAGTTCACATATATAAGTTCTTGGTAAATCTAACTCACTCTCTATTTGTAAATGTACACGTGAAATAAATCCAGCTTCTTCGCCAGATATCATCACTTTTGCAAATTCATACGGGCTACTTAGAAGGTCTGTACATACTCCTTTTTCAAGTTCAAATTCACCAACAACAGAACTTACCAAATGAGCAAATTTGAAAAAGTCAATTTGTGCAGGTTTTCCATGATTTGAAATTTTTTCATTTTCTATGTCACCACTAAAAACAAATCCTAGCTTCATGCTTTCACTTCGACTTTTATCAAAAACAATACCTGTTTCAAATAACCTGACACTTTTTTTACCAAACTTTACATTTCTACTTACAGAATCTAAAAGATTTGGTATCAGAGACGTTCTGAGTGTATTTAACTCATTTGTTATAGGATTTGATAATTCTCTTTTTTTATAAATTGTTTTAAGCCCATACTTTTCAACTCTTTTTAAGTCATCAAACACAAAGTGTAATGCTTCGTAAAAGCCAACACCTACTGCTTTGTATCTGTACATTTGACGTTTTTTAAAATTTTCATAGGCACTATTGATCTTGGCTTTTTCAGCAAATACAAGAGGTTTTGAATGTATATTGTCTATTCCTACAATCCTTACTATCTCTTCACAAACATCTTGTTCATTTAAAATATCACTCCTAAATGCAGGAACTTTTAAGTGCATAACATTTTGTTCATTTTTAAATCCAACTTCAAAACCTAGTCTTTGAAGTATCTTAATAATAAGATTTTTTTCTATCTCTTGCCCTATCATCAACGCTAGCTCTTCTAAATTGATAGTGATATGAGTTGGTTTCATATCTTGTATCACTTCTTGGGAACCAGCATATACAAGAACATCGGAAGTCTTACTTAAAATTTCTATACAGTAATCCAAACCAAACTCTAAGTCTGGCTCACTTCCTCTGCTTGAACGATAGAGATGTCTATCTGCTTCTACTTTTTTGTTTGCACTATTTTCTGAGATAATAGTCGGATGTGTATAGTTTGCTTCTAAGATAACTTTTTCATCATTTGCATTTGCTTTGCACTCACTTCCCTGAGAAATGCCAACATAAGATAAAAGTTGAGAATTTATACCATACACTGCATCTAAATTATTAGTATGTTTTTTGATTTTTACTGTTGCTTTTTCATTTTGTGCAAAACATTTATGTGAGTATGCACGGATGAGAACACCTGTTGTATATGTAGCATAAGTAATTAACCTCTCAAGAGCATCTTCTTTATAGTTTTCTGCAAAAGCAAGTCTTAAATCTATAAGAAAATTACTTCTGATTTCGCTTTTGTCATAAACTTTATATAAAAATGAACCATCTACTTTATCATGAGCTATGACATTTAAAACTCTTCCAATGCCTAGTTGATTTTCGTCATCTTCTTTTTTCTCACTAACGTGCATATCTATATCAAAAGGAACACTCAAATCTCTCGCAACACCATGGACACTAAGACAATCTCCTCTGTTAGCTGTTAACTCTATCTCTATAACATCATCAGCTACTAGAGAATACTCATTAAACTCTTTACCAAGGACAAGTTCCCCAATGCTATCATCTAAAATCATGATGCCTTCACCCATTTTGGGAAGACCTAACTCTTCAGCAGAACATATCATCCCACAAGAATCAAATCCACGAAGTTTTGCCTGTTTTATCTCTAGCCCATTTGGTAAAACTGCCCCAACTTTTGAAACAACTACAAACTGCCCTGCGCCAACATTTTTAGCACCACACACTATCTGTACTTTTTCACTGCCTAAATCAACTTGACAAACATTTAATTTATCTGCATCAGGGTGTTTTTCGCACTCTAGTACTTTTGCTATAACTACATTTTTAGGAATTTTGATACTTTTTACACTATCAACTTCTAGACCGATATCATTTAAGGTTGTACATACTTCTTCCGTTGATATCTTTGAAATATCAATCCACTCTTTGAGCCACTCTCTTGTAATAATCATCTAAATTGCTCCAATAATCTTAAGTCACCTTCAAATAAAGAGCGTAAATCTGGTATCTTATGTAGTAACATTGCAAATCTTTCCACCCCTAAACCAAAAGCATATCCACTTACATTTTCATAGCCAACAGCTTTAAAAACATTTGGATCTACATAACCACTTCCTAGCACTTCTAGCCAACCAGTATGAGAACAAACTCTACACCCTGAGCCTTTACAGAAGATACAACTTATATCTACTTCTGTACTTGGTTCCGTAAAAGGAAAGAAGCTTGGACGAAAACGAACCTTTACATCACCAAACATATACTTTAAAAAATCTTCTAGTATAAACTTTAGATTTGCAAATGAAACTTGCCCTGCTTCTTCTACAACTAAACCTTCTACTTGATGGAACATTGGGGTATGTGTTAAGTCATAGTCTCGTCTAAAAACAGCACCTGGACAAATCATACGAATAGGTGGTTTTTCTTTTAGCATTGTTCTTATCTGTACAGGACTTGTATGTGTGCGAAGTAGCATATTGTCTTCAAAATAAAAGGTATCTTGCATATCACGTGCGGGGTGGTATTTGGGAAGATTCAGTGCTTCAAAGTTATGGAAGTCATCTTCAACCAAAGGACCTTCTTCGATGGAAAAGTTCATACTCACAAAATATTCAATAATTTTATCCATCGTATCCATCACAGGATGGATAGCTCCTGAATTTGACTCTTTATTGAACAGAGTTACATCAACACCATCTTTTTTCATTTCATATGCAATCGCTTCAGCTTCGAGATGTAATTTTTTTTCATTCAATAAATTTAAAAAATTTTCTTTATCTGTATTGATAGTTTGAGCGAACTCTTTTTTTTCTACATCGGATAAACTTTTCATTTTTGCAAAAGCATCTGCAAAATATCCCTTTTTACCAAACAACGAAACTCTTATTTTTTCTAACTCTTTTAAATCATCACAAGAGTTTATTGAGTTTACAATCTCTTTCATTTAGTTATATCCTTTTTACCAAGTCTGACTTAGTAAAAACTCTTCGTATTGAAAACTATATACAAAGAATTTTACGTTTTATAAATTTGTTGTATTTTATAGAAAAGTTAATTATAAAAGAGTTAAATGTTTAAATTATACCTACAATAAGAGAATTTAACATATAATGGCATAAAAAAGAATAGGAGAAAAATATGACAATTTTTAGTAAAATCATTAGTGGTGAATTACCATGCAATAAGGTGCTAGAAAATGATAATTTTTTAGCATTTCACGATATAAATCCAAAAGCTCCCATCCATATACTTATCATTCCAAAAGTTGAAGTTCAAAATTTTCAAGAAGTTACACCAGAAATCATGGCAGGAATGACCTCTTTTATACAAGAAGTTGCAACATTTTTAGGATTAGATACAAATGGTTATAGGTTGATAACAAACAATGGAAGTGATGGAGGGCAAGAGGTTATGCATCTTCATTTTCATCTACTAGGTGGAGCAAAATTAAGTTGGAACCACCTTAGTGATAGCGACTCTAAAAACTTTTTCTAACAGATTAAAAAATTAGGGCTAAAAATTTAGCCCTTAATTTTTATTTTCTACTATTTATCCAACTTTCAAAATATTCTAATTGTTTTTGTGTAGATTTTGTTGCCGTACCACCTTGAGAATTTCTTGCATTCATCGAAGTCTCAAGCTTTAATGCATGAATAATATCCTCTTTGATATTTGTCTCAAATTTCTGTAATTCTTCTAAGTTTAGTTCACTTACATCTTTTGAATTTTCTTCTGCGTACGCAACAATCTCGCCTGTAAGTTTATAAGCATCTCTAAAAGTATATCCACATTTTGAAGTCAAATAATCAGCCAAATCAGTGGCACTCAAATGCCCTTTTTTTGTTGCTTTTAGCATTGCCTCTTTATCAACACTCATACTTTTAAGAGCTTCGCTTAAAATTTTGATTGAAATTTTTGCAGTTTTTACACTGTCAAAAACTCCTTCTTTATCCTCTTGCATATCTTTATTATAAGCAAGTGGCAAACCTTTTAGTACGGTTAAAAGAGAGATTAGATTACCATTGACCCTTCCTGTTTTCCCACGAAGAAGTTCAGGTACATCTGGATTTTTCNNTTTTCTTTTGAGGCATGATAGAACTACTTGTTGAGTACTCATCACTTAATTCTATAAAACCAAACTCGCTACTACTCCAAAGGATGATCTCTTCAGCAAAACGGGAAACATGCATCATCATCGTTGCAATATTA
>DKEY01000145.1:0-5758 GCA_002469305.1 Sulfurospirillum sp. UBA6810
TTATATAAAAACTTTAATAGTATATTTTAGAGAGATAAAGTCCAGATGCTGGGCTGAGAGATGTTGCGTGTTTTTGCTTCCTCTCAAGCTGTTCTTGCAACTCTTTTATACTAAATTTTTCTTGCATAACTTTGAGTGAAAAATCACACATCATTCTTACTTGACTTCTTAAAAAAGAGTTTCCATAAAAATAAACAACAGTAAAGTTTTGGTAATCATACGCACCCGCATCAAATATCTCTCGAACATCACTTTTGTTTTCACTTCCATTTTTTCTAAAGTACTCAAAGTTGTGAGAACCGATAAAGTGCTTGATGATTTTATCTAGTTTTTGAGTATCAATACTCTTTACATGTAAGGCATATTTTGCGAAAAAAGGATTATAAGAGCCTTTATACAAGATATATCTATAATATCTCTTTTTAGCACTAAATCTTGCATGAAAAGAGTCATCTACAAGTTCGAGTTTTTTTATATAGATATGAGGGAGTAGCATCTTAGTAAGTTTTGTTTGCAATTTGTCTATATTTTCCCAGTAAGTTGGCAAGTCAAAGTGTGCCACTTGGCTCAGTGCATGCACCCCTTTGTCTGTTCTTCCACTGCCTACCAAAGAAGAGGGGATATTTAACTTTCTAAGAGCTTTTGTGATATATCCAGCAACACTTTTTTGCACTCTATCCTCGTGCTTTTGGATTTGAAAGCCATTAAACTCACTTCCATCATAGCTAAAAGTAATCTTTACTCTCTTCAAAAATCAGTACCTTTGTTTTATACGTTTTACATAGACGATATAAGAGAGTAATAAAGAGGTAAAAAATACAATAGGGATAGTATATATGGTAAATATCTTTACTAAAACAGAGATAGACCCTATATATACAGATATGATTAAAAAGATTTCAGGATATATGTTTTTCTTTTGATATCTATAAGTCACAATTCCTATGGATACAGCAAAAAGTACCGTAGCTAGAGGGAAAAGAGAGATAAGCATGAAAAATGCCAAGTCAGATGAGCGTCTGTCATTTTCGCTTGATTTCATCCAGTAGTCATAGATACTCTCAACACTTGTTATATAGTTTTTTGAAAAAGAGTTGATATCCATCGTTCTAAAATTTACTTGGTTGATTTTTTCATCTGTGATTTGGAAAACTTTTCCATCATCTAGGGTAAGCTTCAAGATACCATCAAGATTTTCCACTTTTGCACTTTTTGAAGTGATGATTTTTTGTTCTTCTTTTGCTGTTTTTTCTTTGTACATCACAACATCTTTGTATATACCATTTTCATCGATAGTGTTGATATACACTAACCAATCAGAAAATTTTTGTCCAAACTCTGTTGCTTTGATGTTAAATTTTGCTTCAATTTTTTTATAATCAATAAAATTTTGATTTAACTGTTTTGAAACAGGGACTAAAACTAAAAAATCGATAATGAGGATAAAGGTTAAGATAGAAGCTACCGTAAGAAAAAATTTGGCAATCTTTTTTGGAGAGTATCCAAGAGTAAAAAGTACGATGGTTTCATTTTCTTTTGAAAGATTATACAAAGAGATGGTTACCGCTATGAAAAATGTTACAGGCAAAGTGTAAATCAAAATCCTAGGTAGTAGATAGATATACATAGTTCCTAGTTCTATAAAGTTGATTTTTATGACAGAAGTTATACTTGCTATTTTGATAAAAAATATAATTGAAGTTATAAAAAAAAGTGTAAAAAACAGAGAGCTAAAGAGCCCACTAAAATTTTTCAGTAGATAATGGTTTGTTCTATTCATAATATCATTTCCAAGATTTTAAGTATTTGAGTTTGGGCACACCAAGTTATAAAAAGTCCAAGTGTTAAAAATGGTATAAAAGGAAGCTCATATCCTTTTTTTGAGACTATTAAAAAAGCAGGTAGAGAAATCAGTGCTGCTATGTAAATAGCACTTAAACCTAACTCTACGCCCAAAGTTGCTCCTATAATCGCTGCGATGATGATGTCTGCTTCACCCATAGCCTCTTTTTTTATAATCCACGATACAAACATACGCAAAAGGGTAAATCCTCCAGCTAGTAAAAGTGCACCATTGAGTGAGTATAAAAAATCATGCATAAAAAGTGAAACTATAAGTGCAGGAAGACTAATGCTATCAGGAACAGCCTTATACTTTAAATCTATCACACTTAAAGCAAGTAGCATTGTAAATAAAGTGGCACTTATACAAGCACCAAAGAGAGTTTCACTCTTTAGTATTGCTACTACAAAGATAGCCATAGTCGTAAGCTCTACGATAGGATATTGGATAGAGATTTTTGTTCCACAAAAACTACATTTGCCCTGAAGAATGAGCCAAGAAAAAAGAGGGATATTGTGATACCATTTTAAAGGTGTGTTACAACTAAGACAGTGAGAAGAGGGGAAAGCTATACTTTCACCTTTGGGAACTCTGATGATAACAACGTTTAAAAATGATCCAACACATAGTCCGATAACTGCAAAAAGTAAAATCTCTATCATAATGCTCCAAATCTTCTTGATGTACTTTTGTACTCTGATATTATAGTTTCAAGTTCTCCTGAGCTAAAATCTGGCCAAAGAGTTTTTGTAAAAAAAAGTTCTGCATAAGCTGATTGCCAGAGTAAAAAGTTTGAAAGTCTCTTATCTCCACCTGTTCGTATCAGCAAATCAACATCAGGAAAAGAATTTGTGTCTAAAAGAGTTTCAAAACTTTTTTCATCTATCTCTTTTCCCTCTTTTATAGCTTTGTTTATGGCTCTTGTTATTTCATCACGTGAGCCATAGTTTATAGCCAAAATCTGTGTTAGCCCAGTACAGTTTTGTGTTAGAGCTTTTAACTCTTCTATCTGCTTTTGTAGTGCTTTAGAAAATTTACTTGTATCCCCTATCACGCTAAAACGGATATTGTTTTCAAGTAAAGAAATAGCTTCTTGTTTTAAAAACTTTCCTAAGAGTTTCATCAAAAAATCAACTTCGGCTTTTGGTCTTTTCCAGTTTTCTGTACTAAAAGCATAGAGTGTTAGATACTCGACACCTATCTTTGCACAGTACTCTGTGATGCTTCTGACTTGCTTTGCTCCCTCTTCATGTCCGAAAGAACGGCTTTTGTTTTGACGCTGGGCCCATCTTCCGTTGCCATCCATAATGATAGCTAAGTGTACTAGTTCATTCATGACTAGCCTTTTATATCAAGCATAAGCTTGTCGGTATCATAGAGTGGTTTTATATTTTTATCTATATTCATGTGTGAAATAATATCCAATTTTTCAAATTCTTTTTTTAAAAAATAAAAACTTTTTTCGTATAAAACATCCATTGAGACAGTTTTGTTTGTAGTCCCATTTAAAACATAACCTCGAAGAGGCCCTAAGTTTTCATAAGCCATATAAAAATCTACCCGTTCATTTATCACAGAGGAAAATTGCATCAAAAGTGGTTTTTCTCCACTCTTCATCGGCAAGTGAAATATCTGCTCATTTAGTGCCATAAGCATTTGTGTTAAGGCTCTAAAAGTGTTTTTATCTATCCCTTTGGTTGCTAAGTTTTCTAAAATCCAATTTTTATAAAATCTACTAGGATAATCTAAGCTTTTTATCTCTTGTAGTATCGTATTTAGCTCAAAATCCAAAAACAAAGAGCTATCTTGGAAAAAAGAGGGCTTTTTTACAAGCCCAGAGATAGTGATGATACCATCTTTGTTCTCCCCAAAATTACCCCAATACTTTACACCTTTTTCTAGCTTTTTTTGTGATTTTGTTGTAAATTCACGATTGCCCAAAAGTAGTTTATATCTGTCTAAGGTCATGCTCTCTAAAACAGTAATTGTTATAGGTAAAGAACTGTTAAACCTAAGATTTAAACTACTGTTTTCGGCTTTAGATGCAACAGAGGATAACTTTGAGAGAGTATTTATCATAATTCTTTTGTTAATTCTAAAATTTTTTGAGAGATTGCAAACTTTGTATCCAATGCCAATGTAGTTTCAGATTTTTTTGTTATAAAAGTTATCTCATTCAGGGTACTGCCAAAATTGTTTTTTTCACCAAGAATATTGAGACAAACAGCATCTAGGTTTTTCTCTTGCAACATTTTTTTTGCATTTAAAAGTGCATTTTTTGCATCACATTCAGCTTTAAAGCCGATAGTATGGATACTTGTCTTATCAAGGCTTTTGAGTATGTCCTCATTTTTGCCAAGCTCTAAAGTCCAACTATCCCCGTGAGCTTCTTTTTTGACTTTGCCAGTTGCTTTATATTTTGGGATAAAATCACTCACAGCACTTGCCATAAAAACATAAGGTTTTGTTTTACTTTGATTTATTACATGTAAAAGATTTTCTTTCAATTCAAGAGAACTTTCAAAGTTTAAAACATTGATACCACAAGGAGTATCATCACTTGGTTTTGAAGTGATAAGGCTAACATCGGCTCCCTTAAAGTAAAAAGCTCGAGCAAGTTCATTTGCCATTTTCCCACTTGAAAAATTACTCACGTATCTTACATCATCTATCTTTTCAACTGTTCCACCACCAGTGATAATGATCTCTTTATCTTTCCAAAAATCTTCTTTTAACAATTCTCTTGCACACACATCAAAAATATCTTTTGGCTCACTCATAGCGCCGACACCTTTATCGTTACAAGCGAGGAGTTTGTTTTGAGGTGCACAGATTTTCATCCCCAAAGATTTTAATTTTTCTAAACTTGCTTGTGTAAGAGGATTTAAAATCATATTTGTATTTGCAGAGGGTGCTAGTATGATTTGTTTGTTGTAAGCTAAAAGGGTGCTTGTTAAAAGGTTGTCTGCTATACCAGAAGCCATTTTGTTTATGGTGTTTGCACTTGCAGGAGCTACTAAAAACATATCTGCCCACTTACCTATGTAGATGTGGTTGTTGTCGCTTTTTGCCCAACTTTCGCTCTCTACATGTAAGACTTCATTTTGGCTTATAGCTTCAAAAGTTAGGGGTGTTATAAAGCGTTTTGCCTCTTCACTCATCAAAACTCTTACATTTGCTTCTGCTTTGATAAAAAGGCGGATGAGTTCTAAAGTCTTGTATATAGCGATGCTTCCTGTAACACCTATGAGTATATTTTTATCTTTTAACACTATTTTTTCCCGAAGAATTTATAAAAGAAGTTTTCTACTATCTTTAAAGGCGCTCGATTGATAGCAAGACTTCCTTTTTTGATATCTTTTGTGACAGTAGTTCCCGAAGCTATAAGCACATCATCTTCTATAACTATTGGAGCTACGAGTTGTGTGTCACTTCCTACAAAAACATTTTTACCGATAATTGTTTTGTATTTTGCCTTACCATCATAGTTACATGTGATAGTGCCACAGCCTATATTTGTTCCCTCGTCAATCTCACTGTCTCCTAGATAACTAAGATGACCTGCTTTGACTCCTGTAAGAGTTGATTTTTTGATTTCTACAAAGTTGCCTATCTTGCTGTTGATGAGTGTTGATTTTGGTCGTACTCTTGCCATAGGACCGATTTCAGAGTTTTTAAGGAGGCTATCTTCTACAACGCTATTTGTTTTTACATGTGAGTTTATGATTTTTGAACCTTTTAGGAGTGAAACACCATTTTCGATGATACTCTCACTTTCGATCACTACATCGCTCTCTATATAGATAGTATCAGGAAGACGCATGATAACACCAGCTTCCATAAATCTCTGTTTGATTCGCTCTTGCATAAGCTCTTCAGCAAGAGCAAGATGGTACTTTGAATTTACACCCATAA
>DKEY01000145.1:5839-7719 GCA_002469305.1 Sulfurospirillum sp. UBA6810
CTTCTAAAAATTTGGTTTCAAAGCAGTAAACACCTGCATTGACACTTTTTACTTTTTTCTCTTTTTCAGTTGCATCTTTTTGTTCTACTATTTTTATGACGTTGTGATTTTCATCTGTGATAACCCTACCATAGCCAGTTGGGTCTTTACATGTAAAAGCACTCATCACCACTTTTGCCTTAGTTTCTATAAGCTCTTTCATATCNNTTTGCTTCAACTAAAGGCATATCTCCATTGAGGACTAAAACTTTTTCGTATTTTGATTTTACTCCCATGATAGCACCACCAGTACCTGGGTAGTTTTTATGGTCTTGTATGATATAGTTAATGTTTTCAAAATACTTATTCATCTCATTTTTGATATTTTCTGCTTGATGGTAGATGACAACATTTATATCGTCAGTTATCTTTTGTGATTCTTTGATGATGTGATATAGCATAGGAAAGCCACTAATGCTGTGAAGTACTTTTGGCAAGCTTGATTTCATCCTTGTTCCAAAACCTGCTGCCATAATAGTGATAGATATATTCATAAAATAGTCATCCTGATTAAATATATTGATTAAATAGACGATATTCTAACAGAAAATAGATTTAAAGGTTATAAAAAGCCTATTTTAACCCCTTTTTAACAAAAAAATAATTAGAATAGTAAAATTTTATAGTTTTCATAAAGGTAGCATAGCATGGATTTAGGAACCGTTGTTGGTTTAGTATTAACGTTAGCACTTTTGTTTGGTGCTATGGCTATGGGTGTTGGTATCGGTCCTTACATAGATATACCATCGGTTTTAATCGTTTTTGGTGGTACAACAGGTGTTCTTTTGATTGGTTTCAAAATGGAACAGATGAAAAGCCTCTCAAAAATATTTATGATTGCTATAAAGCCTCCACAAGAAAATCTTCCAGAACTTATCAAAAAGATGGTTGAATACTCAACAAAAGCAAGACGTGATGGAATTTTAGCGCTAGAGAGCGATGCAAATAATGAATCGAATGCCTTTTTAAAAAAAGGACTCTCTATGGCAGTAGATGGTAATGAACCTGATACTATAAGAGATTTACTTGAAATAGAGATGGAACAAACAAGCGGACGACACAGAGGCAATGCGCAGATATTTGCCCAGATGGGTGGTTTTTCAGGTGCTATGGGTATGATAGGTACTCTGATAGGACTTGTTGCTATGCTTTTAAATATGGCAGACCCTTCAGCTATCGGACCAGCGATGGCTGTTGCCTTGCTTACTACGATGTATGGTGCAATGATAGGAAATATTGTAGGTGCTCCAGTAGCAAATATATTAGAAATTAGAGATGCTGATGAAACTTTGGCAAAAACTTTGATATTAGAGGGGATTATGGCTATACAAGCTGGAGATAACCCAAGAACTTTAGAAGGTAAATTGCTATCATTTTTACCACCTAAAGAACGTTCTTCTCAGTTTAACTAAGGTTCAAAATGGCTAAGAAAAAATGTCCAGATTGTCCTAAATGTCTTCCTCAGTGGCTTGCAGCATTTGGCGATTTGATGTCATTACTTTTATGTTTTTTCGTTCTCCTTTTATCCATGTCAACTATGGATGCAAAAAAAGTACAAGAAGCGATAGGTTCGCTCGCTGGAGCACTCAGTGTTTTAGAGGGTGGTACAAAAACAGAGATTAGCCGTGAAAGACAGCAACAAGCTACACCAATTCAATCACAAGAAGAGACTTCAAACAGAGTAAAAACAATGTCAAAGACTATCGTTGAAGTCAATGAAATGCTTAAAAGTTCAGGTAGCCCAGAGATTATGCTTGATGAAGCAGAAGATGGTTTTATCATAAGGCTTCCTGATGGATTACTCTTCAAACCAGGTTCTGCAATCATAGAAAATGAGGATG
>DKEY01000018.1:0-11748 GCA_002469305.1 Sulfurospirillum sp. UBA6810
CGTTATAACTATATCGACCCTAAAATGGGTGCAGCAGCTGCGGTGGCTGAGAGTGGAAGAAATGTTGCGATGAGCGGTGCAACACCTTTAGCCATTACCGATTGTCTCAACTACGGAAACCCTGAAAATCCTGAAGTGATGTGGCAATTTGCTGAGGGTTGTTATGGCATCAAAGAGGCATGTGCGGCTCTTAACACGCCTGTTGTCAGTGGTAACGTCTCGTTGTACAATGAAACCAATGGTGTGGGTGTTTTCCCAACGCCTGCCATTGTGATGGTAGGGCTCAATCAAGATGCCAACAAAACATTACCATCAAGTTTCCAAAATGAGGGCGCTGCTCTTTATCTTATCGGTGATACCGCAAGCGATTTTGGTGGTAGTTTGTATATGAAAGAGTTGTTTGGCAAAGTGGAAGGAACATTGGCTCCTCTGGATTATGCAAAAGAGTTGAAGCTTTGGAATTTGGTGATTGAAGCCAATAAAAAAGGTTACCTCAGTGCGGCTAAAGATGTCAATGTCGGTGGTATCGCCATTGCTCTAGCGAAGATGAGTGCTAAAAGTGGAAAAGGCGTTACATGTAACGTTGCATTGAATGATGTACGTGATATTTTCTCAGAGAGTTTCTCTCGTGCGATTGTTGAAGTGAGTGATGTTTCAGGCTTTGAAGCGATGGCTAAAGAGAGTGGTTTAAGCGCTGTTAAAATGGGAACCGTGGGTGGAAATAGCTTTACATGTAATGATATTTCAAAATCTGTTGAGGCTATCCAAGATCGTTATTTTAACCGTTTCCAAGAAGTTATCGAACAAGATATCTAGTACTCTTTAAGAGGTGTGAAAGCACCTCTTTGCTCCCTATTTAGACTTTACATGTAAAGTCTAAAACGTTCCATATGCCACAAAAAAGGCGATATTCATACATTGCGGTTGTGCTGCACCTTTTTTTGAGGGGCAACGCTTCATATAGGTATTGATTTTTTTGCCATCTTTGTGTGTGAGCATGGGGTAGTTGAAATTCATATAATCTAAAATATTTTTACCATTGGAGTGGTGAATAAACTCTACCGTACCATCGGCATCGACTTTGGTGACAATGCCCACGTGAGTGATGTTCTCAGCCACATTTGGCACAGATGGTTTCTTTTGAACGACCTTTTTTTTATCATTTTTTGTTTTATTTTTAACTGTTTTTTTGGTTTTGGGCGTGGCTCTTCGCTCGGTATTTTCAAAAAAGACAAGATCCCCAATGTTAGGTAGTCTGGCTTCGTAAGCATTGCCTTTTTTAGACATAAGATTAAACATGGCACGGGATTTTCGAGTGTTATCAAAACTAGCGTTTAACTCTTTTTCAGTGTAAAAAGGAAGACCTGTCTTAAGATTGATAAGATTGACAAATCCTGAACAATCCCCACCGTCTTGTTTTCCCAAATACATCATAGCGTTTTCAACAATAGCTTCACGTGATGAGCGTTGTGGCGCATGACGCAAAACATAACTTTCTTTCTCTTTTTCAAGTAAGAGTTCATTGGTGGGTTCATTGTCGATGTACATTTTAGGTTCCACTTTGGCTTCAGCGACATTGTTTGTAGGTGAAACTTCAACCTGCGTCATGGCACATCCACACAGCAATAGGGCACTAAGGCTTAACATAATCTGTTTCATTTGATACTCCCATAAGCACTGAAATAAGCAGGGGCTAAGCAGAGATGTCCTTCATTTTTAGGGCATTTTTCCATGTAGGAATTGATCTTTTTTTCTTCGTAGTTGACGTCTGTTGGATAGTTTAAATTCATTTGGCTAATGAGATTTTTTCCTTTGGTATGGTGGATAAAATGTACGGTTTCATCATCGTCAATTTTCGTAATAATGCCAATATGGGTAATGTTGTCGACACTCTTTTTTGCTTTAGCGTATTTTTTAACAGTATTGGCAAAGAAAATTAAATCGCCCACTTTAGGTTTTTCATGGTAAAGACGGTTTTGGGTCTCTAAAAGGTTATAAATCGCAAGTGAACGCCTTGAATCTTCAAAGTACTCGTTGAGCTCTTCGGTTGTAAAGTAGGGGGCAAAGCTCTCTTTATTGACCAGCGTGACAAACCCTGAACAATCCCCACCATCTTTTTTACCATGGTGTTTGAGTGCATTTTGAAGGATTTCCATGCGTTTAGGTGTATCATCAGGCTGGATAACAGGCGGGGGCGTTTGCACTAAAGTTTTTTGACTACATCCTGTCAATAAAAAGAGAAAAGCAAGCATTACAAGATAGAAAAGTTTCATCGTGTCCCTTAAAAAAAATTATATGATTTTAGCGATTTTGCCTTAAATTTTTAAACTATCCATTGCCTTTTGCATGCGTTTTAAAATCTCTTCTAAAAGAGTTCTTTGGGTTCCAAAATTTAATCGTACAAAATTTTTGTCGCCAAAAGGTTCCCCATCACTCAGTCCCACACCAAATTCCAGAAAAAATTCGTGTGGGCTTTTTACATGTAAAGCCGAAGCATCTATCCATGCTAAAAACGTGGCTTCTTGCTCTAAGAGTTTAAGTTTTGGATTTTTGGCGACAAAGGCTTGAATAAGTTTTAGATTTTCTGCCAAATAAAGACGAAGTTCCGCTAACCACGCATCGCCTTTTTCGTAGGCGGTTCTCATGGCAGTAATGCCTAAGAGGTTAATGCCTCCAACCATACTTCCCATACTCTCTTTAAAGCGTTTACGAAGTGTGGCGTTGGGAATGATGGCAAACGAGGCTTGAAGCCCTGCGATATTAAAGGTTTTACTAGGCGCCATGAGGGTAATGGTGCGTTCTTGAAGTGCGGGACTGAGTGAAGCAATAGGAATGTGTTTCGCCTCTGGATTTAAGAGCAAATCAGCATGAATTTCATCCGAACAGAGGGTGAGGTCATGCTTCACACAAAAGGCTCCAAGTTGTTCTAGCTCTTTACATGTAAAGACAGTTCCTGCTGGATTGTAAGGATTGCAGAGCATAAAAAGTTTACATGTAGGATTTACCGCCTTTTCAAAAGCATCAAAATCTATAGTCCAGCGATTGTTTTTTTCTACAAGAGGTACTTGTGCTAACTCTCTTTTTGCATTTTTGGGAGCTTTTACAAAGTGGGGATAGATAGGGGTATTTGTGATGACATCACCTTTTATCATCTTACATGTGATGTTCATGCCACTTACAACGCCAGGTATCCAGACTATCCACTCTTTTTTTATCTCCCAATCATAATGACGCTTTACAAAATCAACTACTGCTTGGTTTGTTCCCTCATCTATATCTGTATATCCAAAGATACCGTGTTCAACTCTTACATGTAAAGCATCTATGATACATCTAGGGGAGCGAAAATCCATATCAGCAACCCACATAGGGATAACATCTTGCCCTTTGTATTTATCCCACTTTTCACAGTGACTTTGAGTTCTATCTACAATCTCATCAAAATTTGGCATTTTTACTCCTGCGTTAGTGCTAAAACTGCTTTGCTCATCTCATCGTTTTCGATGACGATTTGACCTACATTGAGCTCTTCTATGGTACTTTTTTCTCTATGACTGTGTAGCTTGAGTATGATTTTTTCACTTGGAACGTACTTTTGGATAGTTTCACAAATCTGATAGAGCTTTTTAGGATTGTCGATAGCTACTATGATTTTTCTTGCATTTTGTAAGTAAGTGTTTTTGAGTATCTCCGCTTTGAGTGCATTTCCAAATATGATAGGCTCATTTTGGTGTACACCTTTGTAGTAAGAGTGGATATTGTTTTCAACGATAACATACAACTCCCCTTGCTTTCGTAACTCTCTTGCTATGCTTTGTCCAAACTCTCCATATCCTAAGAGTACGATATGGTCTTGTATGTCATTGGATACATAATCAGAATCTATAAAATCATCCTCTTTTTTAACACATCTATCTGTGATAGTTGTTAAATGTTTTAGTAAGATAGGTGTATAAATCATAGAGATAACGATGGTAACTATCATCACTTGACCATAAGGAGCTACGATGAGTGAGTTTGAACGAGCAAGTTCTAAGATAGCGAGTGAAAATTCTCCTATTTGCACTAAAGAGAGAGCCGTTTTAAATGTGGTTTTTTTATTTTCACTGAGTCTAACTATCGCATAGATGATTACAAATTTTAAAACAGCTATAACAACAATCAAAAGGGCGATGATATGGATATAGCTAAAGATGATACCAAAGTTTATCTGCATCCCAACGGTGATAAAAAAGATACCTAAAAGTAAATCTCTAAAAGGGATGAGATTTGCCTCTGTTTGGTGTTTAAACTTTGTCTCACTGATAAGCATACCAGCGATAAAAGCTCCAAGTGAGTAGGAAAATCCCAGCTTGTACGATATCCAAGAGGCTCCGATAGCGAGAAAAAGGATAGAGCCTATAAAAAGCTCTTCAGAGTTCGTTTTTGTAATCTGGATGAAAAATTTTTCTAAAAAATACTTTGCCAAGATATATAAGATTACCAGTAAGATGACAGCGTTTATAAGTGTATTGATAAGGATTTGTCCAACATTTGAATCATTTGAAGATAAAAATCCTAGTAAAAGAAGTATTGGGATAACAGCGATATCTTGCATGATAAGGATACCCAAAGCTCTTTGTCCATGTCTTTTGTTTATTTCTCCATTGTCATTGAAGATCTTGAGTACTATCGCTGTGGATGAGAGTGAAATGGCAAGTGCTAAGATGATGGAAACTTTTTGCTCAATATTGAGTATATAAAAGCTAAAGAGATAAACGATGAGCGCTGTTATGATGATTTGTAAACTACCAGCGATAAAGACTTCATACTTCATCTTTTTAAGATGGTTTATAGAAAACTCCAATCCAATCGTAAACATCAAAAAGACAACACCAAACTCTGCTATCTCTTTGAGTTCATGGTTATGCACAGCATCATGCAGACCAAAACCATAAGCGATGATGGTTCCTGTAAATATATATCCTATGATAGTTGGCAAGTCATACTTTTTTAAGATGATATTTGTCACAAGTGATATAAAAAGTGTTGTTACAATGATACTAAGCATCTTGTTCCTTTTATAAATTTTAGTGCCATTATACATAATAAGAAAAATTTAGTAAAATAACGAAAAATTATTGCCTAAAGGATATATTTTGCAGTCATTGTTATTACTTATAATTGTTGTGGGGATTTTTTTCCTTTTAACAAAAAACTATAAAACAAGTGATTATCAGCATATCAAAATAAACACAAAACAGAGACTTAAAGGGGATTTGAGTGAACATGAAGCTGGGCTTTTAGTCGCCCTTATGGCAAAAGTTGCAAAAGCAGATGNNTAAGTCATACTTTTACAGATATATCAAAAGTTTTTGAAGAGAGTGAAGTTATAAGAGAAGAGTTAAAAGCTATATATAAAAAAGAGTTACAGAGCTTTGAAAATACTCTTGTTATCAGTAAAAAGTATTTTGAACTCACGAAACGTGATTATATGAAGCGTTTAAAAGTTTTAGAGTATCTTCTAAATCTAGCTTTTATAGACAATGANNAGATAAAAAGAGCTGATTTTGAAGCGATGATTGCTCAGTTTGAACAGTTTTATGCAAGGATGTCCTCTCAAAAGAAACTGACTTTGGCTAGAGCTTATGAAGTTTTAGGACTTAGTGAGGGTGTTACTTTTGATGTAGTTAAAAAAGAGTATAGAAAACTTGTACGGGAACATCATCCTGATATCCTTATGGGGCAAGGCAAAGACCAATCCATCATAGATGCAGCAACGGCAAAACTTCAAGAGATAAATGAAGCCTATGAATTAATTAAAAAACAGAATTAAAAGTTACATGTAAGAGTTTAAAACTCTTACATGTAAGAAAAAAGAGGGATTAGAATTTGTAGTTGATTTTAGAAGAGATTACGTGGTTTTGTACATCATTTCCTCTTCCTTCAAAGTCATACTGCATATCAATAAAAAGATTGTCTTGCAGTTTTTTAATATAACCAAGTCCAGCTTTATAGATAAAGGCACTATTTTCAATACCTGCTGTACTAAATACAGTACCCCCACCTTGAAAGCTTGAAGTAAGACTCTGAGCATCGTTGTTAAAATCATAACTTAAACCCACACTTGCACTTAGTTTAGATGTTTCATCCAAAGAGTAGATAAAATCACTTTCGACACCTAAAACAAATGAGCTTGAGCTAAATTTATCTACATCAAGATTTAATCCACCAAGACCACTCTCAGAGTATGAAGGAGAGTAAAAGTGAGTGTATGAGCTCACAAGAGCTGGTCTTATTTTTAAGCTTTCATTGATTTGTATCTCTCTCATCGCTTTGAGTTGTGCAAAAAAGTTTTTAGCTGTATAATCAGCACTTCCGATACCCACACCACTTACAACTCTAGTAGTCTCTGTTTTTTGTAAACCATAAGAGAGTTGATAAAAGAGATTTGTTTTATCATCTATGATAGGATTGCTTCCATAAGCAACAAGGCTAAAAACATCCAAATCACTTGATTGGGCTACATTGTTTGTGTCTACATCAGCTTTTGTATAGAAAAATGCAAGACCTGCACGAATACCATTTTTGTACTCGCCATCAAGACCCATACCAAAGCCATAAGTGTTTGCACTAAAGCCATCAATACCATCTACGTCATCTTGTGACGTATACCCACCAAAAGGTTTTATCCAAATATTTTTATCACTAAAAACTACATCTCCTGAACTAAAACCTCTTACATTTGATTGTCTTGCCTGTACAACTTGACTCATAGCATTTGTGATTTGATGTGAAACATTTTGTGTATTGAGTGTGTTTTGTGGAGTTACTTGTTTTAAAGCTTTTGTTACAGACTCATTTGTAGGCAGGGTGTTGAGATAACCTCTAAAAAGATTGGCTTCACTGTTATCAAGAGCATCTAAAACCTGTGCTACCGAGTTTGAAGGGTTTGCATTATCTACAACATCACTTATGGCTTGTTCGATGACGTGTAAGCTTAAATATTTATCTTCAAATGAGAGTAAAGCTTCAAAGTCAAGCAATGCAGAGTTGTCTGTGATATTTAGTAAGGATGTATCTACATCAATAGCATTTTGTGAGCTGATGATACCAATCAGTACAGAGTCTGCAGCTAAAAATGCTCCAGCTCCGGTATCGCTTGCTGTAACATCTACATGTATCTTTGCACCATTTTCCAGGGTAGCACTCTCGGATGCATATAATCCAGAGTACTGGCTACTACCATCATCTGCTATATTTAGCTTTACCCCAAGAGTACCCGTGGTACTTTGCGTATAGTTTTTAACTACATTAGAACCCATAGGTAGGTTAATTGTTGCATTATTGATAAATTTTGCATTTACTGCTTCGATGCGACCATTGAGAATGCCTGTGGCATCATTAGTGATTGTACCAGTATAATCTGCCTGACCCCAAATAGCCATAGCAGAAGTTATCGTTCCCGTATTGGTGATAGAACCGCTACCTCCTTCAATCAAAATACCAAAATTTCCTAAAGAATCAACTATTGGAGTAGTGATAGTCCCACTATTTGAAATAATAGAATTTTCATCAAGTAGATTTACCTGTATCCCCACATTATAACCGCTAGAGTCAGCAATGATATTTCCTTCATTTGTTATCGTTGAATTTGTCATATTTCCAACATAAATCCCTCTGGTCCATCTTGAAGTACTTGCACTCATGATATCTCCATTATTATGGATAACAGAGTTTTCGATATTTTCCGTTTTAATACCAAATGTGCCTTCATTATTATTGCCAGTGATATCGATAGTTTGATTGTTCATTATCGTAATACCACTTACATCACCTGATAGACTAAAAAGATAGATTCCGTAAACAGAGGAAGATGATGTTGAATTTGCCAACCTTAAGACATGGTTGTTGTTAACTGTTATGTTGTCTCCTCTCATAGAAATAACACCTTTATACGAGGTTGGATCAAGGATGATATCCTCACTTGTCGTAAAAGTCTCGTCAGCGCCAAGATAAATTTCATAAGATGAGGAAACTGCTCTTGCTTGAGAGTTGAGGCAAATTAGACAGCTCACTAAAAGAAGTGGGAGTCTTTTAATAGTCTTTTTATGACAAAATAGTGGCATGATAGCTCCTGATTAAAAGTTTTTCAAAATTATAAATTCTCAAAGTCAAACCAAAGTCGCATAAGATATGCTAAAATCTGTTTTTTAATTATTTGGGAAACTTATGAGAGATTTAGAGTATTTAAAAAGTATGAGTGTTCTTTTGGCTGAAGATGACGAAGTTATCGCTAAAAGTGTACACAATGTCTTAAGTGTATTTGTTAAAGAAATTTTTATAGCTGAAAATGGCAAAGAAGCTTTGGCTATCTATCAAACACAAAAACCAGATATCATTATTTTAGATATACAGATGCCATATCTTAGCGGTATAGAAGTTGCTCAAGAGATTCGTAAAAGTGATACTAAAACACCTCTTTTTATCACCACTGCTTTCAATGACACAAGCCATCTGCATAAAGCTATACCTCTGATGTTAGTAGAGTATCTCATCAAACCACTCTCTTTTGAACAGATACAAAATACTCTTTTAAAATGTGTTTCTTATATACAAAAACAAGGGCTTTTGCTTATCAAAATCACTAATGATATAGCATATAACAAAATCACAGGAGAACTTAGTATCTACGAAAAACAGAGCGTATCTTTACCCAAAAATGAAAAAAAACTTTTAGATATCTTGCTTGAACATAAAAATCAACTTGTATCAAAAGAGTATCTTGAGCGTGAGATTTTTGATTTAAAATGCGGTGAGAGTTCTTTGAAAAATCTTGTATATCGCTTGAAAAAAAGATTTCCAAGTGAGTTTATACACAATGAAAAAGAGTTAGGATATAAGGCAATTTTAGATGTTTAAAATGCTTAAAATCATACTTGCCGCTTTGCTTTTTTCTTGTCATTTTTTATTTGCTTTGGATATAGATGAAAAGGTAAATAAGCTTTCTATCTCTAGTGGCAATCTTCTAAGTTACATAGATAAAGGCAGAGATAAAAGTTTTGAAGAGATACTCGCAAATCAGGATAAACTTTTCTTACATGTAAAGAAAAATATCTTTACGTACTCTCATGAAATTATTTGGACAAAACTTACACTTCATAACAAATCAAAAAAGGAGTTGGAGGGTTATCTTCTGAATCATTTTTCAGCACTAGACGAAGTTGATGTCTATCTTGTCAAAAACAATAAGCTTTATGAAAAGTTCTTTTTTGGAGATATGAGAGCCGTAACAAATAAAGAGATTTTAAATAGATTTACAAATATAAACATAAAGATAGAGGCGAAAAAGAGTGTTGATATTTTCGTGCGTTATGCTTCCTCAACTCCTATAAACACAGAATTAGAACTTTTTTCAAAGAGTTTTTACGATGGTTTCATTTTTAAAGATTTTACTATTTGGGGTTTTTTTGTAGGAATTTCTTTAGCCCTTATCCTTTACAATTTTATGATTTATCTCTCTTTGAAACAGAAAGCATTTTTGTTTTATGTGCTTCACGCACTGGTTAATGTTTACAATACTCTCACAAGCTCAGGACATATTTATGCACTTTTAAGTCCTTATTTTGGTGTAGAATTTTTAAATATCACCTATAAAATCACACCTTCTTTGGCTATCATTTTTATGTCATCTTTTATCATAACTCTTTTTGATTTGAAAAAAAATATAAAATGGCTTTACTACCTAAATTTTGGCGTCATCTATCTTTTTAGTGCTTTTATGTTTGTGTTATTCTTCTTTTATACAAATGACACTATTTTGATTTATAACAAAATTGCTTCTATATTGATACAGTTTTCACTCTTGTTTATGCTTCTCAGCGCTTGTGTAATTGTTTATAAAAGATTATCAGGAAGCCTCTATTTCTTCTTGGGTACAGGCTTTTTAGTGCTGAGTATCTTTTTGTATGTATTACACTTTTTAGGCAGAATTGATTTTGGTATCTGGAGTATCTATATCTCTACTTTAGGCAGAACAGTGGATATAGTATTTCTCTCTATGGCTTTAGGCAAGAGGATAAAAAATATCGAAACACAAAGACTGGAAAATGCCTTTTTAGTTGAACAAAGCAATAAATTTAACTCAACAAGTTATCTTTTAGCAGGAATTTTACATCAGTTTAAACAGCCCATTATCCATCTTGGTTCAGAAGTTTTAAATCTAAGGGTTTTACAGTATAAAAAAGCTACGAGTGATAAAGAAGAAGAGGGCATTTTAAAAAACATGGAAACCCAGATAGAGGGTATGAGTGTTTTGGTGGAAAATTTTTATAGCTTTTATTCGAGTGAATCTAACAATGCTACTTTTAATTTAGAAAACTCCATAGATAAAACTTTGAGTATCCTACACTCCTCTTTAAAAGCCTATAATATCGAAGTTAAAAAAGAGTATGAAAGCATCAATCTCAATTCCAATGAAAAGATTTTAAATCAAGTTTTACTTATCATTTTAGAAAATGCCATAAGTATTTTAGATGAGAGAAAAGTGCAAAATCCCATGATAGAAATCTTTACATGTAAAGATGAAAAAGGCATTAAAATCACTATAAAAGATAATGCAGGGGGTATTGCTGTTCAAGATATCAAAAAGGTTTTCACAGTGCATTACAGTGAGAGAAAAACAAAGGGGCTGGGGATAGGTTTGGCATTGGCAAAAAATCTCATAGAGACAAGACTTGCGGGGAAAATAGAGGTGGCAAATGAAGAAAAAGGCGCCGCCTTTACTATAAGGGTATCATAGTTTATGAAAAATTTACTTTTACTTTTTGTTTCTATTTTTTTTATAAGTTGTTCAAGAGATATCCCTACGCCTGTACAGAGATTTGAGACTGCTTCAAATCTCGCCAAAGACTTAAACAAAGAGATTTTTCATACTCAAACTTTTGATATATTTTCTTATCAAAAAAATCTTACATGTAAAGATGAGATGAGTGTCTATATCGAAGGAGATGGTTTGGCTTGGATTACCCCCTCTCGTATCTCAGATAACCCAACCCCGCTCAATCCTCTTGCTTTAAAACTGATGGTTCAAGACAATTCTACATGTAAGATATATCTTGCGCGTCCTTGTCAGTACGTGAAAAGTAAAATGTGTAGCGAACAGTACTGGACAAATGAGAGGTTTTCTCCAAAAGTTATCCAAACATATGAACAGATTTTAGATATGTTGATAGAAAAGTATGGAGTAAAAGAGTTCAACCTCTATGGCTTTTCAGGTGGGGGGACAGTCGCTACACTTTTGGCGGCAAATCGAAAAGATATAAAACAGCTTGTGACAATAGCTGGTAATTTAGATATAGATTTTTGGACAAAAAAACACTATCTTACACCACTTACTGGCTCTTTAAATCCTGCAAATTTTTCACAAGAGTTAAGCAGTGTAAAGCAGATACATCTCATCGGTGAAGAAGATAACGTGATAGATCAGTCTGTATTTGATTCATATAAAAAGCACTTCACAAACACAAAAAATATACACGCAATCTCTTTTTCAAGCTACTCTCATATCTGTTGTTGGGATAAAAAGTGGAAAGAAATCCTAGAAGATATAGAATCCTTTAAATAAACTTCTAAACAAACTTATAGTAAAATCGCGTATTATATATCTACTTGACAAGGGTAAAAATTGAGAGCATTGATAAGCGTAAGCGATAAAACGGGTGTAGTAGAGTTTGCCAAAGATTTAGAGTCTTTAGGGTATGAGATAGT
>DKEY01000018.1:11860-12047 GCA_002469305.1 Sulfurospirillum sp. UBA6810
AATCTCACATCAACCAAGCAAAAGAACTTGGTGTGACAGGTATAGACTTGGTATGTGTAAATCTTTATCCATTTAAAGAGACTATCGCTAAAACTGATGATTTTGAAGAGATTATAGAAAATATCGACATCGGTGGACCAGCGATGGTAAGAAGTGCTGCTAAAAACTTCAACTCTGTTATCATCGT
>DKEY01000083.1 GCA_002469305.1 Sulfurospirillum sp. UBA6810
TAGGGTTTCAAAAGTGAGTCTATTGAAAAGACCTGTAAGTGAGTCATACTTTGAAAGCTTATCTATCTGGAGATATTTAGATTTGAGGTGGTATGAAAAAAATGTAATCAAAAGTGCAAACATAGAAGAAAACAAAAGAGAGAGAACAAGAGCATTTGCAAAGATTTTTTTGTATGCTTGTATATAACTCTCATAACCTTTCGTATCATAATCAATCCCTACATAGCCCTCCAAAGTTCCATTTGAGTCATAAAAAGGGGCGTGTCCTGAGAGAAAAGTACCATAATTATCTGTTTCAAAAGCTTTATTTACATAAACTTTTCCACTCTTTAAAACATTGATCCATGTTTTATCATTTGGATTTTCAACTACGACTTCTTCCATGACTTCAGTATTTTCAAGTCTTTCTCTTGCCAAATCAAGTCTATCATCACTCATAGTATCAAGGATATAGTAAGCTGTACCATTTTTTTCTATCATGGTGTAAACATATATCATTTTTGGATTTGCATTGTGAAACTTAACCAAAGGAGTGATAAGCTTTTTGTAATTTGCATCGTTGAGATGCTCTTTTTTTCTGATTTTTTTGTGTAAATCACCATCAATCAAAGTTGCAAGTGTTGCGGATAATTCACCTAGGTGAGTTCTAAAATCTTGAAAGTAAGATTTGATATGTTGCTGTTGCAAAAAATATACGGGAGTGATACTTAAAACACAGGCAATTAAAAAAATCAAGACTCCGACCAAAAAAGGATTATAGATGATGATTTTTTGTAGTCTATTCACTTTACACATCTTTTTATAAGCTAACACACACTAGAATAATGCGAGTATTGCTGTGCATTATAATTTAAATTATTTAAAACAAGATGAAAATAAAGAGGTAAATATGAGAATAGCTATATGTGGTGCTAACAGTTTTGTGGGTACACATTTATCATCATCATTGGTATCAAATTCTCATGAAGTAGTGCGCATAGGAAGAGAACATTTTCAAGATATAGAGTTTTTAGTTGATTGCCTTGATGGCTGTGATGCAGTTGTCAATTTTTGTGGAGAACCTTTTTTAAAAAAATGGAATGAACTTTATAAAAATAAGCTTTATATCAGTCGGATTGAAACGACAAAAAAACTTGTAAAAGCCATATCCTTATGTCAAAATAAACCCAGAAAAATCGTCATAGCCTCAAGTGTAAAAATCTATAAAGAAGCTTTGGAGCATGATGAATTTTCAAAAGAGTATTGTACTGATTATCTGGCACTACTCATAAAAGAGTACGAACAAGCTGCAAAAGAAGTAGAAAAATTAGGTATAAAAGCTGTCATTTTGCGATTTGGATATATACTTGGTTTAGAGTGTGGACTTATAAAAGAGTTAAAAAAACTCTATAAGTATGGGATGGGATTTATCATAGGTGATGGGAAACAACCTCTCTCTTGGGTACATGTAGATGATGTATGTGAAGTAGTGAAAATCAGCATACAAAAAGAGCAGATACAAGGGGTGTATAACATCGTCTCTTCTGAGATAGTCAGTATGAAAACTTTTACAACAAGACTTGGTAAATATCTCAAAAAACCAGTTTTTTTAAAACTACCTTTTAAAGCACTCAAGTTTTTTTATGCTGAGGGTGCGGAAAATCTCATAAAAGGTTCTTTTGTAACTTCTAGTAGATTTGATGAGTTTGAGTATAAACTCTCTCATGAAAACTTAGATGAGGCACTAGACTCACTCTTTCGTTGAAATTATAATTAATTTTACTATTTTCTATAATTCTCTTGATTTTTGAACATATGTTCGTTATAATTACTTAAAATTTTGAACATATGTTTATAAAAATGGAAAAAAGTGAAAATAACAATAGCAAGTGGAAAAGGTGGTACAGGCAAAACCACTCTTTCTACAAATCTCTCCTCATACCTTAGTCAAAAAGAAAAAGTTGTTTTAGTGGATTTGGATGTAGAAGAGCCAAATTCTGCTTTGTTTATACAAGGTGAAACACTAGAATCAAAAACTATGTTTAAGCAAATTCCCCAATGGACAGCTACAAACTGCATCCACTGCAATGAGTGTGCCACAGTGTGTAACTTTAACGCTATTATATGCTTAGAAACTGAAGTACTGATTTTTCCTGAACTTTGCCATAGCTGTTGGGCTTGTAGCGAGCTTTGCCCTACAAACTCTCTGCCTATGACTCCAAAAGAGATGGGAAAACTCTTACATGTAAAGAGTCACAAGTTTGATTTTGTAGAGGGCAGACTCCATCTTGGCGAAGAACAAGCCGTTCCTCTCATCTCTCAAACACTCAAATATGTAGATGAAACATTTGATAACTTACATGTAAAGATTTTTGATGCACCTCCTGGTACTTCTTGCCCTGTTATAGAAGCTTCTAAACATAGTGACTTTGTCATCTTGGTTACTGAACCAACTCCTTTTGGACTCAATGATTTAGCTCTTGCAGTAGAGACGATGAGAGTGCTTAAAAAAGAGTTTGGTGTTGTGATAAATCGCTATGGTATTGGTGATAATGGGGTTGAAGAGTACTGTGCGCGCGAGGGGATAAAAATCATTACAAAAATCCAAAATGACAAAGAGATAGCAAAACTCTACTCAGGTGGTGAACTTATCTATCCAAAAAATGAAGGCTTTAGAAAATCTCTTGAAGAGATAGCTTTGTTTATAGGGGTTATCAAATGATTCTAACCAAAGGTTTAGCTTTCTCAAAGAGAGTGATTTATTCTCACAAACCACTTCACTTCATAAGAGTGAGAGGAATTTTTATTGGGCTTTTGCTCAATAAAAAGGAGACATTAGAATGAAAGAGATAGTTGTGATTTCAGGAAAAGGTGGAACAGGAAAAACATCACTTAGTGCTTCTTTTGCCTACTTAGAAGGGCAAAATACCATAGTGGCTGATTGTGATGTTGACGCTGCAAATCTGCATATCTTACTCAAAGCTGATTTTAAAAAACAAGAAGATTTTTACGCTGGTGAAGTAGCTTATATTGATGAGAAAAATTGTATAAACTGTGGGATTTGTGCCACTACATGTAGATTTGATGCTATAAATTTTGATGGAGACAAGTATATCGTAGATGCAATCTCTTGTGAGGGCTGTTGGTACTGTTCTCGTGTGTGTCCGAGAGATGCGATAGAGATGCAAAAACAAAAAACAGGAGATTTTTTTATCTCTACGACAAAAACAGATACAAATCTAGTACATGCAAAACTTGGATTTGGCGCTGAAAACTCAGGGAAACTTGTTGCAAAAGTAAAAAATGAAGCTAAAAAGTTAGCTTTGGCAGAAAAGAAAGAGTATTTGATAGTAGATGGAAGCCCAGGGATTGGCTGCCCGGTGGTTTCTAGTTTGAGTGGGGCAAATTTGTGTGTCTTAGTCACAGAAGCCTCTCTCTCGGGATTGCATGATTTAAAAAGAGTTTATCAAGTTGTCAAAACTTTTGGTATCAAAGCTGTTTGTATCATCAATAAGTACGACTTAAATGAAAAGCTTACATGTAAGATTGAAGAGTATCTAAAAAGTGAAGATATAAAGCTAGTTTCAAAGCTGGCTTATGATGAGAATTTTTCAAAAGCTCTTATACAAGGAAAGTCTCTTGTAGAGTGTGAAAACGAATTATCAGATGAGATAAAAAAAAGCTGGGAAGCTGTAAAAAAAGAGGTAATATGAAGATAGTTTTTAGTGTAGAAGGTGAGAGTTGTAGTTGGGATGCTTTGATTGACCCTAGACTTGGACGTGCACAAAACTTTGTCATCTATGATGAAGCAAGTGGGAGTTTGGAGCGTCTGTCAAATACCCTAAACAGTGATAAAGAACATGGTGCAGGTTTGCATATGGCAAAGTTGATGCTAGATTTGGGTGCTGATGTGATTATCACGGGAAATGGACCTGGAGAAAAAGCGAGTGCAGTTTTAGCAAAATCAAATATAGAGATTTATATCGGAGCTACTGGGATGAGTCTGAAAAGTGCATATGATGCTTATCAAAACAGTGAATTAAAAAAATTTTAATAAAGGATAAAAAATGAGAGTTGTATTTCCAACAAATGAAAACGAAGGCTACCTTTCAAAAAGAGGGGCACACTTTGGCAAGGCAAATTTTTATACAGTAGTTACCATAGAAGATGGCAAAATAACAGAGGTAGAAGGTGTACAAAATCCAGGACATAGTACAGGTGGCTGTGGTAGTGCTGTAACAAATATCATGGGACTTAAGGCTGATGCATTGGTCGTTTCTGGTATCGGTGGTGCACCTGCACAAGGTTTTGCCAATGCTGGATTGCCTCTTTATTTTGATAGAAGCTCAGTAACAGTGCAAGAGAGTGTTGCTAGGTTTATCAAAGGTGAGTTAGAAAAAAGCAGTGGACAAGGAACTTGTTCTAGCCACTAATCTTGTAGTATATATGGGGCTTTTGCCCCAAACTCCTTACATGTAAACTTTTTTATATGACTTTTTTGTTACAATGAGCCAATCTGATATACTGAGGTTTGTATGCTAAAAGTTTTTTTTAAGAGTTTTGTTTTGTTTTTCATTGTTATTACAACACAATCTTTTAGTGCGATTACAATTAACTCTGCTACATTAGATGGCTCAACTAGTGTTAATGTAGATGCTAGTGAAGATATCACTGCATCAGTAACTGCTACAAATACAAATGGCACAAGATGGAGATCAACTGCATGGTTTATCAATGGTGTAAAAACATGTGTAAATACTTCTAATAAAAACTATAATGGACAGTATAATGTCTCTTTTGATATCGAGGCACCATCTTCTACTGGCACATATAGTGTATCTTTTGTTGCTTATTCTGATAATGGATGCAGTAGCAGCGCTAGCAATACTTTTACACTTACAAATTCAATAAATGTTTCTTCCACAGGCAGGTTTTTAGGAACTAATACAAGAGCTTTTACACAACTTTATAAAAAAGACCTCTACGGAGATATTAAGATTTTTGGTAATACTATTTTAGGCTCACGAGAGTGTATCTCTTGGAATTGGTGGGGATCTTGTACTGCGTATTCAAGTTATGGTGTTTGTCCCGCTACAACTGCTAATAATGCAAATATAAATACAACTTATTTTGATATAGATTCTGATGCATCTACTTTCAACTCTTCTTCAAGTGACTTATCTCTTACGCAAAACTCAACTATTAAAAAAGCATATTTATATTGGCAAGGATTGGCTCAGTATGATGATTATGAAGATGCAAAAAAAATCAAGTTAAAAGTACCAAATTCTAGTAGTTATATAGATATTGTTGCACTTGATTCAAAACTAAATTGGAGTCAGTATGGCAGTAGTTACTATCCTTACCAAGCGACGGTCGATATAACCGAATATATGCAAGGAGCGGGTACTTATACAGTTGCCAATTTATTTACTACACAAGGACAAGTATCTGGGCTTGGAACTTATGGAGCATGGAGTATCGTTGTAGTATATGAAAATCAAGATGAGCCGATGAAAAATGTGACAGTTTATGATGGTTATACGGCTATTGATGAGGAGCATGAGCAAACGATAAATCTTTCAGGATTTTTAACACCTACAAACGGTGAAGTAAAGTCAAAATTTCTTGTTTTTGCAGGTGAGGGTGATGTTGATATAACGGGGGATTATATAGAGCTTGATGGAACTAAATTAAAAAAAGATGCCTATGATAATGGCAATAATGCATTTAACTCTTCTATCACAGAAGATGGAATTTTAGTTACTTCAAAAAATCCAAGCTGTACAAATAATCTCGGTATTGATATACACACTTTCAATGTTGGCTCTAGTGGACAAAATATCATAAAAAACTCTCAGACAAGCGCAAATGTCAAGCTAGGCTCGAGTCAAGATATGTACTTTCCCTCAGTTTTTGCTTTTAGCACACAGTTGTATATCCCTGATATCTGCTATGAAGAAGTTATAAAAAAAGATGGAGAAGTTGCAACAGAGATTTTTTCTGGTGATTTGCTAGATGTTGAAGTGACTATATCCAATATGTCAGAAGAACCTGCCAAAGGAGTATCTCTTAAAAGAACTTTTGAAGCAGAGGATGAATATGAGAGAAACTCTACAAAGATTCAAACAGGCAGTGTATTTGTTCCTAAAACAGATACACTTGGTGATGATGAAGTTATATATACAGAAGTTGGCTATAGTCTGATTTTAAACCTTGGTGATGGTGCAAATGCGAATTATGGAGGATTAATAAACCTTGATAACAATGAAACATTTACGTATCAGTTTTCACCACAAATAGATGGGAATCTTACAAGTTTTTATCTTGTTACTTATACAGACGAGAGTGACATCGGAGGTTCTGGGGCAGTTACTTATAGTAATGTGCCAGTTGGAAAATGTTCTAATAGAGATATAACTTCGACTGTCTTGCCTATCCTCCCCTCTGGAAAAGTAAGGATTGTTGAAAAAAATAAAAATTGGAATGATAATAACGGTAGGTTATTTACTAAAATTGTCAATAAACCAGCAGAGTATGATATACTTTTTGCAACAAATGACACAGGTATTACGCTCACCTCAGGAAAGATTAATAAAGTAGAAATTCTCAATATCGAAGATATTGCAAATCCTGTCGTAGTAGCTACTCCAATCAATACATTAACGACAATCAACCAACGCTTAACAATCAATGTTACTCATCTAAGTGCTTATAAGAGATTACAGTTTAAGATAACCTTAGAAGATGATACAGTTGCTTTTTCAAATGATTTTTCTGTACGACCAGCTGAATTTAGGGGGAGTATCACAGGATTATTTGCAGGAGAGACACTTACTCTAACTCCTGGAAATATTTTTGCGGTGGATGAAGCAAATAATCCCGCAAATTTATACTCTAAAACATTGGGATTAAATAATGTATCTTCTATAACCGTTGATGCATCTAAAACATGTTCGGTAGCTACAAAAGACACTTTAATAGAAAGTTTATCTTTTACTTTGAACAATGGAGTGAGCACTTCGGTGATGGCTTCATTTAAAGATATAGTAGCAGGAGTTGTTCTAAAAATTTTAGACAATACTTGGGTTGCAACAAGCGATGATATACTCAATGCAGATTGTATCGTTGGTAGCAGTACAAATGTAGCAAATGCTTCTGGACTTTTTGGTTGCAATGTTGAGGGAGATATAGTAGCTACTGTAACACCATATGAGCTCAATGTTACAAATGCAAGTTTTACAACTTCTAGTGGTGCAAACTGGCTTTATATGGCGGAGATTAGCGATATGAATGTTACAGCAAGTGCAACTGTCCAAGCCAATAACAAACAGCATCAACCACTCCAAAACTTTACTGCATCATGCTATGCGAGTGATGTGGATTTGGGCTTTTTTTACAATGTCACCAATCCAAATCCAAACACAACACTCTCTTACGCACCAGCTACTTTAGGGGTAAATGAAACTATCACTAATATCAACAAAACTCTAACGATACCAGCAAGTGCCTTTAGCACACCAAGTGCAAGCACGCAGTACAGTTTTAATGTTGATAGAGTGTATAACTTACCATTAAATCCCGTAGATATAACACTTACAGATGTAAAAGTAACAACAACTGATGTTGCAAAAGATGAAAACAATGCTGTATTAAGTGCAACAAAAAGGTTTTACTACGCTAAAGTAAGCACGAAAGATGTCACAACAAATCTGCAAAATATAAATCACAATGCAAAGATAGAAGTTTACTCCAACTCTGCACTAGCTGGATTTACGCAAAGTAGTATAAACTGGTACCAGATGGGGGATGATTCACTAAGTACTTTTTTAAACATTGCACCAAAGAGTGGATTTGCTTTCTCAAGTTCGGATAAAACTCTCGCTATCACACCAAGTACGAGTGGTGGCTATGTAGGGCTGAATATACAAAACAATTGGACAAATTCAGGGGATGCTTATATCCACTTAGATGTGCCAGAGTATCTTTGGTATAACAAGTACAGTGAGTACAATGCTACAAGTGATTGTGGGGCACACCCTTGTTTTAGATATATCTACAACAAAGCAGACAGTATCAAAGGTATCAAAAGTGGTACATATGATGGACAGAGTATCACAAATGATGGAAATTACACAGGCAATTATGATAAGTCGGGAGTAAAAACATTTCGATGAGAAAAGGGATTTCGATAATAGAACTTGTTTTTACGATAGTTATCATTGCACTTGTTTTTACAGTCATTCCAAAGATGATTTTTGCTTTGAAAAAAAGTGACTCTTTTGTAGTGCGTCAAGATGCTATCCTCAACACAGTCTCTTTGATGCAAATGATTTCAAAACTCCCTTGGGATGAGGCAAATGTTAAAGCAGAAGATATCTTACATGTAGATTCTGCAAACTTTAGATGTAACGCTGATTTTTATCGTGATGGGGGATTTGTTGGGAGTAGAAATTGTGAAAACAATCTAAGTGCTAGTAGTGTATTTGATGATGGGGAAACATATAGTAGTTTTGATGATGTAGATGATTTTAATAATGCAAGTTTAAGTACAACTCTTTATGATATAAACACTACCGTAACATATACATATTGTTTAGATTTTGCACAAAATAGCTCAAATATAGACTTAAGTAATTGTGGTGCACCAATAGGAAGTACAAACTTAAAAAGAGTACATGTAAAGACAAGTTACAAGGGAAACAGAGCAGAGCCAAAAGAGTTGATGAACTTCTCTTATACTTCTACAAACATAGGTCAGTTTTTCATACATAAAAGGGTATGGCAATGAAAAAGGCTTTTACTCTCATAGAAATCATTGTGACTATTGTTATACTTGGTATCTTGGCAGCTGGTACCTTTGTCTCGCTCAAACATCTCTATCTAAGAAGTGCAAAATCAAAAATACTCAGTGAAAGCTCTTTTACCACACAAATCGTAGTTGACCAGATTGCCGCTTTACTTTATGATAGAGTTCCTGCAACAGTCATCGGATATAAATTAAACGGAGATTTTGAGCCTATTGCTAACATATTAAGCACAGACTTTAAGATTTTGCAGTGGATTGGAACAAGTGTGGAAGCTCATAAAAGTGGCTATTACAGTGGCTTTATAGACCTAGATGCAAGTGATAAAAACACAAGCACAGCTGTGAGTTTTGAAATTGATGGTGGTGATATAAATGCTTCTTTTAAAAATAAATTTGGAAGAGATAGAAATGCCGATGATATAGCACTTATCTTTGCAGGGAGCTTTGATGATGCTTCTCTCTCTTCTTCTAGTGATTTTAACAGCTCCTTTGGTTGGCATGGTAATCCTTCAAATCTTATCTATACTTTTACTACCAGTGATAACAACTTAAGTTTTGATATAAAGCCTCAGGAAGTTTATGAAAAGTACTATCTTGTTGATAGTGCGTATGCCATAGCTAGAAAAGAGGATATAACACCTCCTTGCAGTAGTGTTGATGCGAGTGATGATGCCAATACTTTGTATCTTTTTTATAACTTTAGACCTTGGAAAGCTCAAGACTTTTGTGATGGCAATGTAACTGTTTTGGCCGAGGGAGTGAGAGGGTTTAAAGCAGGTGTTATAAATAACAATATCTACTTTAGTCTAAGCATCTCAAAAGAGATAAGAGGAAGCGATAACAATCTAAGTATCTCAAAAGAGAAGGTGGTATTTTGATGCGACGTGCTTTTGGGTTAATTCAAGCTTTGATAGTGATAGTCTTAGTAGGAGGCTTGTTGGTTATCGCTATGAAGTATGCAAGTATCACTACAAAACAGACTGCTGATTTGTATGTTAAAGAGAGGGGCGAGCTTTTTATGGATGAAGCTGTTGAGATAACACTTTTGGCTATCAGTGGTTTTGATAGAAGTACTGGTAACTGTTTAAAGACACTAAATATCCTCTCAGAAGATAAACGTTTTGAAGCAAATGTAACTGTGAAAAAATACTATCTTTACAATGGGCTAGACAACGATGGTTCTGTTTTAAATAATTGCGATAGAGTGCAAGCCATCCAAACAGAAGATTCACATGGGATGGTCGAGCTTGAAGTTAGTGTGCAAACAACAGATGTTGCAAGAAACAAGGATAAAGATATACGCCTTTTAAGAAGGACATTGCAACGCCCATGAAAGTTACATGTAAAGATATTCTTGCCAAAGGCAAAGCTTCAGTGAGAGGAATTTTATCTGAACGAGTTTGGATAAAAGGAGAGTTAGATGGTAAGGACATTGCAACGCCCATGAAAAATGAACATATAACCCAAGCTTTTACGACTTTAGAACTTATCTTTGTGATTATCCTTATATCTATTTTAGCTTCTGTTGGTATTGGATTCATACCAAATCATGATGTACAAAATGACACAAACTTTGTTTTTATGAAGATAAAAGAGAAACAAAAAAATGCTATAAACTATGATACAAATACTTTTTCCAATACCCCATGGAAAAAACTCACTCTCAATTCAAAAGAGTACAATCTTACATGTATAAAGCTAGATAAAATAACACTGAACTCTATTGAAGAGAGTTCAAATGAGCAAAAAAAATATACTATCAACACAAATCTAACAACAAATCTTATGAATGACACGCTTTGTTTTGATTTTTTAGGAAGACCTTATGATTACGATAGGGAACAATTATTGCTCGATAAAGTTGAAATTAATATGTCATATAAGAACATTTCAGTTTATCCTATGTCTGGCTATGCTAAAATCCACTAAAAACAAGGGTGTAGATGTCATTTAGTAAAATATTTTATATTGATCCTTGCTCCCAAACAAATATCTCTTGCGATGGAAAAAGTTTTTCTCACAACGTATCTTTAGAACAAAATGCTTTTATCGCCTCAAGAGTTTTTTATGATGATGTTATCTCTCATAGTTTCAAAGTTGCAAAAGAAACCTCAGAAGAAGAGATAAAATCTGCCATAGAACTCAAAATGTATGAAGATGTTGGGCTTGACCTTCAAAAAGAGTATAAAATGACTCATATCATCAAAGAGTTAGAGTTTGAAGATATGGTCTTGGTAGAAGCTTTTAGTGTTGAAAAAAGTAGTTTAGAAAAAAGGTTTGCTACAGTTTTACAAAAAAGTAAATATATAGATTTTCTAGCTATTCCTTTTTTATCTTTTGCGACGTTGTATAAAAACAAGATTATTGCACCTAAAAATGATGTATTTGTTTATATTGGGCAAGATGAAGCTTTTTTAACTATCTATAAAGATGGAAAATATCTCTCCACAAAATCTCTTCCTACACTTAAAGACATGGTGCATACTTTGCATAAACATGATATAGATATGGATGTAGAAAAACTTGAAGAATTATTTATCACAAAAGGTTTAGATGCAAACTCTTATACGCCTGAAGATGCTGAGGTATTTACAACTTTAGAAGCAGTTTTTTCAGAAGTTTTTACAAAAATCAACAATTTAATCATCCACAGCAGAAGTGTTTTTGGTTTTGATAAAGTTGATAGACTTTTTTTTAGCACACAACAAGGAAGGATAAAAGGTCTTAGAGATATTTCAAATAACTTTTTTTCAAGCGAACTTAAACTGTTTGATTTTAATCTTTTCAAAGAAAAAGTTAAAAGTGACTTTTTTAGCCAAATTGTAGCTTCATATGCATATGATGTGGCACAAGAAAGTGAGATAAAACAAGATATCACTTTTTTCAAAAGAGAAGCTCCTTTTTTACAGACTCAAGTTGGTAAGTTTTCTCTCTTTGTCGCTTTGGTTCTTATTCTTGTATCTGTTTATCCTTTATATTTGAGCTATGATATAGCAAATTTAGAAACAAAAAGCACACAAGTAACTCAAGAGTTAAATGTTATAAAAAACAGTACAAAAAAACTACGCAATGAGATAAAAATAGCTACTCAAAACCTGAGTGAAGCAAATGAACAGTTAAAACTCCAAAATCAAAGAGTTCAAAGTATCTCAAAAAGTATAGAAGAACTTTATAGTATGAAAGTAGCTCAAAGAGGGGTGAGTGATTTTTTACAATCTATAAACAAGTTACTCAAAAAATATAATTTGGCAACAAAAAGTATCACACTAAGCGATGTTAATCACATGAGTATCGAAGTCTTCTCGACACAACCAAAGAGAGATACTATCGCAAAATTTATGAATGATTTGATTAGTGAGGGCTTTGTTGAAGTCAATACAAAAGAGATAAAACTAGATAATGAGACATATATAAGTGTTGTGGAGATATCAAGATGAAAAAATTTGAGATTTATTTACAAAACTTAGAAAAAAAGCAAAAGATTATGATTTATCTGAGTGTAGTTTTAGTAGCTGTGATGCTTTTAAATCAAATTTTACCTCCACTAAGCAGCACACAAGAAGAGTTGCAAACAAATATAAACTCTATGCAGATGGAGATACTAAATAACTCTACAAAAAAGCTTAAAAGAGATTTACAAAAGATTAAAGAAGAGAGCTTAAAAACTGAGGAAAAAATCGCTGAAGAAGAGGCAAAAGTAAACTTTTTGATGTCTAGCCTATATAAAGTAAAATTTGCTTTTTTTACAGAAGTTGAGTTGGCAAAATCTCTTGATTTGGTTTTAAAAGAATCAGTAAAAAAAGAGATAAAGATAAATTATATTAAAAACTTAGATGATAAAGTCGGTAGTTTAAGTGAATTGATAGGCTATAAAAAGAGTATGCAGATAGATGGCATAGGAGATTATAAAAACATCCTTGGTTTTATCAGTTTTATTGAAAATCTAGAACTTCTTTTTAAGATATATAATGCCACTAAAAGTCAAGA